>JAHQVK010000113.1 GCA_019634385.1 Myxococcales bacterium | reverse complement strand
GGCCGGTCTTTGCGTGAAACATCCTGACCACAAGAAGTCTCTCCTCGGTCGCGTACCGCCAGGTACGCTCGCCTCGTCGTCAGAACGTTTCACGAAAAGCCTGGCTCGATAGCTACACACTGGGCTAAATCAACAGGCTGCAAAGCTAAGGGTGAGTCACCCACGTTGGATATACTCTTTGGCTCACCCAAGAGTCACCCGGACGTCCGGTGAACTATCGTCCACCAGCGGACCGATGGTCTCTACGTCTACTTGCTTTGGTAAGCCTTTTTCCGAGTCCACACATTCCGTCAAACCAGGCACTGCGTGATAGTTCTCCGCCAGCCTTAAAGACACGGCCTGGAAGCAGGAGGCATTCTCGCACCACAAAGTCGTTGCCTGAGCCAGTAGAGGATGTTCTTGTGAGCGAATCAGAGGCCAAATTTGGACCAAGCAAGGGTCCATAGACCAAGAAATGGTGCCTAGTGCGCCGAACAGCTTGCACCACCAATTCATACGATCGATTGAACTACGTACTGAACATGTGTCTAATCAACTACCCTCTCAGGGGGCTTCTCAGCTTTTGGACGTCACTCTGCTCCCTCTGAAGAACGCCCATTACGAATTCAAATTGCTTAATAATAACAAGGTAGTTCAAGTTATTTGGTGCCTCAATAGCCTCTGGTACCCGATCGACTTTCCATCCCATGCCAACGTTCTGGGTACCGATGCCTATGGTCCTACTCCAGACATGACTTGGGAAACCCCCAAGGTCAGAACCTGCAACAAGCGCAGTGTTGTTGGCAGCATCATGGTGACGAGAGCGGAGTCTGAGAATCTCCAATGATATCATTTACAGACCTTTTGAAAGTTCAGCCCTCGGTTCAATTCCGCCGAACGTGGTGGTTCTACTTAGCCTACGATGCTTTTTGGTTCGTCGTGTGTGCAGCAATCATCGCAATCTGCAGAATAAGAGATTTTGAGGGAATATTTCCCGGCTTTGCACTGGAGCTTTGGCTACTCCTACCCCTCGTTGCTTATCTGCACATTGCGGCAACCATGACCATTCATAACTGCAGCCATGGGAATCTTCCTCGATCCATCAATCGCCTGGTGGGTGAATTTCTTGGCCTGATTGTGCTGAGTCGCTATGCCTCCTGGGAGATCGTACATCGCCGGCACCACAAGTATTCCGATGACCCAGAGAAGGACCCACATCCCATTGTTCCAAACTATTGGAAATATCTGTGCTTAAGCATCACGAACGTCGAGCATCAGTTGCAAACCCAGTTCCTCGAATGGCACGGGGATACGCCAAGTAATCGGCGTTTTGAGAAAATCCGCGCTATTGCCAGCTTCGGAACCAACTTCTTATTGATCGGCGCTTGGTACCACGTTCTCGGCGCTGGAGCTTTTTGGATATTGTTTGTTCCCGCGAATATATTGGGTATTTTGCACGTGGTTCATTTCAATTGGGTCACTCATAATGGACACCGTTCTGAAGTGGAACCCGCCCCCGTCAATCTGGATCACGGGTTATACTGGATTGGTAATCGCATCTTGTTCGGAATCTATTACCACAAAAATCACCACAGTCACGCGGGGCTCTTTAATCCCATGCACCTAGGCCGCCGTAAGCAGTCTCGTAGGGCATAACTATCCTGGTCGGTAACCTTTGCAGCAAAGTGCACTTGAGTTTAGCATCTGGCTCGATTCACTGCTCACGCAGCGAGACCCAGCCGAGCGTAAAAGCTGGAACTTGGGTTCAACTCAAGTGATTTCTGCTGCATCGCTGCGCGCATCCTTTACTAGCAGGCCATCGGAAAAGTGGGATGGGTGATCCGCGAAGTATCTTTTCCGTGCAACGCTCCGGATGAAGAGGGCGCATACCGGGCGTATGCAACCGATGAAAGGCGAAGCCGGTCCTGACGTTCCCCGGAAAAAGGACCCGCGAAGCGCCTAACTCACTTTTCCGATGCCCTGCTGGTATACTCATTCCTTATTGCTACATAAGCTAGAGCCATTGTCGGGCTTTCAGCTCTCATTGGTGGTATACAGCAAAGACCACTTGGGTTCTACCCAAGTGGTCTTTGCTGCTATATCTACAGAGATGCGACCGCTTCGCACGAGCAGAGTCCCAAAAAGCGACCAGAAATGATAGTAGGTAGTACTGACTCCGGACACTAGCTAGGGGGTGTCTTGCAACTCCGAACCGCGTTCGGACTTGTTTCCCACATCTGTGAGGGGTCGGTGGCTTCGCCACCCTTTCGAGCCCCTCAGTCGGGTACATCCAGTACCCTCCCTCCGGGGCCGAACCCTCATAAAGGCTGGATACGGCATCATCTCCGCAGCCGGTGTTAAAAGACACGCCCTAGCAATAAACCTTGCCTGCGTTTAGCAATGCACCCTAGCTAGAACATAGCTACAATTGGTAGGAGTATAATATGGGTTTACGTCGTGAGCAAATTGCACAACGAGTCGCCGCAGAGTTTAAAGATGGAATGTTTGTCAATCTAGGTATTGGAATACCAACATTAGCAGCAAACTATATTCAGCCTAGTATGGAGGTTGTTCTCCATTCGGAAAATGGCATGCTTGGCGTTGGGCCATTCCCGTACGAAGGTGAGGAAGACCCGGATCTCATCAATGCTGGGAAACAAACAGTCACAGAAATTGCTGGTTCGACATTCTTTGACAGTGCGTTGTCATTCGCCATGGTGAGGGGCGGACACATCGATTTGACGGTGCTCGGAGCGCTTCAAGTTTCTGAAAAGGGTGATATTGCAAACTGGATGATCCCAGGAAAGATGGTCAAAGGGATGGGTGGCGCGATGGACTTGGTGGCAGGCGCCAAAAAAGTCATTGTGTGTATGGAGCACACAGCAAAGAACGGCACCCCCAAGATTGTCACCAGCTGCTCCCTACCTCTAACCGGCCTCAACTGCGTGTCCTCGATCATCACCGATCTCGCGGTCATCGAAGTTCACGATGATGGCTTATATCTCGCCGAACGAGCCCCAGGGGTGAGCATTCAGGATATAGAGGCGGTCACCGAACCCAAGCTGGTGATACCAGCTAACGTCCCAGAAATGATTGTAGACTGAAAGCTACTCTCGGTAACGAATGGTCCGAACCGGAACCCCAATATTGACACTGTATTCCGGCAACTCCCCACGAACCAGCGCACCAGCACCCACAACACAACCTCGCCGCAATACCGCTCCATCAAGAAGTACACAGTTGGCACCGATCCAGACGTCATCTTCGATGATTATCCCCCCTTTGGAGGAGATAAAGCGCTGCTCACGAATCAATCTACCTCTCTCCATATACGCATGATTGGTGGCCGCCAAGGTACAGTTCGCCGCAATCGCCACATCCTCTCCGATCAACACCCCGTTGCCAGAGTATATGACACACCCCGAGTTAACCACGGTTCGAGCACCTATCACCACATTTCCTTCACCACCGGCCGATTTGATCTTCACAAAACTATCGATAACAACGTCTTCACGCACGCTGATCTTGGTTCCACGTACTGATGGTTCGAGGTCGGCCAGCCGCGATACCCGGGCCGTTTTTGCAATTTCGATCGTCATACGTTCGCGCTCTCCGATGGGGCGAACGGCTATAGCAAAATGTCGGGGGGAGCATGTCGATTATTCCGCATGCGGCCCCACTCGAGGACTACGCGACGCAAAGGCAGTACCCAACCCAAAGAAGTGTGAAAAATAGCAACATTAGCCCGAGAGCCATCAGTAGAACGCCACCATCATACAAGCAACGCCGGCTAAAAAGTTGCTCTTCACCAAAGCACATCTTATCTACATGATATGGGCAAGAATACGCGTTACGTAGTCATCCTCGCTGCCCTGATCAGCCTCATCTGGCTGACCTTTAATGTTCGCGTTGAGGGCCGCACGTTCTATGGGCATTTTCAGAAAGCTGGTGGAGAACAAGCCATCCTCAGTGGGCTCTTCTACGTAGGCTCCAAAGTCTACGATCTCACCACCCGGCTTATCCGTTGGACCCGAAGGGTCTCTTGGGCGGTCTTTAGCACCCTGGGTACGTGGTACGACAACGTCAAACGAGCGATCCGTGCTGGCTGGAGAGCATGGCGAAATCCGGACGGATACCGCCGCAGCGATCACTACGAGCGCCCATATCGCCCGCAAAAACGGTACCCTCCCACTGGGAGGGGCGAGCCTCGGTACAGAAGCGAGCCCAGACATGCTCCTCACCGCCGTTATGGTTCACCACACTTGAGGCGCGGTGATAGTTCCTACAAGAAACGGTACCGCGATCATAAGCGGGACCGTAATCACGAAAGGTACCGCAACCGGTACCCCTACGAGGGGGAGGACTACCAGCGCCGCTACGAACGCCGCTACCCTTCGGAGCGGTACGACGGGTACGAAGACTACCGGCCGAGGAACCGCGATCCCTATCGCTATCGTCGCTCACAGCCCCAGCAACGTCGATATCCACGCAAACAGTGGGAGCGCGATCAGCGTGATATCTATGACTGTGGCGATGGGTCCTGCCGCCGGCGTCAACACTGGGACTCATCTCCATATTCTTTATTGATTTATTTATCTACAACTGCGGCCTAGCTACTTTAGGCCGGTGCGCACCTCTCAACCATTCCGGAGATGAGTTGCCAGCAGCACGCGAGTGCCTCACGCTCACTTCCCATGCTTCGCGAGGACCAGACATGCCCTAAATGCGGTGCGCTCGTGACCCCTCAGCTGACTCGCTGTCGCCAGTGTAATCACTACCTGCATGGATCCCAACTTGAAGGCCTAATTATTGAGGCCATTCTCCCTAAGTCCATGTCCGGGTCACCAGGGACCAGCCTCATTACCGTTTACATCCTGGTGTACTACACCCTAATGGTCCTACTGACCGGCCCCCAGTCCATCGCTGGCTTCCACTCCCTTGCTCTTCTCCAACTAGGCCTGACCACCTCCACTGAAATTCAGGATCTGGAGCTTTGGCGATTCGTTAGCTCGGTCTTTGCTCACGGCAATCTTCTCCACATTTTCTTCAACTTATATGCCCTGAGTATCGTTGGTTCCCTCGTGGAGCAACTTTATGACCGCAAACGGGTGTTGGTCTTCTTTGTGCTTAGCGGCGTAATCTCCATGTTCGGAAGCTACGCCTATCAAATGTTCCTGCTGAATAAGGTATTCTTTATGGGTTCAGTAGGTGCGTCGGGCGCCGTAAGCGGACTGCTAGGACTCGCGTGGTGGAACACTCGATCATTGGGTTCTGAAGGGCGAGAGGCGCACAGTTCCATTACCCGCTGGCTAGTCATGCTGATCTTGTGGGGATTCATTCCCGGCGTTGATGGCGCCGCCCACCTCGTGGGCGTTGCCGTGGGGGTGATGCTAGCCTGGCTATTGCCTCCCGGTCCCCTCACGCGACGGTGGACACACCAAGTTTGGACCACCATGGCCCTTCTATCCATGGTCCTTGTCATCGCTTCGACCGGCCTGACCCTTCTTGAGGCCAAAGGCTATCCCTATCGATTGAAAAACGATCAGCAGCCGCTTCAATTTCTCTTTATCACTCTCGAAGCCGGGGCTCCTTGGCGTCGTTCAGGGCAATACGTGGCTCTTCGGGACTGCCTCGAGCAATTTAAAGATGGTCAGCCACCTCTCAAAGAGGCGCTATACAACTGTGAGTTAGCCGTCCGAGCGGTCCCTTATGCCGCCGGAGCACACCTTGCGCTGAGTGCTCTTCTTGAGCGAGTCGGAGAAAAAGCCCGAGCGGAGCGACAACAACATATTGGTGACTATTTAAGGCGGCACTAGCGGGGGCGTGTCTTTACCCTCCGGACCGCGTTCGGACTTGTATCCCACATGTGTGAGAGGTCGGTGGCTTCACCACCCTTTCGGGCCTGGACCGGCTTCGCCTTTCATCGGTTGCATACGCCCGGTATGCGCCCTCTTCATCCGGAGCGTTGCACGGAAAAGATACTTCGCGGATCACCCATCCCACTTTTCCGATGGCCTGCTAGGCAAACCGCACTGCGCCGACCCCAAAAAGTTGTTCAACCGCATCTACCACTTCATCCGTTGCATCCACCCGCACCGAGCGGGGAAGATTAAGCTCCACTTCCGCAGTCTTATCAATACTCACCATCATCCGAATACGGCATTGACCAGGATAACGACGGATAACGGTTCGAAATCCTTCTAAACGACGGACATCGATCTCACTTTCCGAGACCGCCAGGGTCATCAATCGACTGCGCTCACGACGAGCTTCAGCCACACTTTGTGCCCCGTTCATCCGGGCTCGAATGGTTTTGGCACCGGCATCGTCGATATCTACACTCACCCCTATTCTGGCGATGATCGGTTGACCGGACCGAAGGAGATCCTCGGTCTCCCCAAATACCCGTGCACCAATAATGAGTTCAAATACCCCCGTCTGATCTTCGATCACCGCAAACGCCATTCGACCTCCACCATCGCGAAGTGGACGATCACGCAGACTACTCACCAAACAACATACCCGCAGTTCTTGACGTCGTTCCACCTCTTCAAAGGCAGCCACAGTCCCATCAACCAAACCCCGGACATCACTTTTGTAGCGGTCCAATGGATGGCCGGTAATGTAGAAACCGATCGCTTCCTTTTCCGCTCGCAGTCGTTCCGTTTCTGCCCATTCGCTTACCTCATCTTGGTATACTTCCCGGGGTTTGATGGCCTCCGCCATCCCCTTGGCCCCAAATAGATTTCCCTGGCCGGCATCTTTAGCCCGCTGCATCGACTTAGCCGCATCGATCGCCCCTTCCATACTAGCCACCAGCTGAGCACGAGGTCTCTCGAAAGTATCCAAGGCCCCACTCTTAATGAGTACCTCCAGCGTCTTTTTGGTCAGTTGTTTTAGAGGCACCCGTTCACAAAAATCATATAGAGAGCCAAAAGCCCCATCCTGGCGGCGAGTGGCAAGGATGGCATGGAGCGCAGCATCTCCAAGTCCTTTGATCGCCGCGAGGCCAAATCGAATTCTCCCTTCCGGGACAGTAAACGAAACTTCAGAATCATTCACGGAGGGTTGAATTACCTCGATTCCCATCGACCGCGCTTCGGCAATATATTTGACGATATTGTCCGTATTGTTGACTTCGGTAGATAGTAAAGCCGCCATAAACTCCACCGGATAGTGAGCCTTAAGATAGCCAGTCTGGTAAGTAATAAGCGCGTAGGCTGCAGAGTGTGACTTATTGAAACCATACCCAGCAAATTTTTCCATCAGGTCAAACACCGAGGTAGCTTCCGGCTCCCCAATATTTCTCTCCCCGCAACCGTTTACAAACTTAACCCGCTCTTTGGCCATGACCTCGATCTTTTTCTTACCCATCGCGCGACGAAGAAGGTCTGCACCCCCCAGGGAATAACCTGCCATCACCTGAGCCGCCTGCATAACCTGCTCCTGATAGACGAAGCCCCCATAGGTAGGCTTCAGGGTATCTTCCAAAAGCGGGTGAGGATAGGTGACCTTCTTTCGACCTTGTTTACAGTCGATAAAGTCCTCCACCATCCCCGTCTGCAATGGGCCCGGTCGATAAAGGGCCACCGCGGCTACTACATCTTCGAAACAGTCCGGTTTAAGTCGCTTGAGGAGCTGCTGAAAGCCGGTTGATTCCAATTGAAAGACCCCTAAGGTAGCCCCTTTGGAGATGAGTCTATACACCGCAGGATCATCAAGATTAAGGAGGCTACCTCGAAGGGTCAGATCTAGAACATCGGTGCGACGTTCTCTGGTATTGGCTACGGCCGTCGATAGTTGTTCACGAAACTCTTCAATACTTGTGGACATCCGACGAATATGAGGATGCTGGAGGAGAGCTTCAACATCCCCTCGTTTGAGCTCTTCTTCAATACGTTTATTCACGTGCTGCTCAGCACCATAAATGACATCGAGAGTCTTGAGGCCCAGGAAGTCAAACTTCACCAACCCCGCGTCCTCAACATCTACCATGTTAAACTGAGTAACCAGTTCGTCGTCACTACCTTTGAAGCAAGGCACCACTTCCCAAAGGTCAGAGTTACCGATCACAATGCCCGCTGCGTGCATCCCAGCTTGGCGATACAAGCCCTCCAGCTTGCGAGCCACTTCGATGACTTCGCGATAAGTATCGCTCTCGTTCATCTTTTCGCGAAGCCGGGGCTCCAGTTCCACCGCCTTCTCTAAATTGATCGGTTTGGTGTTACCCTTTTCATCCTTATAGACATTTGGTATTAGTTTGGTGAGCTCGTTGACTTCGTGAAATGGTAATTCCAAACACCGAGCAACATCTTTGATCACCGACTTCGCCTTCATCTGGGCAAAAGTGGCGATCTGACCCACTCGACTGACACCATATTTGTCAGTCACATAGTGCATGACATCTCCTCTGCGCTCCTGGCAAAAGTCGATATCAAAGTCTGGCATACTCACCCGTTCGGGATTAAGAAAACGCTCAAAAAGCAAATTGTAAGGAATGGGATCCAAGTCGGTGATACGCAGGGAGTAAGCCACCAAGGAGCCAGCTCCCGACCCGCGCCCGGGACCAACCGGAATATCATGTTGCTTGGCCCAATTGATAAAGTCAGCGACGATCAAGAAGTATCCAGGGAACTTCATTGAAGTAATGATTCCAAGCTCCCGTTCAAGACGCGCTCGGTAGAGATCTTTATCTACCGGGTATACCAACTCCTTAAACCGTTGCTCAAGTCCAGCAAAAGCCCGTTCCTGCAGATAAGAAGGAAGATCAGACCCATCCGGCGTGTGGAAGTTCGGCAGCTCCGGTTGTCCAAGCTTGAGCTCCAGGTCCACCATTTCTGTAATTCTGCGCGTATTATCAATAGCTTCTGGGCAGTCTTTAAACAGCCCTTTCATCTCCTCAACCGCCTTAACATAAAACGCGTCAGAACCCCGACGATAGCGGGTAGGATCGTTCTTCAACTTTTGGTAACCGATGGCCATCAAGACATCGTGCGCAGCTGCATCCTCACGCATCATGTAGTGACAGTCGTTGGTGGCCACAAGGGGAATATCCAGATCTCGTGCCAGCTGTTTGACCCCGTTGTTCGCCATATCCTGCTCTGGCCGCTGATTTTCCTGTATTTCCAGAAATAGATGCTCTGGAGCAAACATGGACCTAAGTTCCAAAGCCGCCGTCCGCGCCCGATCCATGTCACCTTCTTTACAGGCACGGGGAACTTCGCCGCCCAAACAAGCGGACGTGGCAATAAGACCTTCCGACCGCTCCGCCACCAACTTTTTGTCCACTCGAGGTCGGCGATAGAACCCGTCTAGGTATCCTTTGGAAACCAGATACATCAGATTTGCGTACCCGGTGGCATTCTTCGCTAGCACCACCAGGTGATGGTTGGTCTGCTGCTCGCGTTTGTGCATGTCGTCAGCAGCCACATAAAGCTCAGCCCCAATAATCGGCTTGATCCCCGCTTTTTTAGCGCGCCGGTAAAAGTCGATAGCCCCAAACAAATTGCCGTGATCAGTGACTGCGCAGGCATCCATCCCCAGCTCCGTGATGCGAGGGACCAGATCCGCCATGTGGATAGCGCCATCGAGAAAACTGTAGGCGGTGTGAAGATGAAGATGCGTGAAATCAGCCATGGCCTACCCACGCTTCGACTTCGGAAACGAGAACAGCAGGGAAAACGGCGGCTCCCAGTCCGGTGGAGGCCCTCTCCACCCATAGACAGCCATGTTGACCCGCCCACTAGGGCCAAACTCGACCCCCTCCGAACGAAGCAAGGTCAATTGTAGCACCGGTCGCTCACCATCACCTCGCAAAGAAATGCGGCCTTGGGCATTGATAACCCGCTGCCAAGGGATCTTCCCGCTCAGCGACGGCGGTAAATGACGCAGCGCGGCTCCCACCGCCCGAGCGTGGCGAGGCGTAGTAATATACGTTGCTACCTGACCGTAGGTCGCCACCTGGCCCGGAGGGATCAGCTGAGTCACCGCGTAAACCGCTTGCATAAACTCTTCCGCAGGTTTGGGCACAGGCCCAAGAGCCTACTCAAAGACGGGTGTTAAGGCGAACCAAGACGGGTGCTGAGACCCGGCAAAGGCCGGTGTTGAGACGAACCAAAGGCGGGTGTTAAGACGAACCAAAGGCGGGTGCTGAGACGAACGAAGATGAGTTGAACCCACTCAGATGAAAGCGAAAACTCAACTAGGTATTCCGCTCCCCATTGTACTGCCAATCACCGAACCGGAGGCGCTACCACCATTCGCCTCCACCCTCTCTCCGGAAGACTCTTCCGATGGGGAACTATCTCCTCGGGAGTCTGATTGCCCATCTTGATCCGAACTAGGGTCTACGGTAGCTCCTCGTTGGCTCCGCCGGACCAGTGCCCGAGCTTTGGATATCGCCCATAACCTACGAGCGGCACTTTCGAGAGAAAGGGGATCTTCCACGTCGGCGCTGGCAACAACCTTATAGGTATAGTCGGCAATACGATTCCGTAGTTGGCGAAGCTGTTTAAGTAAATCCGAATCAGAGGGAACTCCGTCCAGACTATCTTGAACCATAATCCGATACGCCTCCGCAGTATAGAGAATTTCAGTCCAGAAGGATTCACCCAGCAAGGCCACCAGGGGATCAAGTAAGTCATCTCTCTGAATCTGCATGATCTTATTGTTCATCACAGTGTACTTGTCCACATATCGACGCTGTAGAAAATCCAGGTTCTCTTCCGGAAAAATGGTGGATAGAAGCCATTGCGCCCGAACTGCGGTCGGAAATCGATCCTCCGGTAAGCGAGCGAGTGCAGACAGACTTTCATGCATTGCTCGCCAGGCGTTACTAGCCCGACGATCAACCTCTTGCCGAGATGCTTCTCGGTTACTGAGATAACGTTGCCGAGCCATCATCGCAGTGTGAGCCGCTTCAGCTTCTTTCGCCAGTCGAGCATGTGCAATACGCACCATGTCTGTGGTTCCATTAAGCGAGTGCTTCAGAAGTGTTTCTGCCAAAGTAATGGTTCCAGCAAGAGTGAGTTGAGGAACCCCGAGATACGCCTCGAGGTCCATTTGGGTTGTAGCCATGTACTCATAGAGACGAGCGAGTTGGCCTTTGGGTCTATTGCTTGTCTCTTTTCCGATAGTCCCCTAGCAGCCTGTTGATTTAGCCATCATGTGTGTAGCTATCGAACCAGCCTAACTCACTTTTCCGATGGCCTGCTAGTGGTCAGGACGTTTCACGCAAAGACCGGCCGAGAGATGCGTGCAGGGCTAGATCAACCGGCTGTTAGGGTTCACGAGTTCTCTGTTCGGTACCTAGCCCCGCGGTAATAAATACCGCAGTGGCCTGGGTAACAACGTCTGCGGTGTGCCAGACGCCAGCAGGATTTATCGCATACTCGCCCGCTGCGAGCACAGTTGAACGCTCCTCCCCATCGATCTCCTGAATCAGAATTAGTTGACCTTCCGTACAAATTACCACCTCAGCCCCGTTGGGGTGCATCTCCCATGAGTCCCATCCCTCACTAAAACTGAACATGGAAACAAGGCGCCCCTCGCAGCCATCTTCTTCGTGTCTCGCCAAGTATTCGTAGTACCATTCAACACCGGTAAACGCCGGTTCAATCACCGCGGAGGCCCCAAGGCCGAGGTGAACGGGATGCTTTGTTAGCTTGGTCATGGGTGACCTTACCACCGCTGGTGATCTCACAACAGATTGCTTTACTTGCCAAACAGAGAACCCGAATCGGCCACCGGGTAGAGAATTTTCGTACTTTGGTAGCCATGAATGTCCCGCAAACCATCTACGAATGTGTAGGTTGCTTCCATGTCCATTTTAGTTCTTCTACTTTCGACAAAATCCTTTGATTTCAAACTTAGTTTACTGAGCGATGTTTACTGCAGCGACAACGCGCTTACCTGACTATTTAGAACATATCTTTGACCTCAGCGTGAATCGTTGTGAAAGCGCCTGACTTGCCAATACCCAAAGTTGGAATGAAGCTAGGGCGTGTCTTTAAACTCTGGCGGTGGAGATGACGCCGTAGCCCTCGTTTGTGAAGGGTTGGTCCGTAAGGAAGTACTGGATGTACCGGACCGAGGGCCCGAAAGGGTGGCGAAGCCACCGACCCCGCCCGCATGTGGGATACACATCAGAACGCAGGCCAGAGGTTAAAGACAGGCCCTAGCAGGCCATCGGAAAAGTAAGTTAGGCGCTTCGCTCGTCCTTTTTCCGATGGCCTGCTAGAGCCCCTCCGTGAGAAAGGGGCCGCAGATAAACGGATATTCGATCAAATCCAAAACAAGTCATAAATCAATCCGATGTTCAAGACACACCTCTGAGTCTATGTCTCGGAATTTATAATTACACATGCTTACTTCTTACGACTTCCAACCATCATCAGAACCAGTTCGTTGAGCCAGAGGAAGCAGTAAATCTGGACCTCAATCAGTTTTCTGCCCCGCTCTTGAAAGCCACATGGTATGGTACAGCAAGCACCAAATAACGTTCAGGTTACTCTATGAGCAGGGTCTTACAGCAAAGCCCCCTTGTTGATTTTGTAAGAATCAACAAGGGGGCGCGCAGCGGGGCATTGTCCCGCTGCGAAGCAGGAATTTGCGTTCTACCCAAGGAATTTCTGCTGTATTATATTCTTGCAATGAGGAAGATGTTGGGAACAGCAAGTGTATCGGACAAAGCTCGCGTTGCTCAATAAGTTATTTCTCATCGTATACTTGCGAAAATTACTGGCGTAGATGGCCCCACCGGCATGCGTCCGGCTACGAGGAAACAAGCCTCGGCAACAGATAGGAACACTTTTTGTTCAGTACTCAAACCGGTCGGCGAGAAAAAATCTGTGCCATTCGCGAAGATATTCAGGGTAAGGCTTGGAAACGAAGAGTCTGCCTCTCTAAGAGAGGCTCTGATCTATTACAAAGAGCCATATTCGACTAAATGGACGAACTCGGAGGGAAACTAGCCACAATGAGCAACACCGAGAGCCCACGATAATAGGAGTGACCGCAGGCCACCAGATATTACGCCAGCCCCCGCTCGGCGTTCAAGACATGTCCTAGATTGCCATGACCGATAGGAGCCAAAGATGGTGCAGATTGCTCACACAAAAAGACCAAAAGAGATCCGTAAACCCCTTTTAGCAAACGGGGGCGCCAACAGCCGGCTAACCATGTTCGGGAGTTAAGGTTGGATCACTCACTGGTCTGGAATGAGCCTGGGAGAGTTCATCATCTACCCCGTGATCTCGAGCCATTGCTAACAGATACCGACTCGCAGCATCCCGACTATTGTGAACCTCCATGTCACAACTGTAGTCAACCAGTCGCATTCCAGACATCAGGCCAGTGACATAGTCACTGGCGGAAGCAAACCACAGGATCACGCCCGTAGGCTCTTCGGTCCGGCGGAAAGGGTCTTCGGTCGCAAGACCTACCCGGCCATCCGGTAGTTCAATCGCCAATACCCCGATATTTATGTGTCCAATCTTTGGCGTCATATCATACCTGACTAAACTCACATTCAGCGCCCCAACACTCGCCCTAATCCATCTACTATCTCCGGCCTCAAAGCACTCACTACTGTAATCTCATTCAGGTTTAGACCAAGCTAAAATAGCATCCGGCATCGCCTTGTAGGCGATATTGAAATGTCTTCTTCTAGCGTATTAAAAACTAAAGTATAAATCAACTACTTAGAAAGCATCACCTCAACGATGTACTTGTTTTACTCTATTTCATATCGTTTCGTCTAGTGGTTATTACCAGAGTTTATTCATCAGTGTCAGCGACCCTTTCTGGTATGATGATATTCCCGCCGTTCTACTGAGAGGTTGACCCCAAATTCGGCACCAAACTATTGCAAGGGATCTGGCGGTCACAAGATGGAACTTGAATAGCGCGACCCGGCATTATCTGGAAAGCCGGGCGGATGTTGGGGTTGGATGTGGCAATGACTCAGTCCCTGATGTACCCGAATGTCTTGTGACCTACTGACACCCTTTCGAGATCTCTCAGTCCTCTAGCTCTGGGGCCAGTCGGCCGCTGGAATCCGAATAATCAGAACTACCAGGCGCCTCACGATAGTTCTACCTGGATCTTCAAGACAGGCCCTAGCGGGCTCCGGAAACGTCACGCATCCCGCTCAGTTTCTCGAGCTTACACATCCGCATCACCTCGGTTTGCCTGGTCGTCACGACCAGTATGCTCTATCTTTATCCGGATATTTACAACATACCTTTGCGAATCACCAAAATCTTTTCCTGCCCCCTACTTACATCAAAGACCCCTTGGTGATTCTGTAAGAATTACCAAGAGATCGCGCAGCGGGGCATAGCCCCGCGTAGAAGCAGGAACTTGGGTTCAACCCAAGTGATTTCTGCTGTAATAGGTCTGTTGCTGAAATTGGCACAAACTATTGCGAACGTCCTAAAGGCCCCAGATTTCGGATTTATAGCAATAAGCTGTAGCTGGCTTAGTTCACGGAGAAGCCGGGAGAGTGTGCCCCCAATGAACTTTTGGCTCACTGAGCAAAAGGCACAAAACCTTGTTCGAGCTCAGCAACAAGCTTAGCTAGCTAGTAGACATCGACAACAACTGGCCAACATAGGAAGAGACAACAGGTCTGAGCAATTTTCGAT
The DNA here is from genome assembly GCA_019634385.1 of Myxococcales bacterium. GTDB lineage: Bacteria > Myxococcota > Kuafuiibacteriia > Kuafuiibacteriales > Kuafuiibacteriaceae > JAHQVK01. The sequence continues at coordinate 16,899 of JAHQVK010000113.1, read as the reverse complement.
AGGTATCCAGACACCAAAAAAAGATCTTTATGCTCCTTCAAGATTCACCCAATTTAACTCTTTGTGCTGCTACGAAACGGAACAAGTCAAGGGCAGTTCAATCCATATTCCTCCCGTATCCCAAGAGAGCCCGAATTGCTGCATCCCCGTCAGGGTACTGTTCATAGTACTCGCACAACTCAAGAACTGTCTTTGGAACTCCCAGACGGGTCGACTGGGCCGCTTGCTGAACCGCACGATGATAATCAAGCCTGGTTGGCCACCAAAACACATAGCCGGTTTTGGCCAAACTGCAGTGAAGAGCCACACCATAACCTCGGTATGACGAACAACCGATAGCTTTGCTTACAATGGTAAGCTCATCAACTGTCGAAGGCGAATTTCTGTCTGAATATACACCTAAAGGCATCTTTGTGTGTCCCCTTGTCTGACACGAAGCTTGAACTAAGCTTCCGGCGATCCCTAACGATGACAAATAATATGCGTGCGTTGTCGCAAATGCAACATATAGGTGCATTGTATAACTAACGTTATTTTTGCACCCATACATGGCCTATTCGTTGCGTAAAAATATCTTGCGGTTAGACAACCAACGCCCTAGATGACGATTAGATCATCCGTAAGACGCTCCGCAAAGGCCGACAACCTCACGACGAGAATAGCTTCAAATAGGGCGAACGTCATAGCTCTCAACTCACAAGAGCCACAACTAAAGGAACGGAGTAGCCTCAGCGAAAATGGTTTTGTGTCTTTGAGGTCAGCATATAACTATTACAAAGTCCCTGGTTTACCTGAGTGTTTAGACTCGGCAGGAAGACAAGGGCGCGTCTTCAAACTCCGGCTGGGGAGATGACGCCGTAGCCCGCGTTTGTGAACAGTCGGGCCCGGAGGGAGGGTACGGGATGTACTGGACCGAGGGGCCCGAAAGGGGGTCGAAGCCACCGACCCATCACAAATGTGGGATACAAGTCAGAGCGCGGTGGGGAGTTTGAAGACACGCCCTAGCATTTGCTGATCGGTGTCATCCTGAGGTGTCTGGGTATCCATTGTTCGCAACCGAGACACGTGCCTTTTTTCGAATGAGACCTTTTGTAAGACCCTATAAACTTGGTTCCCGCTGCATGTGTCCCGGGTAAAGGGGTAAAAGCGCTCTCAGTGGAGCGCTATGAAGGCGTACATTAGGGCCTGTCTTCAATGTAGCCAAACTCGAATACAGAGCAAATATATTTTCGAGAGGAATTTTTCGCAATTTTCTCAAAGCGAGTTGCCAGTCCACGACATTGTTTTACTCTGTTGAAGAAACGTTCAACCCAATGGCGTTCTCTATAGAGTGCCTTGTTATACTTCCTAAAGTACGCTCTATTCCGCCGAGGCGGAATAACGATTCGGTACAGATGTCTCGATGTATTCTACGATAGCGTTTATATCATAGGCTTTGTCAGCAAGTAGTGCACCCGCGGCAAACGTAGATAGTAGAGCTTGCGCACCGGCGGAATCGTGAATATTTCCCGGTGTGAGGATAATTTGTAGGGGGTCGACCTGAGCATCTAGCCAAGCATGGACTTTGGTTGTCCGACCTCTACGAGATACGCTCATTCAGTTTTTCAACCCCCTGGTCCCCGGGCACTATGTTGATGAGCTCGAATATACGTGCCATGGATAGCATTGCACTCATTATCAATTTCAATGTGCAGCACTGCGAAGATAGCCGGGAAGTGACCGGCCATGGCCCATCGACGAAATCGACTATAGGACGGTCTTCCAAGAGCCATATCGCTCGGGTAGCTCGCGCTACGGGGCCCCCGCCCGAACCTTCCAGAGCACAGCGTTGAGAAACTCTCGATGACCGATGAGATAGGGTACATTCTTCCTCATTCAGCTCGTGGCGTCCCCCAAGAAGCTTTGATCCGCTTTCAAGCTCTCAGACAAGGTTCTGTACTCGCCAAAGAGGATTAGATTGACAGATCGCGGGCTCAGAGCCGATGTTACACCGCAACCCATCCTTTGACGAAAGGCCCTAGTCATGGCTAACTCATTGAGAAGCCTCCGACTAGATCGGGAGGACCGTTTATCATCAACAACCCAGATTTGCCCGGCCAAATCATAGATCACGTCCAATCTTAGAAAACGCTCAGCACCACGTGGACCGTATCAAAATGAGCAAAGGGATCACGAAGCTTTGGGTCCAGAGCTTGACGCCACCTGCTAGATGTTTCGGAACGCAGTCATCCAAGCCGCAGCGATAGCAACTCGCACCTATTCAGAGCGGCTAGCACTCAAACGTAGCGACGCACTGTGCAAGGCTCCCTCAGCCGCCACAAGGGGCCCAACCCGGCCCAACCCAAAAGGAGGCATATGTTGATAGAGACACTCGTAAGCACCCGGTTGCACAACGTAGGTTTCATGCCAGATGCCCATTGCTCCTGAATGGGCCCACTTTTGGGACCAACGCTTCCAAGCCGGCATATGGTGATGCTGACGGTCATGAGCATATTTTTGTAGATCCTCAATGGACCGCCAATACTGAACCATCAAAGTGGTACGACCATTGTAGGACTCATAAGAAAGTAAACCTGATTCCGGATTGGCCCCAAGCTCTCGCATCATCCGAGACATAGCCTGCCCCATCCCCCATAAGACTGGTAGCATCCACCATTTGTTCACACGTGCCCCAATGAGAAAGACGACAAAACCTTCGTCCCGTTGAACCGTTAGCCGCTCAGCGCGGGTTCGATTAGACCCTACCATGTTGACACCAGCAACATCATAAAATGTTGGCACTGTCAACACACTGAGGCATTCAGGGACCGAATGTCCAAGAACGCTCGCGATCGTTATCACCACGGAGCCCTCCGCACCGCTTTGTTGTCAGCGGCAGTGACCCTGATCGAGGAACGAGGTGTCCATCGCTTGAGTCTTCGGGAATGCGCGCGCCGCGCAGGCGTTTCCCATGCAGCGCCTTACCGCCACTTTGCGGATAAGGATGCTCTACTAATGGCGATTGCCCAACAGGGGTTTGATTGGTTGCACAAATCAGGGATCACAGCGATGGATCAACTCGAAGACCCTCGTGACCGCCTCGATGCCTATGGGGTTGCTTACGTCCGTTTTGCCATCGAGCATCCCGTCCACCTGCGGGTAATGTTCACCCAGCAATTTGAGGTACCGGACGAACTAGAATATCCAGGAGCCCCTGCGTTTGAACTTTTGCGAGAGACCGCAGCGGCCGTAGTAGGACCAGATCATGATCCACTAATCGCAGCGGCTGCTGCTTGGTCTCTGCCCCACGGACTATCTTTGTTGGTCCTCGACCAACGACTTCCATCAGAACACATCATGAACATTGATGCGGTCGAAACATTGGCTCGGCAGATCTACGCTATGTGGCGGGGTCCACTAGGGCGATCTCCTTAGGCACTCACCGACCGACGCGAACATTCAGCCAAACTGGGCCGATCTTTGACGTCGAAGGCGATCGGTGGCTCGTCCCGGTGAGGATTAGCGATACCCTGCTCTTATGGTGGGGCTCTCCAGTCAGCTAACTAGGACTAGGGCGCGTCTTTGCACTCCGGACCGTATTCTGACTTGTTTCCCACATGTGTGAGGGGTCAGTGGTTTCGACCCCCTTTCGGACCCCTAAGTCTGGTACATCCCGTACCCTCCCTCCGGGCCGACCCCTCACAAACACGGGATACGGCGTCATCTCCGCAGCCGGAGTTTGAAGACACGCCCTAGCAATACCTGATTGTCTTTTCTTGACCCTAAATCGGAGATTTGAACGATGCTTTCTGCGCCCAAGGCGACTACAGAGCTCACTCAATTGCTCGATACGTTTATTGAGCGACACTTATAAACCTCGATCGCCGGGCGAAGTTATCTGGGCTCCGTAAGTATATTCATGGCCGCAGATTAGATGGACAAGCCAAGCGCAAAGCCCTGGGCGTGGACGATACCGGTCTCGCAAGTATGAAGGGCGGAGCTGGGGAGGCTGCCATAGACACTTTGCCATGGTTGCCTGAATGCACGCCTTCATAGTGCTCCAACGGGAGCACTTTTCCCTCCTTTACTCGGAATACAGAGAATTGAAACCAATTTCATAGGACCCTACAAAAAGCCTCATACGGAAAATGGCTCGGTGCCCTTGTTGCAAACAACAAATGCCAGACATCTCAAGATACAACACAGACCACTTGAATTGATTCTGTAAGAAGTAACAAGGAGTCGCGCGGCGGGGCATAGGCCCACGTAGAAGCAGGAACTTGGGTTCAACCCAAGTGATTTCTGCTGTAGTACCATCAGGTAATGCTAATAGCCCTTTAATAAGGTCTTAGTCGCGGGTCAGCGAAGAACTATTGCAATGTGCCGAGTCACGGCCCCCGCCTGAAGCCCATGACCGACCCTAAGAGGGATTTGCCGGCGCAAATACCTCACCTTGATACCGTTGAACCTCAATCCCTATCGATTCCAGGAAACTCTTGGGCAAGACTCCACCAGCCTGAATAATCACATAGTTGTTCCGGAAACGATGCGGTTTTCCGCCAATACTTAGCGTCACCGCGTCCCGTTCGATCCTTTTCACTTCCGCTTCTCGGCAGATATGAAGCATCTCCGCTTCTTCTGCCTCTTCGAGTTTCCGACGGTTCGCCATCTTGATCCGATCGAAAACCTTCCCTCGGTGCACCAGTCTCACCAATGCGCCTGCTTCAACCAGCGAAAGAGCCGTTTCGACCGCAGAGTCTCCGCCCCCTACCACCAGGCACCGCTTGCCGGTGTATGCGTCCGGTTCAATGAGCCGGTAAGTGACATTTCCAAGCTCCTCACCGGGCACCCCCAGTCTACGCGGGGAGCCTCGCCGTCCCAGAGCCAAAATCACCCTCTGCGCCCGCAACGCTCCTTTTGAGGTCTCTATAAGTAGCACACCGCGCTCACGGTGGATCTTTTCTACTTTGGTTTCCGTCTGTATGGACAATCCCACCCGATCCACAATATCTAACCAGATGTTCAGAAGAGATTCTTTTTCGATGGTATCCAGCCGAACCCAACCATAGCCCGGTAACTCAACTGGTCGAGTCATCACAATTTTTTGGCGTGGATAATGCAGTACCGTGCCCCCAACCGATTCTTGGTCAAGAGTCACAAAATCTACATTTTCATTTTTTGCTGTCACCGAAGCAGCTAGTCCCGCTGGGCCCGCTCCAACAATCACCAACTCATGAACCCCGCTGATCTTCTGTAGCGGCTTCTTGGCCAACTGTTGTACACACTGCACGGCCTGGTTCATAGCGTTGTAAATCAGGCCCATTCCCCCCAACTCTCCGACAACAAACACCCCTGGGGCTGAGGTTTCGAAGTTAGGCTTCAACAGTGGAATATCAACGCCTCGTTTCTCGCTGCCGATCACCAAGGATATGGCCTGCACTGGGCAGGCGCGATGGCACTCCCCATGACCAATGCATGATGTAGGATTAACAATGCGGGCTTTACCTCCGATAATCCCTAACACATCCTTTTCAGGGCAGACCTCAACACAGTTCCCGGTACCAAGGCACGTATTGAGATCCACCGAAGGATACAAGCTCGCTGGAATTGAGCCTTGAGCCAAAGCCTGTTCGTAGTCTTCGCGAGCTGCCTTCTCTAAGTTCTGCGACCGTATTGCGCCTCGGACCGTAAAGACGGCAACCACCACGATGCCGACCAAGGCGGCAAGCAGGACATAGTCCATCGCTATATGAGCTAACATCCCCTCTACGCTCAACGCAAACAACTCCTGAGTCCTTGTAGCTGCCACTCACACTAGAATCATTGAGCTTCTCGTCGCGAAGCTTGTCGCTGTAGCCCACCGATGTTACTCCGTCACCAGATATGTATAGGCCTTTACATCTGGTCTACGTTCTGATCATCGCGATCGAGCTCACCCTCCTAAGCTGGAAGTTTACAGTTGCCCCACCTACATCATCACAGCCTCTGTCCATCGCCCTCGGTTGGGCCGGTTTAGGCTCCATGGTAGGCATGCTAATCTATGTGGTAGCCCGTCGCTCGCGCAGCTTGCGCCGGGTGGCTCGGTTGTCTGAATGGCTAAACCTCCATATTTTCTTGGGAGTTCAGGGCGTGACTTTTGTCTTTTTTCACTCGCTTCCTATCTTCACCCGAGAGGGGCCAACCTACTGGGCTAACCCCGCCGTTGTGAACTTCTTCGCCGTCGTCACCGTCTTCTGTTCCGGGATTTTCGGTCGATATCTCTACAGCTTCGTGCCTAAGCTGTCTAACGGGGATCGTATGGCTCTGAGCGAAGTTCGTGCCGAGCTAGCCGACCTGATAGAGCGCACTAGTGACGTCCCCATGACAGAGTTTGAAGCCCAACCAACAGTACTCGCACAAGCGCCCAAAGATCTGGCTCGACTCGCGATTCGCAAAGAGTACCTGGAGCGCCGACTAAGCACTTGGAATACAATTGAGCCTATTTTTAGAGGCTGGATTATTTTTCACCGTCCTCTTGCAGTTGTTATGTATATCTTATCCATCCTCCATGTTGTGCTAACTTATATGTTTACTCCGTCTTTGGCTCCACTATGAAATTGATACGACCAAACTCCCTAGGCTTCGCCGAAGTCTCCGGACTGTCCCAACCACCACAACTCCTCCAGTCCATCAAACAACTCTTCCCCAGGGTATTCGGCCCCCCTTTCGCTTGGCTAGTTTTTGCCGGCTTGACCACTTTGCTTTCATCTATTGCCCTTGGCGGTGAAGTCCGTACCCAGGCCAGCCTGGACTATTTCTACGCAGAATCAGAGGATGATAACCCACCTCCAGGTATCAACGCCAAACTGAGCGCGCAGGAGCTGGGCATGCGTCTTCGTATTGACTTCTTTGAGCTCAATAACCGCCTAGAAGTCCACGTAGACTACCGAGGCCGAGAGCCCTTAGACGGAGATATTAAGAACGACACCCTTCGACTCCTATACCGCGGGGAACTGCAGTATCAGATAGTTAAAAAGACGCTGACAGCTGCAATAGGTCGCTTTATTGCCCCCGCAGCTCTTTTTCTGCCGGTTGACGGGCTACGCATAGAATATAATCTTAGTTCTGATTGGCTAGCCCTCGCCTATTTCGGAAGACGTGCGATCAGCACATCTCGACGCAACTTGGACTTTGATCGCTTTCGGCCTGCTGCTGGTGGGCTCTTGCGCTACTCTCGCCCGTGGATAAACGCTGAGATCGCGGGCAGCTACGCGGAAGACAAGGCAATACTCATCAAAGGCAGCCAAGACAAAAGCCAGGAACGTAGAAGAAACTATGACAATAGCCACTTTTATGCTCGCGCAACTTTGCGCCCTAACAGTCGATTCATGGTGGGAGGACAACTGTCATTTATGGAGCAAGCTCGATACATTTTGGGGCCTGGCTGGGCTGACGCACAGATAGATGTTAATTCCACCGATATCTGGAGCGCCAATTTTTTTGCTGATTTCCGCCCAATCAAAGGTACACAAGCCGACTATAGCTTCCACTACCAAAAAGCTACTAGTTACCGAGCGGCTCTTGTAGACGAGGCTGGTGTACTCGACGAAGACCAGGCCCCAGAGTTTCTCGACAATCGCATTCAACTAGGATGGCGCCCACTCAACCTCGGCTGGATACGAGTCCGTGGCCGGTGGCGCATTCGACCCGATCGTCAGGAGTATCGCATCGGGGGTTCAATTCGTGTAGACCGCCTAGGACTCAAAGGTTTGTACGCCAAGGGCAGAGTGCTCTACGAAGATATTGTTTTCGATGACGATGTTGTCGACCCACCCAATCTAGACCGTATACGCTGGGCAGCCGGTGCCGGATACCAAAATTCTAGTTTGAACGCCCAGGCTGGCGTTCGATTGATCGATCGGTATGGTGCGCGAGTCTCCGGACGTCAATCTGATGGTCAAGCAAACAATATAGTCGATCTCAATCCGTTTACGCTTCAAACCCAGCGCGTTGCCTATTTACAGCTCTTTTACAATCAGAGGAGCTTCTTTGCAGGCATCGATTGGGAACAAAATATAGAGGATAACGAATTCCGTTTCTTCATTCAATCAGGCGCTTTTGTGGAGACATCATGGTAACTTATCTCTCTCATCTCAGTACGCGGCACTCCGTGAGGAGCTTATCAGCCCTATTGTTCCTCATTCTATATATTGTGAGTGTACCGTTGCTAGGCTATGCTCAGAATTGGCGTAAATTTATGTCTCCCGGCCCCCTTGGGGTTGATCATGCCAATATATCCGGTTCTTGTGACAAGTGCCACCTGATGTTCAAAGGGATTCCCGATGAAAAGTGCTTGGACTGTCATACCGTCATTGAAGAACTTCGACTCGACAACACCGGGTTTCATGGCCGGTTCGCGGATAAGCCATGCATCGAATGCCATGTCGACCACCGGGGCAAAAATCATAGCTTGGTCACCGAAAAGGCCCGCCAGGCGTTTGATCACAATCTGACATTGTTTGCATTAGAAGGCGGACACGAGGAGCTTGAGTGCAAAGACTGTCATGATCGACCTCTTACAGAACTGGTTGGATCCTGCGCAAACTGCCATGAAGACCCCCACAAGAGCCAATTCGGACGAGACTGTCAATCATGTCATCGTGCACTCGACTGGGATAAACTTAACCGCACCCGCACCAATCACAAGACTCGGTTGGACGGTGGGCACAGAGATTCTAAATGTACCGACTGCCACGAAGGTGGCAACAACCTTAAAGCCGTTGTTCAATGCGCAGCCTGTCACGAAGAAGCTCATGGAGGTACTGAAGAGCCCTGTGATAACTGCCATTCGGTGTCAGGATTTACGCCGGCAAAGTTTGAACACGATCTCTGTCCGTGCTCTTTTCCTGGTAAACACAAAGAAGTTGATTGCCTAAGTTGCCATAAAGATTTTCAGTTTACTAAAACCCCTACCCTCTGCAGCGGTTGTCACCTCAAAGAGCGACCTCATGATCCTCTGGGAGAATGTAGCATCTGTCACTCACCGCTCAGCTGGACAAAGAATAAGTTTAATCACAACCGCCAAACCACATTTCCTTTGGAGAATTCCCATCTAGAGGTTGATTGCTTCCGGTGCCATACCGAACAAAAGAGAGGGAAGCGCATCTTCCAGGGTTCCCCGCGGATTTGCTATGGATGCCACAAAGATCAAGGTGTAGAAGCCCATGGTAACTTTGGAAATTGCCAAAAATGCCATACCACTCAAGGTTTCGAAAACAGCCACTTTGACCATAGTTCAACTGGCTTTGAGATCGACGGTGAGCACCAGAAGCTGAACTGCAAAGAATGCCACACCGACAAAATGAGGGGATATCCTAGAAAGAACAGAAAAGGGAAACGCCGTCAGACTTCTCATCAAAGTCCGCAGATCATCTCCCCCACCAGCCCAGAGGAAGAACGCTCCCACCCATCTATCGCTAAAACACCAGTAGCTACGCCTCAACTTCTTAGTTTGATGCTCATCCAGCAGGTCCGCACTCTTCCTAAAAGTATCCATGACGAGCGAGCATGCGATCACTGTCACGAAAACCCCCATAAAAACTCCGCATCATCCAACTGTACCCAATGCCACGGTACCGATGGCTGGCGACCTTCAACCTTTGGTCTCAGACAGCACGCGGTAACTTCTTTTCCCCTTAAAGGTGCGCACACCTCCGTAAAATGCCGACTCTGTCATGTCGACAACCAAATAAGCGGGCAGCCAACCAAGTGTTCACAATGTCATTTAGACATTCATCAGGGGCAGTTCGGTGAAGACTGTACAAAATGCCATACAGAAACTGCCTTCAAGCCAACGCCGAAGTTTGACCATGCGAACACGGGGTTTGAACTGATAGGGGCGCATCAGGAAGTGGAGTGTCTGTTGTGCCATGGCGGAGAAGGCAAACCAGACCTGAGTAAAAAATCTGAGACTCCTGAGTGTGCAACCTGCCATCTTCCTGGGCATGGTCCTGAACTAGGGGAACATTGTGACCAGTGCCACGTTCTAGAAGAAGACAAAAAGTTCTCAGAAGCGGCCCACGACCGCTTTGATCACAATACAACCACCTTCCCAATCGAACGACGGCACCGACTGCTATCTTGTGGAGACTGTCACCCAGCAGCAGTAGATGGAAAACCACCAATCGCTCCAACAAGCCGCTGCGACAATTGCCATATGGATCCTCACAAGGGCAATAACACCACCAAGTGCGGCCAATGCCATGCCCCAGACCGATGGCGGATGGTACGTTTCGACCATGACGCGGCCGGCTGGCCCCTTTCGGGCCGTCACGCAGTCACTCCCTGTATCTCCTGTCACACCGGAGAGCGATGGTTTGGTCTTACAACGGATTGCTTTGACTGCCATGCATTAGATGCCGCTCGTGGTGCACAGCTCGCACCGGCTAATCATCCATTCAGGCGCGTGTTGTGTACTAACTGCCACAACAATCGTTGGACCTGGCGCTTTCTCTGACACTAGGCACCTCATTCTGCCATACAAGGAGCCGCCCCAAGACGGGGCAACAGCCTTCCTTCCCCTCGACGCTCACCCATCTTCTACGCGAGCCGTCTCCTGAGCGCCTCGCCAGACTGGGTGATGCTGTCGGCATTTAGCCGAAAATCCCCTCATAGTGATCGAGTGCCAAGAGAGACTGACTATAGCCTTACTTTCCGCTCGGAGTGCTACTGAGGAGCGATTTCGAGCCCATTCATCCTGAACTCACCCACAATCTGCTCCAATCACGTCCTGAGAGCCTCACTAGGCGGCCGGTGGTGGTTCTACGCTCTTTGTGGTCGAGCAGGTCAGAAGTTGAACTGCGGCCTCAGACGTTCTACCCAAGCAGGTCAGAAGTTGATCGGCCACCGCTGGTGCTCTACCCGAGCAGGTCAGAAGTTGATCAGCCGCCGCTGGTGTTCTACCCGGGCAGGTCAGAAGTTGATCAGCCGCCGCTGGTGTTCTACCCGGGCAGGTCAGAAGTTGATCAGCCGCCGCTGATGCCCTACCCAGGCAGGTCTGAGGGTGATCAACTACGTACTTACCGGCTAAATGTAGATGTTTGCACTGAGATTAAGCAATAAGCCTATCTGACCATCTCCCAGCCACTAGACCGTTCGCTCAACCCACCGATCAGCTTGGAGCCTACCTACTCAATAGTCGGTCTGCACAAAATTATGACTGATGGATTATGTAAGCTTGTAGGTAGTCAAAACCACTCGACAAGGCAACACGCACTTAAATTCTGCATCTCACAGTAGAATATAAAATGCATATATATGCGTGATATCCGACTATTACTGAGAGGTAAATCGGGCTACAGTCTCAGCTTCGCTAAGCCGCTCCAGCTCCCCAGCAAAACCTTTGGGTTGGTGGTCGACAAAAATTTCTCCCACCAGTGAGAACTTCTCTCGTTCATCAATGGCCCCCACCATCATCATGTCCTTGTCAGCTTCTTTCAGTCGATAATATAGGTTAGAGCCGCAATGTTTGCAGAACCCGCGCTCGGTCACGCCGAAGAGTCATATACCTGAATATACTCCTGCCCCTCAAAGGTTATTTTTCCTACCAGGGCTGCAAACACGGGCCTACCAGCCCAGCAGCTGCACATATTGCAATGGCAAACGTGATGATGAGTCTCGGCCCCTTCCACCGGGAAACTTACCTTACTTACCGGTACCATTGATCATGCTGCTATCCGATCGTAGGACAGGTCAGTGGTCAACTCAGGCCCAGCATCACCACACCATAGACAGTGCCAGATGGCCTCTTTGCACATAAGATAAGTTAACCTGACTAGAGCGGGTCCCCAATGTCCGGTGGCCAACGTTTCCCTCTTATCGAGCAGCTCTCCCTCAGCTTGCTGCTGATGTCTATCACCCTCGGCAAGAGCAGCTCGATCATTAGATTCACTGACACGCGGTGGCCTGTGGTGGAGCACCAACATCATTACATCATCTGCCCCCACCACGCTTCTAATTGAAAATAAATCTACGTAATAACAGACTATTTACTAAACAGAAAGCCCACAGAGCTCAAGCTCCTGGTTGGTATCAGAAGAGCAAGGTACGACGCGCCAGAACCTATCTCCTAGCGGCTGACAGCAAAAGGGCCCGGCGCACCTTAGCGCTGGAAGCTTATATAGCACAGGAGCCCGTGCGCATCCTCTTTAACGAACATCTAGCTTAGGGAGGCAGCTTCCTAGGGACTTCGCCGTCGTGTCATGCTGGGTAAACAGGTGATCAAACTTCCTTGGCACTGACGATGACTGAAGATGAGCACGCTATATTGTGGAAGCTCTGGCCACCCATAACCGGGTGCAGCAGATATCGCTTGAAACGAGTCCAAGCGTTTGAGTTAGGTTTCGCCTCGAAGTGCGGCACTTGAGGCCTTTATGAAATGTTTGAGATTCAGTTCGGCTGACCTTTTCAGTAAAAGGCCCCCGACCGGAGCTTGTATTGGCAATTCACCAATCAAACGGAGCCCCTTATCAGCCTATAAACTATCGCAAAATGCATGATTCAATAGAAATTTCAAGCTGGTAGCCCCGCGAACATAGGTCAAGTTCACTTACGGCGGAGCCTCTCTGAGACAAGTCCCGTACTTTTGCGAGACTGATGAGTCTCGTCCGAGAGTAGACTCTCACTGTGTAGGTACGTAAAAAGGATAAGTTTTCTGACTTGCAGTGCTAATGGAAACCAGGACCATCCGTTCATGTTAGCGCTCACAATGAATGATGCACGGGTCTCAAACGAGCTAGAAGAATAGGTCCTGAGACACCGATGTACAACATATAGAGCTAGAGGGTCACCTTTCTCAGCTCAGCATCCCCATCATGCCTAACAGAGCGGGTTATTGCTTTCGAGAATGACCTTTACTGATGTCAGCCGCGCACAGTGTTGCTCAACCGACAGACCTTGTAGACTGAGTTAAGAAGGTGGCTATCACCTCTTATTGGTCCTAGACTCACCGGATGGACACAACAGAAACCTTAGATCTGGTCCGGTACAACGGGGATTGGACTACATTGAGAATATGGTCCTTAGCTCGAGTAAGGACTGTCAAATTTATGGCCGGACGGCTGGAATAGTACGGCCGTTGAGAACAAGACTGCGCCTAGGTCCCTCACGTTTGGTTACTTTGAACGCCCCTCCGAGTGACTCTGATTAGAACCCTAAACAGACAGATACTCGTCTCAAAAGGCTTGTTTATCGTGTTACCCACCAACAAGTACCAACATTAAGTTGACGAGTACTCACTAAAATACGATTTTTCTGTTGCCGGTCCAAAGCCCTGTGTTAAGGTACGATTATATTTGATACGGGCGTGTTCTGCTTGCAAGCAACTCAATGACGAGACGCATAGAAACGGCGCGAAGCGATAGCCTCTGACAGTGGCTAAGAGAAGCGTACAACCGCGTTATCCGTATAGTAGACACATTATCGGAGAACCATCTCCGATGCCCGATTACGCTGGAAAGAAACAGACATGGAAGCAGCTAACGACATTATCAACAACGCGATTGAAGCCCTTCGAGGAGAAGCCCAAGCTATTGAGGCCAAAATTGCCGCACTAGAGAGCTCCCTATCATTGGCCGGAAGCTCTACAACCCCTAAGAGCGGTCGACGAGGACGGGCCAAAAAGGCCCCCGCTCAGGTAGAGCTCCCTATCCCCTCAAAGAAGAAAACACGCGGTAGATCCAAAGAAGCGCCCGCAGCTAAGCAAACCACCAAAGCCAAAGCAGCAAAAGATACCGTACAAACTGCGGCAGAGAAACGCTCTAAAAGCTGGGATTCTGCGAAAAAGGCCGCGGCGGCAGAACGTATGCGAAAGTACTGGGCGCAACGAAAGAAGCAGGGCTGAGATAACCTGTCCTCATTTTATAGATAGGTTGATTCCCCCTCAGACTCGGGCCCTCAATTCCGGGTACAATATTCATCAGGCAAAGTCTCACCACTGGACCGGAGACAAGACACATCGCCACGGATTTGGAAGTCCTCAACGACTGACCAGTACGCTGGAGAGACGTTCGTACACGTACGATGGGAGAACACCATCGAGAGATATGAACGCTTAGCTCCAGCAGCCGTTGAGGGCGTGGCTTTGACATCAGAGTGGAACTATTGCGGAGTGGCTGGCTTGGCGGAATGCGCGGACCCGGCAGGAAGCTAGCCTATGGCTAGCTTCCTGCCGAGGTACCGATAAAAGGGGGAACCGCGGGCCTCCGGATACTCAGTCGAATCAGGGACGAGCAATAAGCCCACACCCGACTTTGAAGACCAACCCTAGCGAACTAAAAGCGGTCGAAACCGGCCTAAAGGATTCACGAAGATATTTTTGCGTAGAACATTTGAACAAAGAGGAAGCATACTGGACATACGTGACCATGAAAGCCGTAGTTCATTTGGATCTTTAACGCGAACAGGACAAGGCTAGAGCATGGCACCATTCAATCACATGCTAGGGCGTGTCTTTAAACTTCGGCTGCGGAGATGCGCCGTATCCCGTGAATCAACAAGTGGTCGCGCAGCGGGGCATAGGCCCGCGTAGACGCAGGAACTTGGGTTCAACCCAAGTGATCTTGGCTGTAAAGACACGCCGAGGGCAAGTTTTGAAGTCAACGAGGAACTCACAAAGACCTCGAGACTAACCTTAGCTGTAGCGGACCGAAAACCAACTCTACAAGCATGTCCTAATTCATCGTCGTGCCCAAAGAGGATTCAGAGACGGACTATCGGAACTCGAACCCTACTTCAGCAGCTTGTCTATGCATACCGCCAACAATAACTTCATCAAGTGAGGCTGCATCCATTTTATTATGGCGCTTGCGCTCATCAACTACGTATTTTGATCGAGCCTCGGACAACTCCTTAATGCGAGCTTTGATCCGGTGCCGCTTCGCCCGCTGGCGGTTCACATATTCAACCCGCTTCTGCGGAGTCATGGCACGCATGACTTTGGGGAGCTTCTCGACCGCTACCTCAGAGAGTTGAACTCGGCCCTCATCAACTGCGTCAACCAAGTCCCATCGAGCAGCACGATAGTATTTGCTCGATTTAGCTATCGAGCGCTTTGCGGCCCCGGAGCGACCATATAGAGAGGCATTGTTATCCTGCGCTTGCTGATTGACCGCAGCCTGTTGACCTCGCTCACCCATGGGGATGTAGGTAGTATTAAGTTGCTGTCCAAGCTCCACGAGTTCGCTATCTTGCGGCGCATCAACATGGAGGGGCTTTTTGTCCTGATCGATAGTGAGAAAGGCAACACCACTTTTTTCCGCACCCTTGCGCCAGGACTCAGCATCAGCGATTGCTTCGGAACCGCAAAAAATAGGATGTACCTTAATATTTTGGGCTGAGGCATGACCAATCACTGGTAGAGGGGCCTCCGGCCCTTGGGTAAAGGCCTCGTTACCCGCGATATACATCAGTTTCATGGCTCCACTTTCGCCAGCCCAACGTAACTTGGTGAGCGCTGCTTTGAGAACCATACCAGCGTATTCACTACCCCCGTCAGTCGACAGACCAAAGAGTGCAGCAGATACCGCATCGAGGTCTTCGGTGAAGGGGAGATCCTGCCGAATATAGCCGGATCTCAGGGAGTAACCGTCATTCCCGTAGCTGAAAAGGGCCACTTGAAGGAGAGGATCTTGGCCCTTGTATGTAGCACGACTCAATTCTTCGACGATGCGCCATAGCTGTGACCGCGCCTGATCGATCAGGCCATCCATACTATTAGATGTGTCAAGCAGCAATGCTAACTGAATGATGGGTGCATCACCGGCCTCATCCGTCGGGGCTGAACGAGTCACAACAGTCGAAGTCTGCGATCGAACGGTGCTCGTGGTGGATGCCATATTCTCGGTGGACTGGGTCACCGGGGTCGAAGTCGATGATAAGACAGTGTTCGCAATTGAGGCTGACAGATGAGATGAATCAGATCCCTTGAACGATGAGATTTCATAGACAGCGACCGTGATTGCAGCTGCAAGGATGAACATGAGTAGGGTTATGATAGGTTTCATCTTCAAGTCTAACATATCTTGCGCCTCTTACAGCAGAAATCACTTGAGTTGAACCCAAGTTCCTGCTTCTACGCCGGGCTATGCCCAGCTGCGCGACCACTTGTTGATTCTTACTGAATCAATTCAAGTGGTCTTTACTGTGAGGCTCATTGACTAGTCCTACTCGAAAATAATTCACCAAGGGGTGTAGAAATCTGATAAAATCTCGCGCTGGCATCCGAATCTACAAATCCCTACAGCTACCCTCCTTCGTTCCAAAGTCAGCTTATTATATCTAGCTCACTGATACGCTAAATACTCAGGCACTCAAAACCCTTGGCAATAGTGCCGCACCATGTGTAGCCAAGCGTCACGACCACCTAAAAATCGGTTGGACCAAATTCAAATGGTTGTGTAAGTCATTGGAGTTACGAAGTGAAGAGCACAAATTTGTCTATACGAATCCATCTCCTATGTTCGATCTATTTGCACACAGCGGTGTAATTCCTCGCTATTTGGAATAGGACAACCATCGAATTCCCTGATATGGGGCCTTAGATGTGGGGTTAAAGCATTCTTTAACATACTATTCTTCTGCTTCCGGGTCCTGAGTTCGAAAAAGCCCTAGAACTCTTTAGGTGCTATTAAAACCAGGTTCTCCGGTGAAGATGCCGCGCATTATGAGATTTGCAACCGTGGGGAGACTTGGACTATGTCGCCAGCAAACTTCAAAATCAACTGCGGATTTAGTGGCTTTACGGCATCTGGACATTCGGGTGTGTCTGTAAACTCCGGCTGCGGATATGCGTTTGTGAGGCGTCCGCCCCTGAGAGAGGGTACTGAGGATGTACCCAATCAAGGGGGGCCAAGCCACCCAACCCTCGAAAATATGGTAACCAAG
>JAHQVK010000112.1 GCA_019634385.1 Myxococcales bacterium | reverse complement strand
TAGCCCGGCGTAGAAGCAGGAACTTGGGTTCAACCCAAGGGGTCTTTGCTGTATAACCTTATATATGGGGGCTATGTTGCCTAGCAGCCGGTTGGTTTAGCCCTGTGTGTAGCTGTCGAGCCCGGCTTTTCGAGAAACGCTCTGACGACGAGGCGAGCGTACCAGGCGGTACGCGACCGAGGAGAGACTTTTCGTGGTCAGGACCTTTCACGGAAAGACCGGCCGATAGATGCGTGCAGGGCTAGATCAACCGGCTGCTAGTCGTCGTGTACACCAACCGTGGTTTGTTGTGTTGAAGAGGGCGGCCGCGAGAGAGGAGGCGATGCTGTTCGTTCACCATTCGTTGAACGTTCGGTTTGAAGGAATGGGTTCTGTGCATAGTGGAAGATAGAAGGTCTGGTGTGGCCCCAAATGTGCTTATGAGGGTCTTTAATGATGACAACGTCTTCCATCCGGCCCTGCATCTTTACTCCGGTGGCGCTCGATTCGAAACCGGCTTACAAGAACAACAGCCCTGCCTTGAACCCAAAAGGCCGACCGATCGGGCCTAGCCTCTCTCCTTCGGACGATCTTTCCGCGGAATATTTCGATGGGCGCTACCCATCATCGGTTGCAAGCGCTCAGTATGGACTCTTTTCATGGGTGCCTTCGACTAAAAGCCCCTCGCAAACTACCGTTACTGGGCCCAATCGCCCGGCTGCTCAGACCACCATGTCGAGTGAGGTTGTGCAGTCAGAGGCACCTAGTGCAATGGATACGGCCCTCGGCACACAGTCAGCGTCGGTGGTACTTAAAGCTCTGACATCTATTGAATATCCCCAAGATAGCCAACAAAACTATACATCAATCTTCTTTGGTTATCAAGATTGCAAAGAGCGGTGCCGCGAAGTGTATAAGACGGCGAATGAAGAATGCCGAGGGTTAGCAACCCCTGCCGAACGGGTATTATGTTGGGCTAATGCAGCAGCCGAATTTCTGTCGTGTGTGCATGAATGCAAATAACATAGCCATAGGAGTGCGCTCCCCTCGGTACACGTGACCGGTGCGGAAGTATGTTGATTTGGCGCCCCTTGGTTTGGATCTCTGATGTTACAGCAAAGACTACTTGAATGGATTCAGTAAGAATCAACAAGGGGTCGCGCAGCGGGTCTATGCCCCGGGTAGAAGCAGGAACTTGGGTTCAACCCAAGTCATTTCTGCTGTAGCGCAGGCACTGGTTGGGAAAAGGTGGCGTGAATCGTACCGAAACACTGGTGTTGGTTTCTTTCGATGTTGCGCAAAAGTGGTCGAAGGCAGGGGTGTGAGAAGTATTTCGATCGTGGTGTTTTGCGCAGTTACTATCGGATGCACCGCCGCTCGGGATGTCTTGCCTCCCTGGACCGAGTCGAGTGATGAGGTAAATCTTGTTGAAACCAAGTCCGAACGGGCGAGCACTGAGCCCATAGCCATCTTACCTCGACCAGAAGGTCTTGACCCGAGGCTTGTCAAGCTTGGTGGGAGGTTGTTTTTTGACCCTCGACTCTCGCTAGACGGCCGTATTGCTTGTGCGACTTGTCATGATGTGTCGAGCGGCGGAGGTGATGGTCTGAGATTCTCAACCGGTTTGAATGATACTGTTGGGTTCCTGAACGCACCCACAGTGTTGAATGTTAGCCTCAATGTTGCCCAATTTTGGGATGGTCGAGCACTGACGCTTGAAGACCAGGCTGCGAGGCCGTTGGCCAATCCTGCGGAGATGGGTCGAGGCCTTTTACGGGGGCTGTCGGTCGCTAAAAGGGATCCGTACTACAGCCGGGCCTTCGCTGAGCTATTTGCAGACGGCATCAACGAAGAGAATGTTCTCAGGGCCATTGCTATCTATGAGCGAAGCTTGGTGACTACCGGTTCCCGCTTTGACCAGTGGCTGGGTGGTGATGATGATGCCTTATCTCAGGAGGAGAAAGAAGGATATTTCCTTTTCAAGTCTGTTGGATGCATTGCTTGCCACCAGGGCCGGAACGTGGGCGGAAACATGTTTCAAAAATTTGGTATTCTCCGCAACTATTTCAAAGATAGGGGAAAGATCAATCCCGCGGATTTGGGTCGGTTTAACGTCACTGGTAAAGACGAAGATAAGCATGTTTTTAAGGTCCCTTCTCTACGGTCAGTGGCCCTAACTGCCCCCTACTTTCATGATGGGTCAGTGGCAACTCTCGGAGAGGCGATCCAGATCATGGGCCGATACCAGCTTGGTCGGGAGTTGCAAGAAAATGAGATAGAGAAGATCGAAGCATTCCTGGAGACATTGCTTGGTGACATACCGGATACTTCTGCTTACCAGCAGTGGGCTACGGAACACATGAAAATGGACTCGTGACGGCTATGATGAAGCACAAACTGTCTGTTCTTGTTGGTAGCGTCATTGCGGTGATGGGGGCAGCGTATCTTGGGCTATCTCTTTACAGTGAGATAAATTTATTGCCCACTGTTGAGCGGACTAACCTCGACGGACTCCGACGGGATTTGCTCCGAGAAGACGCAAATCTGAAGCGGCTGGTGCTCGAGAGTCGGTATGGCATGTCCCAGCACTACGATGAGCTGATGCTCAGCTCAAAAAATATGCTCAGACTTACTCGTCGTTGGGCCTACGGGGTGAGGAGAGTAGCCTCCATGGTGTCCGAAGACGTGGATCCGTCGTTGGTGATGGATGCAGTTTCCACCCAAGCGAAGCGTGCTGAGGTCTTTAAGGGGCGAAACGCTCGCCTTCGCAACTCTTTTCGGTATCTCCCTCGTGCTAGTGATGAGTTGCGTGCGATCACCGCAAAAGGGGCCCGGGATTTTCGACGATTACAGGACGCCGCGGATGCCGTGGTGCGGTCGATATTTATGCTCGCTGCGTTCCGGAGCGGAGAAGATATCCAAAGGGTGACTGAAGCCATAGATGTACTCAAGAGTGAGCATGAGAGGCTTCGCGATCAAAAACTTCCCCGCCACCGGCCAAATCGTCTTGCACAATGGCGGGGTCTTGCTCTAGCCCGCGCCAAAGTTGTTGAGGTTCATGCTTCATTGTGTGCCAGAGTTATTCCCCTAGTGGGCCAACAGCTCGCAGCGATCGTCAAGGCTCAGATTTCCGCGCAAGTTGCTGCCCTTGATGATCAGTATAATGGGTTTGTGCAGCGCATAGATGCCCAGGCCCAACGGCTCCAAGCTGGTGTCTTCATTCTGACCGTGCTCCTTACTGTACTACTGGTGGTATTTGGTGTGTTTCTTCGCCGCTTATATACGAGTCTTGAGCAGAAAGTTGCTGAGCGCACCGACAGTCTCCAGACCCTGTATCAGAGCAACCGCGTTGTGCTCGAAAATGTGGGTGAGGGCCTTGTGACCACCACGCTTGGTGGGGTTGTAAGCTCCGAGATGAGTGTGGCCGCGGTGCGATGGTTTGGTGAGTTGAGGCCAGCCGATTCAGTATTCACCTGGTTTGGTCGCTCTGATGAAGAGTTTGGTGAGTACCTGTTTTTCGGTTTTGAAGAACTCCTTGACGATATAATGCCTCAAGAACTAGTGCTGGCCCAGTTCCCCTCACGTCTGCATCTGGACCGCGGTAGTTATGATGTGGGCTACACGGTCATGGACAGAGGTCCTACAACGTTATCTACTCGGTTGTTGTTAACATTTACCGACGTCACTGATCGGTTAGAACGGGAAGTAGAAGAACGACGGATGAGTGAGATCATAGCTCTTGTGAGGGAGCTCGGACGGGATCGTAGGGGTACGTTGGAGTTTATGGATGATGCATCCAGCCTTGTTGATTCTCTATCTCCACAGATGGATCCAATTGTGGCCCAGCGAGTGATTCATACGCTGAAAGGGAACGCATCTACCTTCGGTATTAGTGCGTTTGCTTCCCGATGCCATGATATTGAGGACCGTCTTGATGAAAAAGGCGAAAGATTGCAGGCCGTAGATATCGAGCGTCTTCGGGACGATTGGCAAAGGGTTCAAGCGGAAGTTTCGGTCTTTATTAGTGATCCCTGGAGCCAAACTTTGGACGTCTCAGAGGCAGATATTGCTGAACTCAAAATGGGTCTCAGCTCGGGGGCGAGTGCTTCCGATATGGTGGCACTGGTTGATACATGGTCTCTCGAACGTCTCTCGGTACGTTTGGAGCGAGCTGGTGATGTCCTTCGAGACGCGGCGGTTCGAATGGGCAAGCCGGAGCCCGAAGTATTGATTCATCACGGTGGTATTCGGCTCCATGCCTCTCGTTGGCGCAACTTCTGGTCAGCCTTTGTACATGTTCTCCGCAATACGGTTGATCACGGGTTGGAGGGAGCTGAGGAGCGACGGATGTTAGATAAGCCGGAGCAGGGTTTGGTGGAATTGCGTGCTGAGCGAGTAGATGGAGTGCTACGACTTCAGGTTAAAGATGATGGCCGTGGGGTGGACTGGGAACGAGTAGCCACCAAAGCGCGCTCTATGGGCTTGCCCGCAGCTACCCCAGCAGAGCTTAGTACTGCGATTTTCACGGATGGTCTTTCGACTCGGGATTCGAGCAGTGTAACCTCGGGTCGCGGGGTGGGCATGGCTGTGGTGCGGGAGGCCACGCACCAACTCAGGGGGGAAGTGATACTTTCCTCGGAGCCTGGTCGAGGTACAATGCTTGAGTTCGAGTTTCCAGAGAGTGCTCTGACCGAGGACAGTTTGGCCGCTTGAGCTTTCTTGGGAGTTCTCCTGCGTAGCAAGAGGTGGTCAAAAGTTTTTTGGGGAACGACTCTACCTAGTTGACCTGAGCTAGCCGGTGTTCAGTGCCAAACGTGGCCTGGAAAGTTTGACCAGTGCGCTTATGAACCAAACCAGTACGCGAGGCTGAACTCGATACCTACAGCAGAAATTACGCGGGGCTATGTCCCGCTGCGCGACCGCTTGTTGATTCTTCCAGAATCAATTCAAGTGGTCTTTGCTGTAATTGTAACGCAGGGCCTGAGCCCAGCGGTTGTTACTCGTTTTTGATGGGACTTCTTCCTTGGCCCGCTGCAGCCGCAGGCACCGTTTGGACCGAACGCGGCCAGTGGAAAACTCTGTGCGAATAATCTGAGGCTAAATAGAACTATCTTCAGTTGTAGGAGCCTCTTTTCGCTCGTCAGGGTGAATAGCAAAGCGTTTTTCTGTGGCGCCGTGGGTGAGATCCGGTTTGGGCCACGGCCAACCGCCAAACCCGGTATTCTGATAATCACGCTGGGCCGTAACCAGCTCATCCCATGTATTCATAACAAAGGGGCCATGGTGGGCTACGGGCTCTCCGATAGGTCGACCTTGGAGTACAAGTACTTGAGCGTGATGCTCACCCCGAGTCGGGCCTTTCATGGTCACGGGGTGATGGTTGTTCATCTCGAGGGCTGAGTGTTCCTCTACACGGATGCCGTTTACGCTGAGATCGTCGCCGGCAAAGAAATAGAGGGTACGTCTCGAGCCAGGTTGTGCCGCCTCCAGGGTAATCGTCGCTGATGGCTCGATCTCCAGGGTGAGGATGCTTATGTCAGCATCCTTCTCCGACGCCCATGACTTGGGAGGGGGAGGGGGTGCGATGCTGTCTTGGAAGTGACCGGCCATCACGGTGACAACCGTTGTGCGTCCGTCTGGGTCATGGACGAGCACTTTGGGGATTGTGGGTGCCCACAACATGGAGAAGTGGGGTGCGACCAGTTTGTTCTTGGCAGGCAGGTTCAACCAAATTTGAAAGAGTTCGTTAATGTTTGGGTGGTTTTGGTTGAGGAGCGGAAACATCTCGCTGTGAACAATGCCTTGGCCTGCGGTCATCCACTGTACGTCCCCTTGACCGAAGCGGGCCTTTGCCCCGAGAGAGTCGGAGTGGTCTATGTATCCCCGTCGGGCTAGGGTGATGGTTTCGAAACCTCGGTGAGGATGGGCGGGAAAGCCGGGGACTTCTTGACCATGATACATACGAAAACCATCCCGAAGATCAAAATCCATTCCCATCTGTCGGCCCACCCGGTGCTGAACGTCTACGCCGAGCTGGGTGTTACCCGCAGGGTAGCGGTCGAGATGGTGGACGCAGAAGAGAAAGGGGTCTCGTGTAGGCCAGGGGAAGCCAAGGGGCTGACGTTTAAACACCATTTTCTCCAGGACTAGCTACATACACCATGTCGGTTGCCAGACATAGGTGGGCTGCTGGATATGTGTAGTATGGATCGGTCACTCCTTGGTTCTGGTGTTGGCCTTTTAGCTTACTCCCAAGATCAGTGGTAACCGTGAGAAAGCTTGAGGTCTTTTTTGGGGGAGGCAGACCCCGCGTTAGCGGGAGACGTTCTCGATTGATTGGCCAATCAATCCGCGGCTAGGCGTGTTTTTAAGCTCCGGACCGCGTTCTGATTTGTATCGTGCGTGTGTGAGGGGTCGGTGGCTCCGTCACCTTTTCGGTCCCTCGGCCCGGTACATCCAGTCCCCTCCCCCCGTGGCTGAACCCTCCCTCACGCGGGCTACGGCGTCATCTCTTCAGCCGGAAGGTGGAGGGTAAAGACACGCCCTAGCAGCCGGTTGATCTAGCCCTGCACGCATCTATGGCCTGCTAGAAGTCTCTCCTCGGTCACGTACCGCCTGGTACGCTCGCCACGTCTTCAGAGCGTTTCACGAAAAGCCTGGCTCGATAGCCTAGCTACACACATGGCCAAATCAACCGGCTCTAGAAGGGACATAAAGTCGGACGTGGTTCATGACTCGTCCGGCGCAGCGGTTAACAGCCTGTTGATTTAGCCC
>JAHQVK010000111.1 GCA_019634385.1 Myxococcales bacterium | reverse complement strand
CGGTCTTTCCGTGAAAGGTCCTGACCACGAAAAGTCTCTCCTCGGTCGCGTACCGCCAGGTACGCTCGCCTCGTCGTCAGAGCGTTTCACGAAAAGCCGGGCTCGATAGCTACACACTGGGCTAAATCAACCGGCTGCTAAGGATATCGGCACGTACCGTCGATTGATCGCCAAAGCAGCTCTAGCAGGCCATCGGAAAAATGAGTTAGGCGCTTCGCTCGTCCTTTTTCCGTAGAACGTCAGGACCGGCTTCGCCTTTCATCGGTTGCATACGCCCGGTATGCGCCCTCTTCATCCGGAGCGTTCCACGGAAAAGATACTTCGCGGATCACCCATCCCACTTTTCCGATGGCCTGCTAGAGCAAAGCCCACCTGGATTGATTTTGTGAGAATCAACAAGGGGCCCTCGCAGCGGGGCATAGCCCCGCGTGGAAGCAGGAACTTGTAGGTATTACTGATTGAGGATACTAGACCGAAGCTGTCGCAAGGACGTAGGCGGTTCAACCAAGATGGACGTCATTGAACTTTGTGGTGCACCGCGAGACATGGGAACTGCGTTTGGTGAGATCTGTCGCGAAGCCATCAGCGAGTTGTATACCTTGCGCTTAGAGAATGCGCTGACCCAAGCCGAGCTTTACGGAGGACACAAAGTTGATGAGTTGGGTTTGCTTCAGCTCGCTGAACAATGCCTTAGGGCGGTGAGAGCATACACTCCAGAGGGTCTAGAGGAGCTTGAGGGCGTCGCGGCAGCAAGTGGTCTCACGTTAGCTCAGGTCTGGATGATGAATTCGCTGACCGACGTACGCGATGTGGCAGCGTATGGATACAAAGGGTCTCCATCGCTGGCGGCTGTCGACGGAGAAGCTTGTTCCTCGGCGGTGGTGCCACCGCCACGCAGCCGTACCGGACAGATCTTAACCGTTCAAACCTGGGATTTATCAACGGATAATATGCCCTTTGTGCGTGTAGTACGTCGGGTACCTACGGTTGGGCCCGCTACGTTAGCGATGACCACCGTCGGGTGTTTGAGTCTCATTGGACTCAACGAGTGCGGACTGGGGGTGGGTACGACTAACCTCCGAACAACTGACACTCGGGTAGGCATTGGCTATCTGGATGTCATACATAAAGCCCTGGGCACTTCAACCTTCGAAGGAGCGAGTCGGGTGATTGTTGATGCACCACGAGCCGCAGCGCACTATTACTATTTGGTATCCGAGGCGGATCGAGCTCAGGGTTTTGAATGTTCAGCCACCCAAGTGCAGACCATTCCGATCATTGAAGATGTGTATGTCCACTGCAATCATTGTCTATGCCCTTCATTGCTTGGGTTAGAAGCGCAAGGGACACCTATGGCCTCATCTCACCACCGGCAGCAAAGGATGACGGATCTGGCCCAGGAGGTGCCACGTTTGGATCCTATACGGCTCCAAGCGTGGTGTGCGGATATGTATGGTGGTGACCTGGCTATCAATCGAAAAAATGTGGACGGCATAAGTACCAACGCCTCCGTAGTCATGAATCCAGCGGAGAGGACACTCTGGTTTATCCATGGTCCGGCGGATCTCGGAAGCTGGTTCGAATATCGCCTGGCGTAGAGGGCCGGTGATTGACCATCAGCGGGGTTGTGGGCAGCGTGCCATCGGCTGATGGTTAGGGTGAGGGATCGAAACGGCGGAAGAAGTAGGGGGCTTCAAGGCTGGGGGGGCGTAATTATATGCATGGCGGGTGTGTTGAGCTCGGATCCCGCCTGGGCCCAACGAGATGTGTCCCAACCGGGTCAGGCCCAGAGCATCCGAGCGGTTGAGCGAGGATTTTTTACCGCCATGGGGGTAGGGCCCAGCGTACTCGTTGTTCCCGACGATGATGCTAACTATGGACTATCGACCTATTTCACCTTTCATGGAGGCTGGGATATTTTGCCGATTCTTAATTTGGCCGTGGGGGTCGGGTTCATAGCCAGCGAAGGTTCTGTGGCGCTCAACGGCGTAGAGCGTCGGGCTGACCGATTCTATGTATCCCCTAATCTTCGGATCCAACTGGCGGTGATAACCACTGAGCGTCATTTCGTGTGGCTTCAAGCTGACGGTGGAGCATCGGTTTTGTTTCGGTCTAACCAGACCGTGAGCTCAGATAGTGATGCGGGAGTGATGGTGGGGGGGGGTTTAGGTTACGAATATTTTACTACCTTGAGACACTTTTCGATCGGTCTGCAGACCGGTCTTCATAGCCTATTAGCACCACAGACCGCATTTAACATCTTTCTATTGCCCACGCTGAAGTACAGTTTCTGAATGAATCTATGCGTAGTTTGCGGATGAAGTCGCGCAATACCCGCGTTGTCATCCTGCCGTCGACCCGGGCTCGTTGAACGGCTAAGCTACCATGAGATGGCGGAAATTGGGGAGGCAGCTGGGCCGAACTCGTTGGCGCTACCCTACAACCCAACCCTGAGTGTGGCTCCGACGTTGGATAATGCGGGGCGGGTTAACGCTGAGGCTCTAGCGTCTGCTGAAGCCCCACTCAGAGTGACGGAGGCATGGAGTGACCTTGTTGAACTACACGTAGAAGCAGCGACTAGGGCACCAGACGCGGAGCTGGGGTGTAGCCTATGGCTCTCAGCTGGTCGATTGGTCTTAGATAAGCTGGCAGATCCGCAACGGGCGGAAGTTTATCTCCGTCGAGCTTTGGTGGGCCGGGAGGCTCATCTGGAAACGGTTGATGCGTTAGCTCAAGCGATGCGGCTCCAAGGACGACAGTCTTTGGCTGCGCGGTTGCTGGAGCAAGCCTTGCCACTGGCCCCATCTGAGGTTCAACCAACTAGGGCTGTTGCCCTATCTCGGCTGGTCAACGATGAGCTTCATGAGTTGCAGCGGGCGGTTTACCTGCTGCTAGCAACCGATCAGCGAGTGAAATCGGGAAACCCCCTGCTTCTAACGGAAGCCCGACGCCTCCTGATCCAGGATATGCGTTTTCGGGACGCAATAGATGTGCTCGAGCAGGAAATCAGGCGGCATCTGGGGGATGGTGCGGAAAGATTCTTTGCGGTGAACACGGAAGTGCCCGCGGAGAAGATTCCGGAATATCCTGAGAAATCAACCATTCCCCAAGCAGTGCGGCTCGATATACAAGACGCCCTCTGCCAATTAAGTGAGCAGTTGTCGCATTTCGCGGTTTTTCATAAACATGCCAGAACTCTGCTCGCTCGTGCACACATGTTGGGGGACACAAGTGCCGCAACCCGCTTGACGGCGCTCGACGCGATTCAGCAAAATTGGGAGCAGCATGCAAGTCAAGCTCGGTCCTCTGGGCTTGGGGCTAGGGACAAGCGAGCGGCTGCCAAAGCGTATCTACGCGCCGCTCAGCTCTATTGGACGTACGGAAATGATAGCCACCGTTCAAAGGAGTATTTTGAGCGAGCTCAGCTTCTTGATCCCGGTGATAATGCGGCGCTTCAAGTCCACGAAGAGATCGCCCTTTCAGAAAAAACCTACGACCAGCGAATCACCCAACTTCAGAAATTGGTTGAGATAGTTAGGGACGCAGATGTGCGGGTTCGTCTCCTCCAAGCGATCGCTCGGGTCGCAGAAGCAAAGGCTGGTACAGATGATTCTGCGGTTCGAGCCGAGGCCGGTCAGTTGGCGGTGGATGCTCATCGTCGAGCTTGGGAGGTAGATCCATCTCGGAGC
This sequence comes from Myxococcales bacterium, assembly GCA_019634385.1. Classification (GTDB taxonomy): domain Bacteria; phylum Myxococcota; class Kuafuiibacteriia; order Kuafuiibacteriales; family Kuafuiibacteriaceae; genus JAHQVK01. Next base: position 16,777 of record JAHQVK010000111.1, on the reverse strand, counting down.
GATCTCACCGCTCGGCTCGTGGATGTTCTCGAACAGTTTGGACGAAGTGATGAAAGACAAGGTATTCTTCAGAGGTTTGCAGAGACGAGCAAAGACAAGGATCTGGTGGCGAGTACCTGGCTAGAACTTGGTCGATTGGCCGCAGACAATGAACAAGTGGCGCGTGGCTATTTAACGAAGGCTTTGGAGCTTTCAGCCACTAAGTTGGAGGCCGCAGAGTTGCTCTTCACATTGGGGGATGATCTGGACGATTCTCCTCAGCATAAATTAACTAGGATAAAAATCCTCGAACAACATGCCCCTGATTTGGCAAGTCGTATCCAGTGGGTTAAGAAACAGGTTGAGCTCGCTCGTGGGGTTGGACCGGAAGAGACCTTCCTCGCCCTCAAACGGAGGCTGATGATAGACCCTCAGGCGGATGAAGTTCGAGGAGAGCTTTTTGAGTTGGCTCAAGAGTTTGACCGATGCGAAGAATTCGCTGAGGCATTGACCGTGGCTGCCCAAATTAGGGGGCAAGCGGATGTGACAGAGTTATGGGTTCAAGCGGCGAAAATCTACGAAGATCGAATGCCGAATACGGACCGTGCTGTTGTCCTATGGCGCAAGGTGTTAGAATTGGATCCTACCCACCAAGAAGCTAAGGCTTCCCTTGAAGGTCACGCCCGGGCGGAAGCTAATCCTACCGCTCTCATTGAGCTTCTTACCCAGCAGTTAGAAAATGCTCAGTCGGACATGGAGCGTCGGACTACCAAGCTCAAACTTGCTGAAGCTTTAGCTCACCGCAAAGACGGAATAGAAAAAGCGATCTTGCTCCTTGAATCTATCCGAGCAGAAGATCCCCTGAGCAACGCGGCTCTTCGGCAACTGTCGAATATTTACGCTCGGCTGGAGAGGTGGGGAGATCTGGAGCAGGTACTTGCGGATCAGGAGCGCTCATTAGCTTCGGATGAGGGCGCTCGAATCTCTATGGCGTTGGAGCGTGCTGCCGTCCTTGAGCGCTTGACGCGCGATGACGAGGCGATTGCGATTTGGCTAAACCATGTACAATTGCGCCCACAAGATGTCATAGACCCTCTAGCTCGACATATGGTGGGTCGAACGGGCCAAACCGCGCTTCATATTGCTCAAGCATTGGTCCCTATCTATCGTAGCCGTGGAGAGGCATCCATGTCCGAACTGGATGCGTTAGAGGTCATCGCTCGTGAGATAGATGTGCTCGAGAAGCGAAAGGATGCGGCGATATCAGCGGCAGATATTTCGCTTCAGCTTGGCGAGTTCGAGCGGGGACTAAATATCGTCTTGCCGGTTCTTCGTGAATGGCCCGCGGACGAGCAGCTGTTGAGCCACGTGGAAGTTCTCGGGGCTCGCTCACCGCGTCCAGCTAGTATCGCACAGGAACTTCTAGAGCTCGCCGCCCTTCATGCGGATTCGCCGGAAACTCACGCTGATATTCTCACTGTGGCTGGCACTTTGTATCCAGAACCAGGTTTGGCATTCGAAGCCTATCGGGCGGTGTTGGAGGTAAAGCCGGGCCATGAGGCTGCGCTCAACATTCTGGAAGCCCATCTTGTGGAGACGGAACGCTATACCGAGTTAGTTGATCTCCTGCGGTCGCAGCTAGAACGTTTGACTGCACCATTAGACAGAGTACGGGTGGCTCGGACGTTGGGGGCTGTACTACAAGACCGGGTGAAGGATACGCAAGGTGCCGCGGATGCATATCGGCAAGTATTGGCTGTTGATCCGAACGAGACCACAGCGTTGACCCGCTTGACGGAACTCCTATCACCAACGGAGGCGTCAGAGGAGTTGGTCACGGTATTTTCTCGTCTGCGTAGCGGGGTTTCGGATTCATCCGAGGCTGCCTGCTTAGATGCGCGAATGGGGGACCTGTTTCGAATACATATTGGGGATTTTGAGCAGGCGTACACATATTATGTCAGAGGCTTAGAAACAGACCGCGAATGTGACCCGGCGGTCACTGGCTTGGACTCGCTGCTGACAAAACCGCCGGTGAGTGTCCGAGCAGGACAGATGCTTGCAACCATCTATGCGGAGAAGGGTGACGTTGAGGGACAGATCCGAGCAATCGAAGCTCAGATGAGTGATGACCCCTCCCCTGAGCTTCACAGTGAGCTTCTGAGTCGAGTTGTGGAACTACGGGTGGAGCAGGATGATCCTCAGGGGGCCTATGATGGACTTCTCGGAGCATTTCAGCGAGGAGCCTTGAGTGTTTCGCAGCATCCCCGCCTAGAGGCCTTAGCTCGAGAGTTGGGAGCTCATTCTACCCTCGAATCGATTATCATGGCTCGAGCGGAGCGCACCTCAAGCGCTGATTTATGGCGGTGGTACGCACGGCTGGTATCGCAAGAGCACAAACGCACACAGGATGCTGAGCGAGGCTGGAAAGCGGTTCTAGAACACTGTCCCGATGACGCTGAGGCTCTGGAAGCTCTGGAGCAACTGGTGGCTACCGGTGATCAACCGGAAGCATTGGCGCAGTTTCTGGTAACCCGAGGGGAAAGTGCTCAAGAGCCACAGGAAAAGGCGAGTTATTTTCGACGGGCAGCGGCCCAGTGGGAAGAAGCTGGTCGTTTGGAGGCGGCGGTAGTAAGTCTCAAAGAGGCTCAGCGCTATGCGCCTGCCGACCAGAGCGTGTGGCACGAGTCGGTTCGTCTCCTGGGAGGACTACAACGCTACGCCGAGCAAGCTGAGGCTCTGCATCAAGAAGCGGGATGTGCACAGGAGTCGGCAGCGAAGACACGATTGTACATGACCGAAGCCGTGCTGCGTCAGCAGCTCGGTGATATTGAGGGGATGGTGGGTGCCCTGAGTTTGGCCCTCGAAGTATCCCCCCAACAAAAAGAGGTGCGTGATTCCCTGGAAGGCCTTCTTGATGGGCAAGTGGCGGAGGGCAAAGCAGTGGTCTCCGCCGCTTTGGCCCTCGAGCCCGTGTATCGGAAGGCGGAGGATTGGCCCAAACTGTCGAAGGTATATCGGCAGTTGGCAAATGCAGCCAGCGACAAAGAAGAGCGGCTTGAGCGGTGGTTGATGGTTATATCTATAGAAGAGGATAAGTTGAAACGACCGGACCAGGCCTGGGACGCTGCGAAACAAGCTTTTCTTGAGGTACCGGAACGGCCGGAGCTTTTGGATACCTTAGAGCAGCTTGCGGTTCGAATCGGGGAAATAGCTAGTTTACCCAAACTTATCCAGGCAGCGGCTGAAGGTCGGGAACACTCAATTCAGGAGGCACTTGTGGACCGGGCAATAGCGCTCGCGGAACGCCTTTCTCTGGATCCGGAAAGAGCCCTGCCTATTTGGACATTAGCTTCAGAAGTACGTCCGCAAGAGCCGAAGGTTCTTGAGCAGTTGGCACACTGTCTAGAAAAAGCGAATGAGCCTCAGAAGGCGGCTGAAGTATTAGCGGCACGAGCAACTCTTGCAACATCGAACGAACGGGCGGATTTGTATTGTCGAGCGGCCCATCTGCTGGAATCGCTGGCTCCCGAGAGGGCCGGAAAACTGTATCAAGAGGCTCTCGGGGCCTTACCTGGTCATTTGACCGCTCTCGAGGGGGTTGTTCGTGTCCAAGGTGATGCGCCTGAGACCATTAAGGACGCATTAACGCGGGCTGTATCTGCCAGCGAGGGTCTTGAAAAAGCTCAGTTATTGCTTCGGCAGGGACAGGTTCTAGAGCACCAGCTCAATCAACTTGATGGTGCGATCGAAGCCTATGCTACCGTGTTGCGTGCAGAGCAGGTATCTGAACATCTAGCTGCCGCGGAGGCCTTGGAAGGGTTAGCTGTACGGTGCCGATCTCGACTGCCAAATCTTGCTGCCGAGGCCGCACGACAGGTAGCGCCGTATTGGCGAACGCAGCAGATCTTTCCCCGGCTGGTTCTCGCCAAAGAAATTGAAAGTGAGGGGGCACACCCGAGCAAGCGGCGCCAGCTATGGCAGGAAGTCGCTGCGGTTTATGCTCATGAACTGCAGCAGCCAGAACTGGCATTTGTCACCCTCGGAAAGGTGTTTATGGAGGATCCCAGCGCGACGGATGTCGTTGAGGAACTGGGACGCCTCGCGGTCGAAAGTGAAGCTGAAGAAGAGTGGGCGGAGCTGAATATTCAGGCCCTCGAAAGAGTCAAAGAGCCCGAAGTCCGGAGGAGCTTGCTCAAGCGGGTAGCTCACCTGTACGGGAACCGGTTGCACCGCTCGATGGAGTCCGCTGGGTACTACGAACAAATCCTAGCTCAGGATCCTGACGACATTGAGAGCCTAACGGAACTGGAGCGGATCTATCGAGAATCGGGAGAGAGCCATCGCTTGGTGGCGGTCCACCGGAGGGTGCTATCGGCTGACTTGTTTGAGCATGATTCCGAAGCAAAAGAGCAACGCTGGTTCGAAATCGCAGAGCTTGCGGAAAACGAACTCCAAGATCCACAACAAGCCGAAGAAGCGCTGCTCGCGCTCAAGGCGCTCCGACCGACGGACATGGAGGTGCTTCGACGCTTGGCGGCGTTGGGAGAACGGATGGGACAGCCCAACCGCATGGTGGAAGCTTTAGAAGCCGAACTTCATCTCACCGAGGACGTGGACGCCAAAGCCGGTTTGCTCCTTCAGCTTGCGGCCCTTAGGCGCGATGCCCTTTCGGATTTTGCGGGGGCTATTCGCGCCTACAAGGAAGTCCTCCGACTACGACCATTGGACCAAGGAGCAGTCGTTGGGCTTAAGGCGGTGCTGCGGGTTGCTGGCGAAGAGGATACTCAGGCGGTTATTGCTGCTGAAGTTCTCGCGCCCATTTACAGGGATAGTGGTGCCTCAGAAAATTACGTTGAATGCCTGGAGCGAATGGCGGCTGGACAAAGCGGTGCTAAGAGAAAAGAGATACTTGATGAGTTAAGTGTTGTTTATCAAAAGGACCTTGGTGCTCCGCAGAAGGCATTTACAGCCACCCGTCGAGCCTTTCATGAGGAGCCGACCGACGCCGCGGTCAAGGAGCGAATGGAGGAGCTTGCGACCTCTTATGGCCTTCTCGAAGATCTGGTTGCAGTCTATCTCGATGAGGCGGATAGTAGCAGAGGACGGGAGCATACGATTGCGCTCCGGCGACGAGTAGCGGAGCTTTTTGCTAATGAGTGTGGTGATCCTGAACGAGCGGTTATTGAGTATCAGTATGTTCTGAATCTGGACCCTAGAGACGAGGCGTCATTGGATGCCCTGGAACAGCTTCTCGGTGAACTGCAGAGTCCAGAGCAGCTTGCTAAATTATACCGTCAGCGCATTAACCAGACCCGAGCTACATCGGAGCGAGCCCGTTTGATGCGGGCTCTGGCAAAAGTACAAGCTGAATCCCTAGAGGACGTGCCGAGCGCGGTAGCAACGCTCAGGCGACTGACTCAATTGGTGCCAGACGATCTTGAAGCTCTCGAAGCCCTAGCCGGACATCTCGAAAAAGAAGCTCGGATCACGGAGCTGTCGGAGGTTTTGGAACGGTGGTTGGAGTTGTGCACCGAGGCTGATCAGATGCTGCCGGTGAAGGTTTGGTTGGGCCGGATACGCGCGACACATATGGGAGACCTGGTAGCCGCTGACCGTCTTCTTGGTGAAGTCCTCGATATAGATCCAACCCATGCAGCGGCGCGGAAGTATCTCCAAGACCGTTTTGAGGACGCGGCGGTCGAAGGTGATCGGGCTTTGGTTCGGTCCACGGGAGCCGTGCTGGTCCGTGCTTTGGAGACCGCCTCAGACTGGAGTTTGCTTGTAAGCTTGCTGCAACGCCAAGTGACCGTAGAGCCTCGAGCGGTGGACCGGGCGGGATATCAAGAACAGATCGCGGATATTCAAAATCGTTATTTAGAACAGCCAGATATGGCCTTTGATACCCTGGCAGAGGCGGTGAGAAACGCTCCCGGTATCGAGTCGTTGAGTGAGCAGCTAGAGCAACTCGCGACTCGGCTCGGCCGTACTTTGGAAGTCACTGAGGTGTACGCGCAGGCGGTAGCTCAAGTCCCAGATGTTGAAGTTCGGGAGAGGTTGGAGCGGCGAAGAGCGCAGCTTCTGGAACCGGAGGATCCAGAGAGGGCGGTTGGTGCATGGGAAACCGTGCTCGAACGACATCCGGGGGACGATGAAGCGTTAGCGGCGCTAGATAAGCTCTTGCAGCAGTTAGGAAGTTGGCCACTACTAGTGAACGTGCTTCGGCAACGCCTTTCGGCCTGTGCGGAGCCAGATCGTTTTGAGCTCTCGATTCGCTTGGCCATGTTATGGGACGAGCGGCTCGGTGATATCGATGAAGCCCTTAGATACTATCGAGAAGCATACTCTGAGCAACCTGATGCTCCCGAAGTATTGACCGCGCTGGCCCGTTTGCTGGAGCCGCAGAGCAATGCGGTTGAGCTTGCGGAGGTGCTTGAACGACAGATGGCTCAGACCGAAGACCCTCGGGGAAGGACGCGGCTTCGGATCCGGCTTGCACAGCTCTTTGGAGGCCCTCTCAATGAGACGGAGAAGGCAATTGAGCTTTGGCGGCGGGTTTTGGACAATGAGCCGGACTATCCGGATGTCCTGGATACCTTGGAAGATCTATTGGAGAAAGCTGAACGTTGGGAGGAGCTTGCCGAGCACCTCGAGACCCGTCTCAAGCATCCGACTGATGACGCCGAGATCCTGAGAATTCAACGAAAGTTGGGTCTGATTCGAAGTACCCAGCTGGGTAATCCTGATGACGCGGTGACGTCTTGGCAGGATATTCTCTGGAGAAATCCTAATGACATTGAGGCATTGGATGCTCTTCGGACAATCCATCGCTCCTCAAAGCACTGGGATGAACTTGCGGATGTGCTCCGGAGGTTATTGCCGCTACAGGCGAATGCGGCGGCAGTGAAGACCATCCGCTTTGAGCTTTCTCAGGTTCTCCAACACCACTTAGGACGGTCAGATGAGGCGATCGAGGTTGCCCGCCGGGTCCTTGATCTGGATCCCCATACCCCAGAAGAACTCATTCAACTGGAGCAACTATTTACGGCTGCAGAAGCTGATGTGGAGGCGGTTAGGGTAAAGCTTGCTCGGGCTGAAGCCACCGAGAGTGTGGGAGCTCGAGTACAGATTCTCTTCGAAGTTGCAGAGCTTTATGAGCGCTGCAAACGCACTTCAGGGGCCTCATCGGCTTACGAAAAGATCCTCGAAATTGAGTCGAACAATGGTCGAGCTTTCGAGTCGCTTGAACGTATTTACCGCGACAATGGGGACTATCGCCGGTTGGTTGCCTTGTACAACTTCCGACTGGACCAGATTACGGATATTGATGAGCGACGAACTCTGCTTCTTTCGGTTGTGGAAGTTCAAGAACGACGGTTGGGCCATGCGGATCTCGCGTTCGGGGCGGCCTGTCGAGCATGTACAGAGACAGGAACAGACGAAACAACCCGCTCTTTAGCAGAACGTCTCGGGGCAGTTACCGATAGTTGGGATGTTCTCGCAGAGGTTTATGAAACCCAATTGGACATAGCTTCCGGGCCGGAACTCTTGGTTCTACACGACCGTCTTGGTCATATCTATCGGCATAAGTTGTCTGCACCGGAGGAGGCTGAGTCCCACTTTCGTTGGGTGTTGGAGCGAGACCCGAATAACACGGAGGTGCGAGCCTCGTTGAGGTCCCTCCTTGAATCAGCGGATCGGTGGAATGATGTTGTAGGATTGTTGGCTGAGCAGGCCGAGATAACGAATGATCCCACGGCTAAACGGCAATTGTTATTCGAAATTGCGAGGCTTGAAGAACAACATCAACAGGATCCTGACGCGGCCATTGCCAGGGTAAAGCACGCCTTAGATCTGAGCCCGGATGACCCCGAAGCCCAAACGGCAATGACCACGCTTTTACGCAAGTATGGCCGTTGGCCAGCCCTTGCGCACTTCCTGGAGCACAGACGAGATGAGGTTAGCAATGACGAGGAGCGGCTAGCTCGTTCCGCGGAGCTGGCAGAGGTTCTTGAGAAAGGCTTAGGTGACACGGCTCGGGCCATTGAAGCTTATGTTGATGTGCTGGCCTTAGATCCTACCCATCGGCCTTCACTAGATGTGCTTGAACGCCTGTATACCCAGGAAGAGAAGTGGATGGAGCTCATCACGGTGTACGAACGCCAGGTAGAGCTTGCCTCGGAGCCAGCGAAAGCGGTCGCGTTCTTGAATCGTGTGGCTGGAATATGGGAAGAGCGATTTCAAGATTTAGAAGCGGCCGGTAGGACATTGGAACGCGCGATTGCGTTTGATGACCAAGATGCTCTTAGCGTTGTTAGGTTAACCAAGATTTGGCGCCGAGCCGGAGATATTCCTAAACTATTATTGGCACTTCAGAAGCAGGTGGCTCTGGCTGGTTCTCATGAAGAAGCGGTCGAACTGCTGGTAGAGATCGGTGAGCTCCATCTTCAGCATACGAATGATGAATTAGAGGCTCAAAAAGCATTTCACGAAGCGCTTAAACTCGACCCCAAAAGGAAGTCGGTGGTCAATGCGCTGGCTAATCTCAGCGAGCTCAAAGGTGATTGGTCTGATGCCTTGGAGATGCGCCGAAGAGAACTGGTCTTGGCCATCAACGCTGGGGACATGACCGCCACTGCAGAGCTGCATCAGAGAATTGGTGAGATCTATGCTACACATCTGCAGGAGCCAGAGCAGGCAGTGGCAAGTTATCAAGCAGCGCTGGAGACGAATCCAAGTCATGAAGAGGCTCTTCGTGGCTTGAGTACACTGCTCGAAGCGGACGAACAGTTTGAAGAGGCTATGGTGCTCAAAACCCGCCTGGCGGAACTGACCCGCAATAGACAGGAGCAAGCAGCACTGTTTTACCAGGCTTCAGAAATTGCACTTGATAGACTGAGGGATTCCAAAAAGGCAGCAGTGTTTTTGGAAAAGGGCCTGGACGCGGGGCCTAGTGATCCGGTGATCTTAGAGGCTCTATCGGATCTGTATTTTACGGAAAAGAGATGGCGCGAGGCGGAGAAGTTGTTGGAGCGATTGGTGCAACTCACAGAACTAGCTTCAGACAGTACATTTTTGGGACAGCTATACTATCGCTTAGGATATATCGCCGAAAAGCATGGAAATTCTTCACTGGCCTTATCTAGATATCATTCAAGCTATGAAAACGATTATACATATCTCCCAACCCTGGAAGGCTTAGCTAGCGCACTTGTTGAGGCGGAGCGATGGGAAGACGCTCAGCGAATCTATCAAGCGATTCTTATCCAACATAGAGCCTCCCTCACTGATTCGGAAGTTGTGGATATCCACTTCCAGATCGGTGAGATTGCTTGTCGTCTCGATCAGCGGGAACGGGCTCATCGAAGCTTTCGTCGGGCCCTTAATTTAGACCGCAATCACAGTCCGACCCTGGCGGCGATGGCTGCCCTAGCCGAGGGAGAAGAGGAATGGGAGCAGGCGTATGACTATCGCGAGCGCCTTCTACATGTCTTGCCCGACGATGGGCAGCGACTCAACATTTTGCTGCAACAGGCCAAGCTCGCCGAAAGTAAAATGGGTGAACCATGGCGGGCGATCGATGCGTACGTTGAAGTGCGGCGTCTTCAGGCCGACGACAGCGAAATATTGAGTGCACTGGCGCGACTGTACCGGCAGACAAGCCAGATACAGCGAGCTCTCGAGGTTTTATCTGAGCTTGCTGTGATGCGCACCGACCAAGACGAGCGTCGCGATATTTATATCCAGATTGCGGATTTGCACCTTGAGCAGAAAGGCAATGTGCCATCAGCAGTGGATGCGCTCAATATGGCTTTGGATATTGATCCCAGTCATATCCAGGCGTTCTCACGCATAGAGCAAGTACTATGCGAGTCACGGGCTTGGTCAGCACTCGAAGAGAATTACCATCGGATGTTAAAACGCATTCCGAAGTCCCAGCGCAAGGGGCGGATCGTATTGTGGAAGTCGCTCGCCGACTTATACACTAAGGTTATAGATAATGCCGAAGGTGCGAAAATCGCTTACGAAGTACTACGCCAGCTGGAGCCTAACAACCAAGTAGTCATAGCTCGCCTGGCTGAGATCTATGCGACCGATCCCGCAACAAAACCCGAAGCGGCTGAATTATATCTATCTCTGATTCCCCAGGTTAATGATCCCGCTGTGCCCATCCGTTCCTTGTTTAATCTTTATTATGAGGTGGGCATACTAGACCGTAGTTTTTGTGCCTTAGGGGCTTTGATATTGGTGCGTGCGGCTAACGAGACCGAGCGTAAAGCCTACAGCGGACTTCTACGGTATATACCTCAAGGACCCGCACGACCATTGACAGATAGCCAATGGCGAACCTTGTTGTTTCACCCATATTGCCGCAACGATCTCGCCCCGTTGATGTCGGTTGTGTTTCGAGGGGCACCAACACTGTTTACTCATAAACAGCGGAGTCTTGGTCTGAAGCCCCGTCGAGAGCGAGTAGATTTGACTGACAACCGCAAGACCGCGTTAGCGCGGCTTCGATATTTTGATGTGTGGAACAGCCTTCAACGAGTGATGCATGTTCCTGCGGCGGAGCATTTTTTGCGCGCGGGGTCAAAGATAGCGCCCCAGTTGCTTCCTGGAGAGCCATCAGTGTTGTTTGCCGGTCGTCAACATCCGATTTTTAGTTCGCTATCGTCCCGGTATTTGGCGTGGATTCTTGGCCGGCAGATGGCTCTCAGCCGGCCAGAATTTGCGCTCGTAGCGGCATTGGATCCAGAGTCCCTGGCCACCTGTTTGGAGGCGGCGATAAGACTCTTTGTGCCCTCGGGAAGCGGCGTGGATCTAAAGCTTGATCCGGTTGAAGTGACGGGGTGGCATCGGCAGTTGAGTCGAACACTAAGTGATCGAGCAAAGGTAGCTCTGCGCGAACCGGTCAAGCGGGTGGTTGAGCAAGGTGATATGAAAAACTTGGCACGGTATCTGACTGGTGTTGAACACACCGTCAACCGAGCGGCGTTACTCGCCAGCGGTGATATTGATACCGCAACAAAAGCACTCGATGATTGCGAGCCGCAACTACCCGATGTATCACATCGAGCCAGAGTGCGAGAGCTGATGCTCTTTGTATTGGGCTCAGACCACTTTGAGCTCAGAGAGAAGCTTGGGCTGAAGGTCACGCCACAGGCGGAAGAGGCTGTTCGTCAGCGCACCTAAGGGTATAAGAGGCGCTTCGTGTGCTACGCTGAAGCGGTCTTGCTACTCTGTGAGAGAGAGCCGAAACGATGAAGTTCTCCTGCGATGCTTGTGGAGCCCAGTACCAGATAAGCGACGAAAAGCTAGGGGTGCGTGGAGTTAAGGTCCGCTGTAAGAGATGTGAACATATGCTTATCGTACGCCCTTCGGGGCGGGTAGAGCACGAAATGTCCGCACCGAAGGGCACTGTTCCGAACCAACCGATCCCATCTCAGCCGCCTAATAGAGCGGCACTATCCGAAGCGGTTGAGAACGCGATGCACACGACTGCACCGGATGATCCGGTGCATAGTCCAAAGGTGAATGATGGCTCCGACGTAGAGCGAACCATGGCTATGCACGGAGCAGGTTCTGTTGAACTAGGTGACGATGAGGCACGGGGGAGCAACGCCGACGAAACTGCCCCTTCGGCTGATCGCGACGATGGTGCCTTAGCAGACGGAGCTGTATCGGAAAGTGAGGGGATCGGGTCCGGCCCATCCGGCGGAAGGTTTGTTGAAGATGAGGCAACACTGCACTCGGTAGCAGACTTGGTCGCCGACTATCGTCCTGACCCGGTGGTGATGCCAACGGATGAGAAAATACCGGGTAAACCTGTAGCCGACACGAATGGTCCAGGTAATACCTCGACTCGGGGATCCCCACCTGGGGCGGATAGAAGGTCTGGTGCCCGTGCGCCGTCAGTGCCTGGTGCCCGTGCACCGTCAGTATCTGGTGCCCGCGCGCCGTCGGTATCTGGTGCGCGCACACCATCAGTGCCTGGCCGGAACTCGCCATCCCCTAGTACTGACTCTGGTTTGGACTCTCTATTTCCCGGTGTGGAGTCTTCTGATCCCGATGTACCTGTAACTAATGGGACCTCGGCTCTGGAGACTGCCATAGCAGGAACAAAGTCGGCTCTGGAGACTCCGATAGCAGGGACAAAGTCGGCTCTGGAGACGGCCATAGCAGGGACAAAGTCGGCTCTGGATAGCCCGATGGCTGGTGTGAAGTCGGTCGTCGATGCATCGGCGGGAATAGATTCCACTCTCGATACAACCACAGGGGGTAAGAAGAAGAAGAGGAAGAAGAGACCGACGACTATCGTGAAGGGTCCCTTTGGTGAAGTGAAGGGCCCTTTTGGCAAAGTGAAGGAGCCCTTCGCTGAAAAAGTGTCAACGGATGAGGGTTCATCCCCTCATGGTCCTAGTTCCTCTGCTGATGGAGCAGCTGATCTTTCTGCGGGAGTGACGACGACCTCCTCTCTGTCTGTGCGCAATGGAGAGTCGGCAGAAGAAGAGATTGGGTCTGCGTTTGAGGCGATGTTCGCCGAACCACCGTCGGAGAAAAAAGCTCAAAGAGCCTCCCCGGTCGTGTCCGACCGATGGCAGTGGTTTGTCGCCATCAGGAATCAGCAGGTTGGTCCGTTGACCTTCGACGAGGTCCACGAAAAGTGGAGCTCGGGTCAGTTGACTGGAAAATCCCTGTGCTGGCGGCAGGGTATGGCCGACTGGGCCCCCATCGAACGAGTTTCGGAGCTGAATGAATTGTTACAGTCAGCCGCTGACTCTCAGGAACCTTTTCCACCGATTGATGGAAAACCACCGATGGCTCCTCCTGCGGATAGAGCCCTCTCTTTATCCGATGTCTCCAAACAAGTAGAGGCTGCTCCAGCCATCAAACTAGACAAGACAGAGGAGGAGAGAAGCTCCCGACCAGCCACACCCGAACAAGGTGTAAGTGGGTGGCGACCGAGCGCAGCGTCTGCTCTGGCCTCATTGGCCCAAGAAGAGTTGAAGTCGGACGACTTCTCTCGATCCAAGGCTATTTCCAGTACCACCGGCACAATGACCGCGATTCCCATGGCGAGTAACGAACTTTCGAATCTCATCGCCGGAGGAGATAAAGCCACGGACGGCACTGCGAGTATGTTTGGGGTAGCAGAGAGATCGGCCTCACGTATGAAGTCGCTTCCGCGTCGTGCTGATATCATGAGTACGACCCCGCTATCAGACCCGGTCCAAGGGTGGGATTTTACCCGAAATCGCTGGGTGATTGTGGTGCCTATCACCTTATTATTACTTATAATCGGTGGGTGGTGGTTTTTATCTGATAGTTCGACCGACCGAGCGGAGCTAACACAAGAGGCCCCCAACTCACTCACGTCGAGGGTGTCCGCAGATGGGAAGATGCGGGCGGGTAGTACCGGTCCAGATGGATCTGCCTTGGCGTTAACTAATTCATCTGGGGCAGATGATTCAGCCCTAACTGCACCAGCGGTTGCTTCACAAAGGACCAACGATGGGGATTCGGGAGGTGCGGTAGCGACCACGTCATCCGCGTTAACGAGTACCGCAGCGGCAACCCGGTCGGCAGGGATTCCATCACGGGCCTCGAGGCAAGAGCGTTCCGACGACAACAAACTCCCACGGCAAGTTGTTAGGAATACGGAACAAGTCGCATCGGGAACCTTTCGAAATCAGGATGGCACACGACAATCAACGGAACAGCGACGAGCGACGCGAGGGCAAACCGGAGAGCGGCGGTTGAGCCGAAAACCGAACGGCGGGGGGGACCGACGATCGGCTCGAAAAGAGGCTGATGACCGACGGTTGGCCCGTGAAAGGGCCGCAGAACGAAGAGAAGTGCGAGAGCGACGAGAGGCGCGTGAACTAGAGGCTCGACGAGCTGAAGCCCTAAGACGCGCAGAAGAGCGAAGGGTGGCTCGGGAACGAAGGAGGAGAATCGAGGGACGTCGTACATCTTCATCACCCAATCCCTCCGAGGATTTGCTAGCGGCTGCAGGAAGAAGTTCTCGGGCGTCGCCAAGTATTCGCCAATCGCTTCCAGCTCAGCTCGATGAGACGGAAGTGTTCCGAGTTTTGCGCAGGCGCAAGCAAGAGGTCCGAGATTGTCTTGAGCGGCATAGTCGCTCGGGAGGAACCAAGGGTAGAGTGCGGGTGACAATGACCATTCTTCCATCTGGCCGGGTCTCGGGGACATCATTTCGACCAGCGAGTATAGGACGTCAAACCCTCGGACAGTGTTTGTCCCAACGGGCGCGTTCATGGAGATTCCCGCGCTTTTCGGGAAGTCCCACCCCCGTAGGCTTTCCTGTGACTGCAAAGTAAGTTTCGTGAGTGTAGTTCAGACTATCGGCACTCGTACGAGTGTTGCGCCGATCGGAAAACTGTCACTAGGTGAGTTAGATACTCTTCGTTTGATGCTTCGGGGAAGCTCGGTGATAGATTGGTTTCGCCTGCACTTCGAGGGGTACGAAGAGGTAGACGCTTTTCTAAGAGTCAACGGTCTTGAGCCTTATGATAAAATGGATCAGGATCGCTTATCAGACCTTCATCAACGAGCAGTTTTCTATCTGTCTGAGTACCTGGGTTATCGATATATTCCAGAGCAAGTGCAGTTTGTTGACGATGCTCGACGCTTGTTTTTGATGGCCTCTGGTAAGTTTCAACGCAAAGTCCGGCTATATGCTTGTCTGGCCCTAAAGGTTATACATATTCTCAACTATCAAGAGGGTCATGAATTGCTGTCACGATTGCCTCTTTCAAGCGCGGAAGTATCGATATTGGTTCGCGCGAAAGTAGAAAGAGTCATGCGAGGCTTGCTAGAGCGTGGCTTTCCGATCGCGAGTTTCGCAGGCAATACCAAGACACATAGTAGTATTCTATCTAAACTGCTCGCGAAGAAAGATAGTCAGGTGGCTCCGGTGTTGGATAAGCTCCGGTTTCGGATCGTCACCGAACGCATAGAAGATATTCCTCCGTTAATGTGTGCACTTGGACAGGAATTGTTACCCTTTAACTATCTCATGCCTAGCCGTTCTGATAATACTTTGCTTGATATAGATAGGATTCTAACCCGCTCTGGAAATATGGCTGCGATTAAAACTCGATCTTCAACCGCTGCCATTGCGAATGAATCACCAGATCTCAGTCTAGGAGAACAGCGCAACGAGTTCTCCGGACCATCCTATCGAGTGGTAAGTTTTGTGTCGGATGTCCCGGTGAGGGTGGATGGGGTAGTCGCTCTACAAGGAAAGGTTGTCGAAAAATTGGGGCGGGTGGTGTTTGGGCCGGTCGAATTTCAGATCGTAGACAAAGTTTCTGCGGTGGAAAATGAATCCGGAGAAAATCGCCATACGCTCTATAAAGCTCGTCAGCGAGTGCGAGTGAAGGAGCGCTTAGAGCGGGGTAAACTTAAAACCACGGTTTCCTTGGCTGAGATGGTGGGTGATGATGAATGGAGTAATCTAGTCTCTGAAGAGACTATGGTTACTCACCAAGGCGAGTCAGAAGAATTGGGTGCTGAAGACATAGATGTCCAGAGCGATAGTGACTGATATGCCTTCAAGAACCGCCCACTGGAGGTTTTGCTAGCAGCCTGTTGATTTAGCCCAGTGTGTAGCTATCGAGGCAGGCTTTTCGTGAAACGTTCTGACGACGAGGCGAGCGTACCTGGCGGTACGCGACCGAGGAGAGACTTCTTGTGGTCAGGATGTTTCACGGAAAGACCAGCCGATAGATGCCTGCAGGGCTAGATCAACAGGCTGTTAGAGTCTCCCCTAAGATGGTTACCGAGTTGAGCTACACAACCCGTGAGAGGACGAGGACAAACACCTCGCGAGAGACACCATCATAAATGGCATGGGAGCACCACTTCAATGAGTTGGCCAAGATGAACTACACACTCAATGATAGAACGAAGACAACCACTCTGCGGTGGAGAAGCCATGACAAATAGCCGGAGAGCACCACTTCGATGGGTTCAGGTGAGTTGGACACCCAATAGTGGATACTAGGTTGGTTTCCCACATGGGTGAGGGGTCGGTGGCTTCGCCCCCCTTTCGCGCCCTCGGTCCGGTACATCCCGAACCCTCCCTCCGGGGACGAACCATTCACAAACGCGGGATACGGCGTCAGCTCCCCAGCCGGAGTTTGAAGACACGCCCTAGAGGCGAGCGTACCTGGCGGTACGTGACCGAGGAGAGACTTTTCGTGGTCAGGACCTTTCACGGAAAGACCGACCGACAGATGCGTGCAGGGCTAGATCAACCGGCTGCTAGGCGGTCCTTACAGCAAAGACCACTTGAATTGATTCTCTAAGAATCAACAAGGGGTCGCGCAGCGGCGCATAGCCCGGCGTAGAAGCAGGAACTTGGGTCCAACCCAAGTGATTTCTGCTGTAACCTCCAGACCGGGTTCTGACCGGTTTCCCGCTTTTGTGCGGCGTCGATGGCTTCACCACTTTTTAGGGCCCCTCGGGCTGGAACATCCCGTACCCTCCCTCCGGGATCAAACCCTCACACACGCAGGCTACGGCGTCACCTCCGCCTCCAGAGGTTAAAGACACGACCTAGCAAGCGTTTGGGTCGCTTGCTTAGTGAGATCTCGCGGGTAGGTATGCGACGAACAGCAGCTAACCCTATCAGCCTGTTGATTTAGCCCTGTGTGTAGCTATCGAGCCAGGCTTTTCGTGAAACGTTCTGACGACGAGGCGAGCGTACCTGGCGGTACGCGACCGAGGAGAGACTTCTTGTGGTCAGGACGTTTCACGGAAAGACCGGCCG
>JAHQVK010000110.1 GCA_019634385.1 Myxococcales bacterium | reverse complement strand
GGGTAGAGCGCTGAACCACGTGTAGACGGAGGTACAGCAAGATATGGCCCTTTGTGGGGGTGCTGGTGCTTGGCGTGGGTAGGTGCTGTGCCGTGGAGGTTAGGGTTAGGCCCGCGCTCGAGCATGCCTAAAGCTGAGTCTCAATCCGAGCCAGCTGAGCCAGGGTAGGCGGAGCGCGAATCCCTGCAGAGGGATTCTGATCTATCCTTCAGAGGGGTTTCTATCTATTACATATGGTGTTAGATAGTTAATAACATCATATCAAAGAGTGAACGGTATTAGATTGCAGTGTTAATCCCATTGTAGATTCAGTGTTAATCCCATTGCAGGTGCACTGGATTCAATGGCTGTATCTTTGCGCTGAGCCGGTAATCGCGGTACTCACGCGACATGCAACAGGTTGGATTGCTTAAGAAAACTGGACTGGGATTGGGCGTCTTAGCCCTGGCGGCCTTCGCCGCAACAGGGTGCGACAGCGATGATGATGGTGGCAGCAGCGCGTACGCGGGCCTGTCGCTCTCGGCCGAAAACCCTTTTGAGGGGTTCGGGCTGTACGTATACCCGGGCACGCAAGCGGCCCGCGCGGCTGCGGCCCTAGAGTCGTCTTCGCCTGACGACGCGGCGCTGGCGGCGAAGATCGCCAGCCAGCCCGCCGCCGAGTGGTTCGACCAGCCGGTCGCGGAAATGGGCTTGGCGGTGGACTCCTACGTGACCGAGGCTGCCAGCGAAGGCTCCTTGCCGGTCCTGGTGGCGTACAACATTCCTGCGCGCGATTGCGGCCAATACTCCGCTGGGGGTGTGGCTGACGCGGGGCTCTACCGAGAGTGGATCGACGTGTTCACCCAGTCGATTGGGGAACGCCCGGCGATTGTGGTCCTGGAGCCTGACGCGCTACCGCTCATTGAGCAGTGTCTGTCGGAGGAAGACCAAGACCAGCGCTTAGAGCTCTTCGAGTACGCCGTGCAAGGCCTGAGCGCGCTGCCGAATGCCGCCGTATACATCGACGCAGGTCACTCCAGCTGGATTTCCGTGGAGGACATGGCGGCGCGGCTGCGCGGCGCCGGGATCGAGCAAGTGCGCGGCTTCTCCCTGAACGTTTCCAACTATCAGCGAGATGAGGACCTGGTGAGCTTCGGCCAACGGCTGATCGCCGAACTCGACCTCGACGTGCACTTCGTGATCGATTCGAGCCGCAACGGCAACGGGCCCGAAGCTGGGCCCGAAGGTTGGTGCAACCCGGAGGGCCGCGCCCTCGGCCGCGTCCCGGGCGCGGTGACCGACGTTGACGGCCTCGACGCGTACCTGTGGATCAAGCGGCCCGGAGAATCGGACGGCCAGTGCCGCGGCGGACCGGCGCCAGGCCTCTGGTTCCCTGAGCGAGCCTTCGAACTCGCTCGCAACGCCTCCTGGTAGCCCAAGCGCCAGCGGGTTGGTTCACCCTCTGTGCAAACCAGGAAGGCGCGGCGGAGCCGTGCCGGTCGGAGATAGATAGAGCAATACCGCGATGCTCCCCCGCCTCCATCTCTTATTAGGCCTGGAGGGACAACAACCCGCTTACAAGACTAACATGGCGGGCGGGTTATTTACGATTGGTGGAAGTGGGATTCACCATCCACGTGGTGTTCTTATTCCGCTTTGGCTGTGCATTAGGCATGGATATGCCGCAAGCAATTCCTACTGGGTCAGTCTCTCTGTCCACGCAACACGTAAATCGACTCACCCTTCCGGAATTGTTACCCCCGGCGGTCAATGGGCCGTGCAATGTACAGAGGATCGAGTTCCCTCCATTGCCGTTGTCGATATCAATGACAATCTAGGAGACCTTGCCAGACCTTGGAGGCGGAAGGCTAAAACGGGTATTTACGAGCCGCATCAGGTGGACTTCGATCCTCGAAGCGACAGCCGCAATATGTTCTAGGCAATCGTGAGCTATTCTGCGGGGCACCAACTGAAGGTGTCGATATCCCAAGTAGCAAAGGAACGCTTTACCTGCATTCCTGACGATCCAGCCTACATTGCTCGTGTTTTGAACTGGCACAGGGTGTGAGAAAGCGGGGCTCCATGTCGGGTCTGCAATTGGACCAAGACCTTCCGTTGCGGAGTGCGATCACCCCAGTGTCCGCAGTCGCTAAGCGAAGCTGACGCGACCAGATGAGCACGGCGAGGCAATATTTGACCCGTTCCGGCCCCTATGGAACCCAAGATCATGTTTCTTTTCTGGGGTTGTCAGCTGGTATGAGAAGAGCTGGATCGGTTTGGAGGGTGCAGGCCCGGCCCAAGAAAGGGACCGACTCCGTTTTTCCGACGCTTGCTTTGGCTACGGCTCCTTCTGTTCAGTTCCGATCGATCTTGGAGTTGTCCTTGAACATCCTTCGCTTAATCAGATAGCGAATGCCGTGGCGCCAGCTCTCATCGGTATTGCCTCTGATGTCGACACTGGCGGCAAAGACCTTCCGTTTGCTATCGGCCTCTCTGATGCCGACATTGAGGTTTAGGATGAGATTGCTGACCTTCTGCACCCAACCGATCAACGCCTGATCCGCGCCAAGCTGATCCGCAATCTTGGCCTCGCAGCCATTGCAGCCATGGAGATAGCCTGCTGCGTCGATCGCGTCGGCGGCCGCCGTAGTGTCGACTATCTCGTAGCGACCAGATGCAGTGAGCATCCGCTTCAGCTCTTCTTCAATCATGCTGAGCCTTGCGAGATCATCTGCATGCTGACCTTCGATATCGCCTTGCAGGCTGCTGTCGATCAGCTCGAAACCGAAGACAGCGAGCTGGATTTTGTCCTCGGCCCTGGCAGGTAACGGCGCCAGACCCAACATCATCGTCAGAATCAGCGCCGAGGCGCACACCAAGCCTTCTCTTTGCATCACACCACCCCTTGCCCCAGCCTTGCTGTTCGCTTGCTTCCTTCAACGACCGCTAGGGATGACCGTCGATAATGCATAAGTATCCTATCTACCGGTGCTCGTCGATTGCATGCTCATCTGCGAGCATAGAGACATGACATCTGAGGTTGTCTCATTAACGTCCTACTCTGCTCCCGAGCGCCGAAGCCGCAAAGAGGGAGAAAACCTGGTTCGCCGGTGGCGAGCCAGCGGCCTATCTCAGGCCGCCTTTAGTCGCCAAGAGGGGATCCGGTAGTCATGTCGTCGCGTACTGGGTAAAACGAGTTGAGCCATTAGCTAGAGATTCATCTTTCTACTCACTATCCTCGGAGGATTTAGCTTCGTTGGAAAATGAGTCGACGTCGAAAGAAGCGCACACTGAGCCCCTTAGTGCGCCGAGCAAGAACAGCTCATCAGGGATGGACCTCAAGCATATAGTTATTAGTGAAGCTGCCCCCCACTGGTGGGGGGCTTCTTTGCTAGAAAGAGCACGTGTAGGCCGGGTCAACCGGCTTTTTGGGGCGCGAAGCGACACCGACTGATTCCCTAGGTCAAGCTGGGCTTACTTCTGGTCCATTACATGCGGTCTTGGCTCGTCGCTACCGGCTTCACGGTCACGCTCATGCCTCCACAGATGTCCTTCGCCTTCGGACCCTCTGTGGGTAGAGCGCTGAACCACGTGTAGACGGAGGTACAGCAAGATACGGCCTTAGGTTGGGGGGGGCTGGCGCTTGGCGTGGATAGGAGCTGTGCCGTGGAGGCTAGGCCCGCGTTCGAGCGGGCCGGGGGGGATCGGTTGGATATGCTGTGCGTAGCAACAGTAGCTTATGAAGACTTGAACTCATTCGGGATAATACAATCATTAAGTGTCTGAGTGAACGGAAACGATGATGACTACCCGATTATCTTGCTCTGCCGTCCCCCATTGCTGAGTAGGACCTCCTACCTCTACCTGAAGACGACGAGAAGAAAGGTTTGGTAGCCAATGACTCATAACCTGTTGTGCATGCTGTGCCCGACGCTGCGCGATAGCACAGTTTTTGGTGGTAGACCCCTCTCGACTTGAGTACCCCACGATCACAAACTTTTGTTGAGGCCCTTCGGATTGGTCAAGTTGGGTGCGTAAATACTCGGCCTGATAGGTTGTCAACGTGTCTTTCCCGGGAGGGAAGTAGAGGGTGGCTACCCGTCTCCCTCTGACAATAGTGTGTGGGTCAGAACATCCATCGATAATTGCACGCACCGGTATGTGACTTGTGTTGTGCACCATCCCTAATATTTCAAAGTCGGGACGCACTTGAGAGCTCTCTTGCACCCATCGCACAAATTTGTGGACGAGGCCTTCTTTGGAAGCGTGCTCATCTACAACAAGGTATAAGCTGCGAGTGAGTGGATATTTTCCGTCTTTTAGGACCGGAGGAAAGGGGGCATATGCCGTTGATTGTCCGTCACCGCGCACTTTGATGATACGAAAGTTATGGGTGATATTAAGTAGCTCCTGGGCTGAAATATAAAATAGCCATGGCTTATTGATGAGAGTTCGATCGGAGACGAGGTCTGCAAACTGACGCGTATGAAGATGATACCGGCTCTTGATGGACTTTTTTAACCCAAGTAGACTTTGGAAAGCGATCGATGTTCCGGATAATGTTGAGCTGCGGGTGTACAGACGGATGGAATCAGGGGGGAATATATGTTGGCCACCGTATAGTTCCCTCAATTTTTTCATAGAAATCGTCGAAAAGGGAAGAGTAGTGGATCCTACTATGGTAATGGCGTCTTTACCCACAAGAAAAGCCTCTAACCCATTTGACTTCAGATGATTAAGGACCGTGCTTCCACCAGAAAACATACCAATATCACACGTGCGGGAAGCAATAAGCGGCGGCGCATCCATTGAATTTGAGTACGTAAGACATAGTTGAGTCTTCTGATCGGTATCGGGAGGGGTCCCAATAATACAGTGAGGAGGTTTAGGCTCAATCGATTGATGCGGTTGGCTAAATGTTCGAGGAGTACTATCTAACCATCGTTCGCTTAAACGAACCAGTAGTCGATTTCCCATAGTTGAAGAGCCGCAGATATTGAGGGTCTGTACAGCATTTGTGGATGAATTGTGCTCTTGAGGAAAAGAGGAAGAGGCTAAGCAGCTTTCTACTCCTAATAGGCCTCCCATCCATAGAATTGTTCTTATAAAGCGATAATAAACCACAACTTAATCTCTTTGTTCCGGTTTAGACGATGCGTTTTGGAGGACCTTTGCCGCAAGGTCATAGGCATCCGTCAGGGTTCGAAGTGAATCTCGCGAGTACACTAATTTTTGGCCCATGAGGCTGCTGGCTTCGTTGAAAATTTTATGGGCATGATTGGGATCAATCAACTCCTGTTTAGCTCCCGACGCGGACCGTGCTACTTCTATAAACTTCCCAACAAAAATTTCTGAGATGGCTCGCTTTTGGTCGTCCATCTTACGCAGTACCGAATCGAGGGCGGTACGGTAGGCATCATTGAACGAGCTAAATGAATCCTCAGAGATGTGCTCATTAATAAATAGCTCGCTCGCTTCAGAAAATATGGCTGAAAGCTTCGCATGTCGTAGATGCATCTCTGCAAGCGAGCCCATTGCGTTTCGAATCTGAATTTGTTCTTCTGCTGAAGTCAGGCTCATCTGCTCCAGGGAGTGATCACAGCGAGCAATCTCATCTCTTAAGTAATCCACTTCTGGTTCAAGTTTAGATTCATACTCGGAACGCTGGGGTATCCCAGCAAATGGGATGGTGTTTTCTGGCATTGCCATCTCATGGGTGACTCTTCGTACGAGATTACTTACGTTGTTTCTTCGCCACCAAACGAGCCAGCGATTGACCGCCAGCAGCCCCCCTGCGGTTAGGGTGAGGAGAGTGACCGCCAGAGAGAATGCGTCCGCATAGGCGCTAAACCAACTCATGAAAGATAGAGTTGGGTCATAAAATTTGAGCGCAACCGTATGGATGGGAATGCCAAGGGCATAGAGTCGGTCTTTGGTATTAAAATGAGGGATGTTGAGAAGAAGCTGTTGATGCTTTTCGGGAGCCTTTCGGGCCAGATGGATGGCCTCATTGTGTAGAATCTGGGTGGTCTCGTAGATGAGCCAGGAAGGGAGAGAGTGATCGCTTCTTGCAACAAAGAGTCGAGGAACCGCGATCGTGGACAGAGGGAGGGAAGGTACGGGAGACCGGTCCTCGAGACCCGGACGCAGGAAGCGACCCGGTGGTATTTCGGAAGGCGTCAACGTTGGATTAGCGGCCCATATTGCCGATGTACGGCTGAAATCGACGAGCCGCCAACCGCGAGCCAGAGCGCGGGCAATTGAGACATGTCCCTCAGCTCTGACTCGAAAGATGAGATTCCCATATTCGGCTTCACCGCACAGAGGGATGGCTTGTCTTGAATCTTCGATGGTGCGGTAATCAAGATCTTTTACCAATCCGAACTTCTTTGCGAGTTCATCAAATGAAACTTCCTGCCCGCCTCCGACGGGTAACCGCACCGCGATCGGGGACTGAGGAACTTCTCGTCGAAGTACTTCGGTGGCGGGCACGATCTGGCGTTCTTCTGCAGAGGGGCGACTGCAGGTGACGAGCTGAAACTTGTCGAGGTACAAGGCGGCAAGAACTCCCCCACTCATCTTGAAGTTGAGCCAATGACGGAGTGCAACATCCGCCTGAGCGGAGCCTAGATGGGCAAAGGGTGCCCCTTTTCCAGAGGTTTGTCTCAGGAGCTGGAGATTTTCGTCGGTCCCTTGGGTGGGCATCACCTGGACGTGGACTCGGCCTTTGTACTTATGCTCAAGTCTTACTTTTAGGGCGTTCGCAATAATGTAAGATGAGCCATCTTTTTTACCAGCAGCAATGCGCATCTCAATTCGTTTTTGGGTGATAAGATGCCACAAAGGTTCATATGCCCAGTAGGAAAGAATGCCGATGGATGCTCCTGCAACCAAAAGCATCAGTACCGGATCAACATATCTTCCCACGGTATGAAGCCATCGGGTCAGACTATTAATCATTCTCCAAGGAGCCAGCAGTACCCCAGTTATGGTTGCTAAGAGTTTAGAAAAAGCGCTGGGAGTATCGGTCATATTATTTCTCCAGTGAATAAGATTTAAGCACCAAGTATAGACAATCAACGATACTCATGATTATGCCATATAGTATGGTTTGAGAGAGACAAGTCCGTTAGCAGCCTGTTGATTTAGCCCAGTGTGTAGCTATCGAGCCAGGCTTTTCGTGAAATGTTCTGACGACGAGGCGAGCGTACCTGGCGGTACGCGACCGAGGAGAGACTTCTTGTGGTCAGGACGTTTCACGGAAAGACCGGCCGATAGATGCGTGCAGGGCTAGATCAACAGGCTGTTAGACTTTTAGTCGTCGGAGTTGACCAGGAGGGAAACCAAAAACTCTACGAAAGGCCTCGCTGAGGGCAGCTTCGGAGGCGTACCCCACCCTCTCAGCAATATCTCCTATCAGCCGGTTGATTTGATGAGGATGAGGTTAGGTTAACCCAACGATCGACGACGGCCCCCCAGCACCGCGGGGACATGATGCTGGACCAATTGTAAACTCAAGGAATCGACCCACTGCCCCCCCGCCTGAGGGCCTTGAGCGGTCAGACAAGCGGATAGAAAGACGAGACGGAGCTCATCCCCCCCTGAGCGTAGGGCCTCTTGTAGTCGGTGCCCTACAGTTGCGTCAATCGAGTTTGGGGATGGTGTTGTTGGATAGCCGCAGGTCGATGGCGCAAGGGAGTATGGTAGCCGAGCTCAAAGGGAGAAGGCGGGCTACTTGGGATGGCTTATCTGCGCCCGCGTCGCTACGCGTAGCCGGCGAGGCGCTCCCGGTTGATGTTCGGGCGCTCGGTGAAAGCCTTAGTCAGATAGATGCCAGCCGAAGGGAGATAGATATCAGCTGGTCCTCCCATTCGGGGAGGGATGAGTGGGGGGTATGGGCCTCGGTATACATTCACGGCGTGGAGCTCAAGTTTCGTTGGATAGAGC
>JAHQVK010000109.1 GCA_019634385.1 Myxococcales bacterium | reverse complement strand
GCCGCCTGGCTGACCGCAAGCATCACCAACGTCTTTGCTGCTCGTGCCTTACAACCACCTGTGAAGTCGATGTTCACAAAAATCAATGCTTCGCGACGGGCCAGCGGAACAGAGAATCAAACCAAACCGGATGAGATGGCTTTCTTGAGTCGGAACTTTTTCGATGCCGAGCGTGAGGATCTAGCGCCTATTCCTGAACCCGACGACGAGACATCAGCAGACAACGTAAGCATCGATGACGGAGATTGCATCCCAGATCGCTGCCGAGCTTCCAATCTCTCGATGATTCTTGTCTCCACTTGGTGGTTCAGAAATGACTCAGATGCGAACGTGGCGATGTTTCAGCCATCCACCTAGCAGGCCATCGGAAAAGTGAGTTAGGCGCTTCGCGAGTGGTCTGGACGTTTCACGGAAAGACCGGCCGATAGATGCGTACAGGGCTAGATCAACAGGCTGCTAGGACCCCATCATTGTTGACGTTTAGGCTCGGCTCGCCGCAAAAGATACAGCAACCGAAACCTCACAAATGTGGTATACATGTCAGAACGCGGTCCGGAGTTTGAAGACGCGCCCAGCAAAAGCAAAAGCCGCACTTACAGCAAAGACCACTTGAAGTGATTCTGTAAGAATCAACAAGTGGGCGCGCAGCGGGGCATTGCCCCGCTGAGAAGCAGCAACTTGGATTCAACCCAAGTGATTTTTGCTGTATTCAGGCCATCAATGAGACTTTCGGCAAATTACTTACCAAGATATTTTTGGATGGTTTGGTCATTCAGGATAGACTCATACTTCTATTGTATAAAGCTCAATTCTACTGTCGTTTTCTGTAGAACGTTTGTTTATGGCTCTGCTAAGGTCTAATAACAATGCATATTGACCGCTCCAAGCCAGTCTTAGTGACCGGCGCTACCGGCTATCTTGCCGGGTGGATCGTTAATCGTTTGCTCAAAGACGGCTTAACCGTTCATGCCACCGTCCGCGATCCGCATCAAACCGACCGAATAGATTACCTTCGCCAACTTGCTGACAGCACCCAAGGAACTATCCATTTTTTTGGTGCCAATCTTTTGGACCAAGGCAGCTTTCGAGAGGCCATGAACAATTGTGGGGTCATCTTTCATGTCGCCTCTCCATTTGTCCTCAACGTTCAAAACCCTGAAGAGGAGTTGGTCAAGCCGGCAGTGGAGGGCACACGTAACGTCCTCAGTGCGGCAAATACCACCCCGAGCGTGGAGCGCGTGGTCCTCACCAGCAGCTGTGCTGCCATCTATGGTGACAATATTGATCTGCAAAAGACCCAAAACGGCATCTTTACAGAGGAACATTGGAACACAACCTCGTCCTTATCCCATCTCCCCTATTCATACTCCAAAACCCTTGCAGAAAAAGAGGCTTGGAAGATCGCCGAGGGTCAGCAGCAATGGCGACTGGTAGTCCTTAACCCCAGCGCAATATACGGACCGGGGATTCGAGTCCATGATAAGTCCGAAAGCTTCAACCTCTTACGCCAACTCGGAGACGGAAGCTTAGCAACCGGAGTCCCAAACATCAGTATGGGTGTTGTTGATGTCCGGGATGTAGCGGAAGCACATCTCCGAGCCGCCTATATCCCCACCGCCTCCGGGCGTTATATTGTCTCTGGTCATAATTCAAGCTACCCGCAGATGGCCAAGATCCTTCGAGGACAGTTTCCGACCCACGCCCTTCCTACCCGCGTGGCACCATCTCTACTCGTCTGGCTGTTTGGACCATTTATTCACCCTGCCCTGAGCAGACCTTACGTCCATCGAAACCTTAGACGACCTTGGTCTGGCGACAACAAGAAGAGCCGTAACGAACTCAATATGGAGTACCGAGCGTTGACAGAGACCCTCTGTGAGCATTTCCAACAACTAATCGACAATGGCATCATCAAGTCTGCCCCTCGATAGTTATACCCACAGAGTCTGTTGACCCAGAATATTAACCGTGAGTCTGCACTGACAACATGTTTCGCATTACACTAAAGACAACTTGCATTGATTCTGTTACAACCAGCAAGGGGTCGCGCAGCGGGGCATTGCCACGCGCAAGAAGCAGGAACGTGGGTTGAGCCCAAGTGATTTCTGCCGTACTACCTTCACGTCTGTCTCTCCATAGTTTCCACGGAAAACTTACAGACCGCACCGAATGTGTCTTAGATAGTTAAGTCCTGTCTTCTTGCAGCGCTGTCAACCCACCGCGTTCTTTATTTTTTGGAAACTATACGCACCAAAAGCAGGTAAAAGATCTCTTTCGGATTCCCCTGGACTTCATGTCTCCCCGGTCTCAGATTAGCTCCCATCATCCATGCGCTGGTCACGAATTTCCCCCACCATCTTGGGGATGATAGGCGGTATAGTGCGAGAAACACGCCTTAGTATCTTCCCACCGCTATTATTACTATCTTCAGGCATATCTCACTATTCTTGTATACTGCAGGATACCGCCGCTGGAGCATCAAATGTTATCCCCTTGAGACCCGCGGCCCAGGATCCATGTCCCCAGTCATGGGGAAGCTCCGGACAAGGTACCCAACTAGCACTTCTTGTGGGGGTTGGCCGGTTCACAGCAGCAAATATTCCTCATCTGGAAGGCCCACCTCACGACGTTCAGCGGATAGCCGATTTTCTCCACAACCAGCAATATGGATTTGGCTTTCGGTCTGAAGAGGTTTGTAGCCTTAGCAACGACCAAGCTCGACTTTCTACGGTCACTCAGCGCTTTGATCAACTCCTCAAAGCAGCCCGTAGCAACATGCAGATCGTGATATTCTTCAGCGGGCATGGCACCCGAATCCCGGATACCAACGGGGATGAGCCCGACGATGAGGACGAGGCTCTGGTTCTCTTCGATGCCCTTGTGAGCGATGATTGGCTCCACCAACGCCTCAGGGTACTCAACGAGCTTGGAGCTCGAGTGACGGTCGTTATTGATGCGTGCAACGCCAGCTCCCTGGCCAAAATAGGCCTACGAACCCAGCCCCATGTCCCCGGACTTCGGTTCCTTTCACCGGAACTAGCCAAGGCCTTTCCGCTCGCGCCATCCGCAGCTGAACGGACACTCGCAGATGCAGATGCTGGATTTGCATCCACCGCACTCGAAAACGTCGTCTATCTGAGCGCAGCCCAAGACGGTACCTCAGCTATTGAGCGCAAGAGTGCTGGTGTCTTCACCGAGGCTCTACTTGGGGCTCTGACTACCGGTTCGCCCCGCATGTCTTATCAGCAGGTCGCCTACGCAGTTCAGGCCTTGGTGAAGCAAAGTGGTAGCGCCCAAGTTCCAGAGTTTGGGGGCAACCTGAACCAGGTATTCTTAGGCCGCAGCCGACGCGACGGACGGGCCACCTGGTACGTCACCGCCGCCAAACACCCTCTAGCCACTATCCAGGGGCTTCCCTGGCCGGGATGGTCGTCGGGAACACAAGTCCTCTTTTATGATCGATCCGCTCGCGGCGTTACCCTCGAACATCCAACTCAAGCCAAGGCCGTTGGCGTGATCGAACACGCGGAGGGTATTCGAGCAACTGTCACAATTCCCCCCACGTCACCGGTCATCGAACCTGGAGATCTTGTGGTGCAACGAACTGCAGGCGGGGCTCGCTCTCGTCTGGCAGTACATCTTCAAAAAATCCCCCCCACCGAAAGACGTACTCTCAGACAAGCGCTCCGCAGCGATGAGTTCCTCAAAAACCTTAGCAAACCGGCCCAATCCACGGTGGGCGCTTATGTCGTGCTTCTATCTGCATCAAACGAGTACGAACTATGGGATCCCTCGGGACTGCTTCGAAACCAAGCAGACAGCATAGACCAGCTCATTCACCAACTGCGCAATCACGCCCGCCAGATTCCCCTCTTGAACCTTCAAGGAGAACCCGGCAACCTATTCATCAATGACCATACTCTCGAAGTCGTTTTCAAAAAGGCCGGAGGTGACCACCGCCGGCTGGATGCCTCCCAACTTCCAATCTGCGAACCCATCGATATCTATATAAAGTATAACGAGTCATCCAGAACTCAACAGACTCTCAACGTCGGGGGCGTCTTCTTGGGTAATGACGGTGCCATCGAAAGTTTCCCAACCGCTGATCTCGGAAACATGATCACCCTTGTTCCCGGCGAACAAAAACTCATCAAACACATGCCGATGGGTATTGTCTCTCCCACTGGTCCCGCCAATTATATGTTGGTTATTGGTCTGCTCAAAGATTCCGAATTTCCTTGGTCTTTACTGACCAAATCTGGCTTAGACCAAGAATCATCCCCCACCACCAAACCACTTGCCAATTTCCTTAATCGGTACCTACGCGGCAATAAAACGTCTGGCATCGCCCCTTTCCTGAAAGACAACCCTGCCTGGACCACATCGAAAGTTGTATTCCAGGCACTTGTAAATCCTAGGTTTATCGATGCCCCTGGCTCCCAGATAAGACCTCGGGAATACATACTCTCGGGCTACAATATTTACCCATGGCTACCTGCTTCTCGTCACTCAGCACTCGCTCGGGTCCTGCGCCGAGCAGATGCCCTCGCCCGTAAGAGCATTGCAGATGGGCTGGGTTATAGCCACCATCGATGGCCTCGCAGACATGAGCGATTCACTATTTCCGACGAACAGAATCTCACAAAAGGTATCGATTGCTCACGAGCCATCTGGTACGCATTCACTCGGGCGGACGGCTACCGAGAAGGATATCCCAAAGGAATACCTTATACGCGAGGCCAACGCTACTATCCTACCGCAAAAATGGTAGAAAAGAACGCCCCGCTAGCTAAGCACTTTGACAGATGTGACCACCAGCCTCTCCAAACCGGCGATGTTTTGGTGTACAGGGGCACAGACGGTGAATACGGTCACACGGTCATGGTCATTGACCCCATAGGCAGAGTGGCCTGGGGCGCTCATGGCTTCGACGGCAATCGAATCGGACGAAGGGGCCAGGGTGATATTGCCGTAGAATACCAGCGGATTCCGACCAAACAAAGCGGGCAGAAGTGGGACAGTCCTAACATGGAACGAGTCGCCTGCTGGCGACATAAGGCCTTCATCAAAGAGCGTGAACAATCAATGACCAATCCACGGCCAGTCTTTGGCACCAATTACTGCGAAAATCACAAACCCTGGTAAGCTCCTATCCATATATCTAACTACTCTAAGATAGATTTATTCCTATTCGGACTGTTGCCAAGTATTATTCTCACTCACATGTAACCAACCACCTAGATGATTGCCGATAAGATCCAATCGCTCCGCCACAAACAGCGCCTGACTGCGATCAAACAAACCCGTAGCGGTAGCTAATCGAATGCGCATTCGGAGACGTACAAGCAACTCGTCCATAGCTTGTAGTCTTCTGATCTTGTCTTGGCCCGACAGGGCCAGCGCAACCAACTCTATTAATTCCACTGCCGCCTCGGTTATTCCGGGGGCCAGTGGGTGACAAGACTCTTGAACCCGACCCAATAGCCACTCAGCCAACGCAAAACTATCCACAAAAATCGGCGCCTCATTCGCGTATGTCTTCACAGCAACTACCTCTCACTCCTGTTTGATAAGCCTTGAGACTCTGTACTGATGAAACCTCAAGGTACGTCGATGGATGGAACAAGCACTATTTCTGAATCTTACACTCTGGTCTTGCTGCACATCCTCCGTCTGTAGTCGGTTGGGCCCAATCGACTACAAATCACTATATTGCTTCTCTTGTACCACAAGCACCTTTTATGCTTTGATACCTCGTTCGCTGCATGCTCTTACCAGGGGAGAGTATCCCTACAGCAGAAATAGTGAGAAGTGAAAGTAACTATTACTGACGGCCCTCAACTCTGTCTCTCAGCGCAACCATGTGGTGACCTAGCAGCCTGTTGATCTAGCCCTGCAGGCATCTCTCGGCCGGTCTTTCCGTGAAACATCCTGACCACAAGAAGTCTCTCCTCGGTCGCGTACCGCCAGGTACGCTCGCCTCGTCGTCAGAACGTTTCACGAAAAGCCTGG
>JAHQVK010000108.1 GCA_019634385.1 Myxococcales bacterium | reverse complement strand
CCAGGCTTTTCGTGAAACGTTCTGACGACGAGGCGAGCGTACCTGGCGGTACGCGACCGAGGAGAGACTTCTTGTGGTCAGGATGTTTCACGGAAAGACCGGCCGATAGATGCGTGCAGGGCTAGATCAACAGGCTGCTAGTGGTCAGGACCTTTCACGGAAAGACCGGCCCATAGATGCCTGCAGGGCTAGATCAACCGGCTGATAAGCGGTTGGAGAAAGTTCAGCCGTCTTTTTTGAGTTCTTCGTCAATGATCTTTTGAAAGGCCTCGAAAGGAACCGCGCCCGATACCAACCTACCATTCACAAATGAGGCGGGCGTACCCCGTACACCAACGCTACTCCCTTGCTTCATATCACTATCAACCCAAGACGTGAGTGCCGGATCATCGAGATCTGCTTCAAACTTGCCCAAATCCAACCCAAGCTCCGCAGCAAAAGCAACAAAGCTTTCTTTCGTAAGCTCACGCTGATTCGCAAATAGTTTGTCATGCATCTCCCAAAACTTTCCTTGTTTATGAGCAGCCAGGGAAGCCACAGCAGCTGGACGTGCTCTTTTATGAAAGCCAAGCGGGAAATGTTTAAACGACACCGAAACTTTATCTCCGTAGGTTTCTTTCACCCTCTCGATAGAAGCGTTCACTCGACTACAGAACGGACATTCAAAATCGGAAAAGATCACTAATTTGATTGGCGCATCTTTTTTACCTTCGGTAGGTGCATCTCCGATCTGTACATCAACCGGTTTACTCGGAACCGGGGGCGCTGAAGGTTTCGAAGGTCCCCTTTGGGCTAACTTTTCTCCACCCTTGGTCTCTATTACTTTCTGATAGATAGCATCTCGAGGCGTACCGTCAGAGAGTAACTTCTTCGCATATACCAACTCTTCATCGATGATCTTTTTGAATGCCGCGAACGGCTGGGCACCCCGAATAGGTACTCCATTGGCGAATAGTGTTGGTGTTCCACGGGCGCCAAACTTCGCCGCATCCTTTTGGTCCTGAGCGAGAATTTTTGCCACCTCATCACTAATGAGATCTGCTTCAAAGCGATCCACATCAAGACCGATTTCTTTAGCGTACTTCTTCAGGTCCTCATCTGAAAGTGCACGTTGGTTAGCGAAGAGCTTGTCGTGCATCTCCCAGAATTTACCCTGTTTGTGGGCCGCAAGAGCCGCCAACGCGGCGGGCTTTGCCCGCTTATGAAAGCCGAGGGGTTGGTTACGAAACTGGACTTGAACATCATCCCCGTAGGTTTCCATGATCTTGGCTAACGTGGGATTCACCCGAGAGCAAAACGGGCACTCAAAGTCCGAAAACTCCACGAGGGTCACCAGAGGCTTGCTACTACCCTTTGTCGGGGTACCTTCCTGAAGAACTAACTTTTGACGGACCTCAGGGGGACGTGGCCGACGGGGCGGTACACTATCACGGCCGTTCTCGATCAGTTTTGCGTAGACCGCCTTTTTATCCACGCCTTGGGCCAAGGCAGTCTCAGCTCGAGAGATCGCATCTTTGACCGTCGCCTCAAATTTAGCGTACGGCTGAGCGCCACTGAGTTTTGCACCGTTAATAAAAAACGCAGGCGTGCCGTTTGCCCCGATTTTTCGAGCGAGGGTCTGATCCTCTTTGATCATCTCTTTGCCCTTACCGGAGGCTAAGTACTCGTCGATCTTAGCCTGGTCGAGGCCCAATTCGGCCGCGTATGCTTTGAGCTGCTCCTCCTTCAACTCTTTCTGATGAGCGAAGAGCTTGTCGTGCATCTCCCAAAACTTGCCCTGTTCCCCCGCTGCCAGCGCATACTCGGACGCAAGAGGCGCTTGGCGGTGAAAAGGCAACGGCTGATGCTTAAAAACTAGTCGTACATCATCGCCGAAGGTTTCCTGCACTTTGTTGAGGGTGGGCAACACGCGAGCGCAAAACGGACACTGAAAATCCGAGAACTCCACGATCGTAACCAACGCATCATCTGGCCCCTTTTGAGAGGATTTACCCACCGGAACTTTGTAGATTTCTTGTTTTACAGTGGGTGCTTTAGGCGTTCCGGAGGGATTGGACTTGTGAGCCGCCGGGTTGTCGTTCGCGTGGGATGACGGGTCCTGCTGCTTACAACCAACCGCGTTCACAACCGCGGAGGTGACCAGCAACCCTAATAACGTACCAGTTTTCATATAAGTCTTTCGTTTGTGATTTCGTTGGTGAAGCACTCGGTCAAGAGGACAGTCTACAAAACACCTGGCTCACAAAGGGCCTCACTGTGACGCATTGGAGCGATTATCTTCGGGTTGGGTACCTGTCAACCGACGCTACCCGACCTCACCAGCGCATCCAACACATCAACCTGCGACTTTCTTTCATCACGATTGATTAGGAGAATACACCATCAGCGTTTGACGCCCCGAAGGATGTGGCTAGCCTCCCGCAAGCAAGTGGGTCCTCCAAACGGAGCCGCCTCCAGAACCGGTGGATTTGCTTGATAAAACCAGAGGAGAACACTAATCATGGCCAAGCGAGTCATCGGCATCGACCTCGGCACCACCAATTCCGTGGTCGCCGTGATGGAAAGCGGCGAGACCAAAGTTCTCGTCAATGAAGAAGGGGCCCGCACCACCCCATCCGTGGTGGCGTGGACAGATAAGGGCGAAATTCTGGTTGGCCAGGTAGCCCGGCGGCAGGCGATTACCAATCCTACCAACACCGTTGCCTCCGTTAAGCGCTTCATGGGGATGAAATACGCGGACACGGGTTCCGAGCGCGAGCGCGTCCCTTATGAAGTTGTGTCAGCGGGTAATGGGGATGCCCATATTAAAATCGACGATAAGTCATACGCGCCCCCAGAAATCTCAGCTAAGGTATTACAGAAACTCAAACGTGCCGCCGAAGCTCATATTGGTGACGACATTACCGAAGCGGTGATAACCGTCCCAGCGTACTTCAATGATGCTCAGCGCCAAGCTACCAAAGATGCTGGGCGTATCGCTGGATTGAATGTTCGGCGTATCATCAATGAGCCAACGGCCGCTGCGCTCGCTTACGGCCTAGATAAAAAAGCGAACGAAGTGATCGCCGTCTACGATTTTGGGGGTGGGACTTTCGATATCTCCGTCCTCGAAGTCGGCGAAGGAGTTGTCGAAGTTGTTGCTACCAACGGGGACACCCACCTCGGTGGAGACGACTTCGACCAGGTCATCATCCGATACCTCAATGGTGAGTTCCGCAAGGATACCGGCATTGATGTTTCTTCGGACAAGATGGTGATGCAACGTCTTAAGGAAGCGGCAGAGAAGGCCAAAATTGAGCTGTCGAGTGCGTTCGAAACGGAGATAAACCTTCCGTTTTTGACCGCTGACGCTAGTGGTCCAAAACATCTTCAACTAACCCTGACACGGGCAAAATTTGAGGCACTCGTGGGTGATCTCGTGACTCGATCCTTCGAGTCAGTAAAGCGCTGCCTCGAAGATGCCAAGAAATCAGCGAGAGAAATCGACGCTGTGGTGTTGGTTGGGGGATCTACCCGCATTCCTCTCATCCAGGAAGAGGTCAAGAAGTTCTTCGGCAAGGAACCCAACCGTTCGGTGAACCCGGACGAAGTGGTTGCCCTTGGTGCCGCAATTCAGGGCGGCGTGCTCTCCGGAGATGCTAAAGACATCGTCCTTTTGGACGTCACCCCGCTCTCTTTGGGCATCGAAACCCTTGGCGGGGTATTTCACCCACTTATTCCCCGTAATACGACGATACCTACCCGAAAATCGGAGGTCTACTCGACCGCCGCTGACGGACAAACCCAGGTTGAGGTGCACGTCTTACAGGGTGAACGGAAGATGGCCACGGGCAACAAAGGACTCGGGCAATTTATCCTCGACGGCATTCCTCCCGCTCCTCGGGGTATGCCTCAGATCGAGGTAACCTTCGACATTGACGCAAATGGTATCGTGAACGTCTCTGCGAAGGACAAGGCCACTGGACGAGAGCAGTCAGTAAAAATTGAAGGCTCTTCGGGTCTGACTGAAGACGACATCCAGCGAATGGTGGATGACGCCAAAAGTCACGAGCGTGAAGACGAAGATCGGCGCAAGATGGTTGAGCAACGCAACAAGCTCGACCAGCTCGTGTACCAGGTAGAAAAAACAATGACTGACGCCAAAGACAAACTGGACGTCAGCATTGGGCAGGAAGTGAACACTGCGCTTGAAGAAGCGCGAGAAGCACTCAAAAAGGATGACCTAGCGGCCTGGAGTGCCGCTGAAGAGAAGCTAATGGCTGCCTCGAGCAAAATGGCTGAGAAGCTCTATACCTCGAGTACCGGGGGAGACAACGCCGGTGGGCCGACCGATGGGCCGGCAGCACCAGGTGGCGGACCCAAGAAGAAAGAGGATGACAACGTCATCGACGCCGACTGGTCAGAGGCCAACTAAAGGCATCAGACCCCACCAGAGCCACATGGCCCTAGTCCAGCTTTGGTGGGGTTCCCACCCCCTTGGTCAACAAAAGCAGCAAACCACTGCCCACTTAAGCACTGTGACGACGAGTAAGGGGTAGAAAAAACGCCCGCATCAGTACACAACCATAACTGCTATGAGCCCCGGCGCCGCGATTGCCACGTCTATGGTAACGATTTCGCTCGGCCTCGGTTGTGTCTCGGGAGCACGCTCCGCGCCCCAGAACCTCAACACAGTGGGGTTCTCAGGGCATATTGCTAATACCAGCCTCGCCCGCACAACCGCCCAAAACCGAGCAATAGAGGGTCTGCATAAACTGCTGAATCCGATCCAGTTCGAATGGAGAATTGGTCGCTTAGGACAACAGCTGACCCTTAACGTGCCCATCACATCACTCGAGGGTGTCCATACCAAACTGCGAGCTCTCACCAACGGCCAATGGATGGCCATTGCCCATCTGCCTCATCGCCCGCCCATGGATGCGCTTCCGAGCTACTTTTCCCAACGGTTTCGCGCCTCGGCTTCCATTCGTAACCAAGACTTCGCTTTGGCTCACCGGATCGCAGAATCACGGGCCATTCGTGGACTACTCACCAAGGTTTTTGGCCGTAATCTCAATCGAGGGCTCTACGCTGGGGAATTGCGGCTCCAAGACATGAGCGTCTCCCGATCCGGAAAGACGATCACCGTCTCTATTGATGGATACGCGGTCTTGGATTCGTCCTCTAACCTGAACCAAACCGATCACCACATTGTTCTCCTGAGCGCGGTGGAAGAGTATCGCGCCCTACACAACAACAAGCGCTTAATTTTGGCCCTGGAAGCGCTCGGAAAAAAAGAGATGGCGCTCCGCTTACCCCACGCCGCTGCCAACCGCTTTCGGGAGGCAGGCGAATTAGCCGCCCGAAAGCGTACCTATTTCTACCAGATGGAACTTCGTGCGTTGAAAGCGTGGGGAAGTAAGTCCGCCTACCCTCGTATGCGGATTCTCCGAGCAGCAATCAATAGTGAGGCCAATAGTTCATGGTAGCGTCGGAACACTTGTGTCCTGGTCCGCTGAGGTAAGTGCTCGAATCAGGTACGTATCGCAGCCACAATGGCCCGTACCACCCATAGGAGTTACGACGGGCCGAAACCCCATTCTCTCGTATAGCCGCTGCGCAGCAACCATGGTCTTCATGGTTTCAATGTAACAGGTTCGGAATCCTACCCCGTAGGCTGCCGATAGGATCAACTGGCCCAAACGGCGGCCGAGGCCTATCCCCCGAGCCTCAGGATAGAAATACATTTTCTGCAATTCACATACATCTAGGGCCGCTCCGCGGAGCGGGGCGTACCCTCCACTACCCACAATCCTATCCTCGCGGACTACGACAAAATACTGGGTACGGGCCTTATCACTAAACTCTGCCATCTGAGCAACCTCAGGATCATTTATCGAAAAACCGGGCCCAATCGCCCCGAAATCGCTCATCACCGTTCGTATAAGTTGAGCCACCGCTCGGTTATCCTGTGGCTCAATATCCCGAATAAGGTGCTGCTGAAAAGATATCACCTTCACCGCAACACCCTATCATGATCCCCACACGGCTGGTTCCCAACCGGTCTGGGCGAATGGTCGGGCCGAACAACCCACTATTGGTGTATTTCTCTTAGAAATTAGTCTTGGTCAAAGAACCCACCATTTTGATAGTTACCCGTCGTTCCCGATACTTCGCTGCCCTGCGCCAAGCGGGAGGGATCAACAAGGGGTCGCAGTGGGCCTTAGGCCCGCTGAGAAGCAGAAACTTGGGTTCAAACCAAGGGATTTCTGCTGTAGCTAGCCTCGTCTTTACAGTGCTGCTCGACCACTTGAGGAGTATTGTTTGGGATATGGCAGGTGCTCAATCCAGCATCAACCGAATCTCGCCGACTCATAAGCTGTCGAACATGGGCAATCCATTGGCGCTCACCGTCCGTGGATGGTAATCGAAATCCATGAGGGCGTCCCTCCCCATATTACAGGATAGCCACGGCCATCCCGTTGGACCCGCCACGCGTAAACCCGAGTGGCTCAAAGTGACCGCCCCTGGCGGACAAAACTACACCACCCTTAAACACCGCGCGCGGAACCTTCACTTGGCAACCGTCTGTGAGGAGGCTCGCTGCCCCAATATTGGGGAATGCTGGGGAGGAGGCACAGCCACCTTCATGTTGATGGGTGATACTTGCACCCGGGGGTGTCGGTTTTGCGCGATCAATACCGCCAAGCTTCCACCGGCACTGGATCCTGATGAGCCTCATCACGTGGCGGAAGCGGTGGCAGCCATGCAACTGAGCTACGTGGTTTTGACCTCCGTCAATCGCGATGAACTCGCCGATGGGGGGGCCACCCATCTCGCGACCTGCTTGCGGGCCATCAAACGAGCATCACCCACCACCCTCCTCGAGATGCTTATTCCCGATTTTCAGGGTGACGAAGGCGCCATTCGCACCGTGGTTGACGCTCCTCTTGCCGTGTTAGCCCACAACGTGGAAACCGTAGAACGCTTGACCGCGGAGGTCCGGGATCCGCGAGCTCACTACGCCCAAAGTTTGGACGTGCTTGACTACGCAAAAACTATCGCCCCCAGCCTCCTCACTAAAAGCTCCATCATGATCGGGTTGGGTGAGAGCGAAGCCGAAGTCATCCAAACTCTCTCCGATCTCCGAGACCGGAGCGTTGACGTGGTCACTTTGGGCCAATATCTTCGCCCTTCTTCCAAACACTTACCGGTTGTTGAGTACGTCCATCCGCGGACCTTTGATCGCTACGCAACCATCGCTAAAGATATGGGATTTGGTTACGTAGCCTCCGGTCCTATGGTGCGCTCTTCCTATCGAGCCGGAGAGCTTTTTATAGAGCGCACACTACGACAAAAACAGATTGCATGAAAGATGGTCATTGGCACATCCATTTCAAACTCCACCTAATTTCCGCGACTTGTTCACTCCTTCAGCGCCAGTACTTCCCAAACCCGGCGCTATCTCGGAGAATCTCCATACCCTGACTGAGCAACTGAAGCGTCACCGTCTTCAACTCGCTGATGACAAAACCCCCCCGCTATCTGAGGCGGACCTCCCCGCGCTTGCAGCCATCGTAAGTGCACTCGAATCGGGAGACAGAATATGCCCCGAAGCAACCAGTTGGACCTATTACGCCGCTCTTGAACTCGATCACCTGCACTTGTACCCCAACCATCCCACTGCAATTCCACGTACCCTCGCTCATACACTACACGCGGTGGGTATGGCGTGGGCCATGGCCTATTCTCAACAACCCTCGATCATGGTGATCACCTTTCGCGCTGAGCACTATCCGCTACCCGCGCTTCATCAAGCCCTCAACTTCTCCGGCGTCCGTGATGCTCCGGTAATTTTTGTGTGCCATAGTCATTCCGATTTTGCTCCCTTAACCGGCGTCACGACCTTCGCTCAGGTGGCCCTTAGTTATGGCGTCCGTGCACAACGATTGACCGCCGCGCATGCCGAAGATGTCCATGTCGCCATGCTTGAAGCAGCGTCCTTAGCTCGAGGCGGTCAGGGCCCTACCTGCCTGGAACTTGAAGGTAGTTAGCAGTTCCCCCTACGAAACACCTCGGGGTCTCAGTCTCTACCCTCAGGCGGTGGGAACGAGCTGGTCAGATACAGCAAAGACCACTTGATTTTATTCTGTTAGAATCAACAAGGGTTCTCTCAGCGGGGCATCGCCCCGCTGAGAAGCTGGAACTTGGGTTCAAACCAAGGGATTTTTGCTATAGTGGAGGATAAAACATGGGGGCCCATCGCATCCGCTTAGCAGCCGGTTGATTTGGCCATGTGTATAGCTGTCGAGCCCGGCTTTTCGTGAAACGCTCTGACGACGAGGCGAGCGTACCTGGCGGTACGTGACCGAGGAGAGACTTTTCGTGGTCAGAACGTTTCACGAAAAGCCGGGCTCGATAGCTACACACTGGGCTAAATCAACAGGCTGCTAGCTTCCTCAAGCTTTCACCCTAATTCTGATGCGGCTTTAAGACCATCCGCGGCTAAGCGAAGAATTTCTTCTTCAGCTATCTGTGATGGTAATAAAACAGCATTTCGGTGAGCCTCAATACAATGAACTCGCTTTTCATGTAACATGTGAAACTGTCCTGGTGCTTGACCCGCTAAACCAGACACATCTCCATTGGACTCTCCAAATAATGCTCGAAGCTTCTCAATCCCAGTTGCCTGAGTCAAATGGCCAACAAACCAAGAAAGCACATTATCCCTAGCCCGATAATCAAAGTCACCCGGATTTTGGGTAGCCAAGAATACGCCGATCCCCATTGAGCGTGCTCTTCGCAACAAGTTTTCTATTGGTTGCTTCGTCGCTGGTTGCCGGCTTGCTGGAAGATACTTGTCAGCCTCATCCATAAAGATGACCGCCTGAAGCGAAGCTGATGGGTTCTTCGCTCCCCAACGATAGACTTCCATGAGCAGTTGCGAAATCCAGAAAAACTCCTCCGCCTCACCAAGAAACTTCGTGCAGATAATGGAGAGCCGATTTCTATCTGCCGCGTAGTTCGGCCCTTTTCCTAATAAAGCGGCCGCACTCAAAAGCTCCCCCCCTCCATCCAGAAGCAGCTTTTTATTGGAGATCAGAATCTCAAGATCCAAGGCTAGATCTCCAATGAACTTTGCCAATGGGCCTAGATCAGCGACAAAATCTGCGTCTTCTTCCTTTACAAAAGCTAAAAGTTCATGAGCTGATATTCGGTCGGGCTGTTCAATAAGTTGCTGCAAAGCACGTCTCAGAACTGCATATTTCCCTTGGGCTTTTTGGCTCTTGCCATAATTCATCATGCCCGTCAATGCGTCTGTCGAAGCACGTACGGCCTGCTGACGATCAAAATCGGAAAGGTCCATCACGTTGGCAGGAAGGAGAGGAAGGTTTAAGGAGCAACCCTCGGGATGGCCGGGTGTGTATACGACAACATCTAGCTTCTGTTGAAGACGAGCTCGGAAATCATCCTGTCGTGCATCTTCTACCGAATGACTCCACACCCCTGGTTGACGATAACCAGCGAGGTCCCCTTTACGGTCAACTAAGATACCAGATACCCCCCGGTACATGAGCTGCTCGAGTAACTGGAGAGCTAAGGTCGTTTTACCACTACCCGTAGCGCCAATAAACGCCGCATGGCGCTTAAAACATTGGGGGTCAACAAGGACCGCGGTGCGGCTTTTATTTGAAGAACGAACCCCAATCTCCATTTCATCTATGTCGACACTTCGGACCGACCCATCTTCACGCCCTTGCTTCCACTCTTGCTGAGTTATGATTGAGCCAACTTCTCGAGAATCAGGCTTCTTCCAATTTGAGCTCCGCGGTGCGGATTCCAAAGTTTTCTTTGAATCGTGACTATAAGATGGGGTAGAAGAAACAGATGTTTCCTTTGGATTCGGACTTGGCGTTTCGATAAATATCAGACTATCCCATTCTAGTATATTTCGGATACACTCAAGATTGGTTAGTGGCTGTTGTTGAACCAAAAACTGCAAAAAATCTGGCCCTTGATGCTCACGGCGAAAGGCCTCTAATGCTACCATCTTTCGCCAGTCTGAGCTTTGGACTATGGTTCGTCGTCCCTCTTGTGCTAAGATTTTTTTAACCTCAATATTTGCTTGTGCTTTAGCTAACCTTGGAAAGGGGCTAGACCGTACGACCACGAGCCGCAAGCCCTGATCCATTGCCATTTCACGGGCTTTACGTAACTGAGACGCAAGGCCATTTTTACCAGTAAGATTACCATCACACAACGTAACCATCAACGGTTGCTCAGCCTCACCAGACTGAGGGAAGTTTACTTGAAACACCTTAGCAGCAGGCTCAATCTCCACCGAAAAGGCGTCGTAACGATTGAGCTCTGCTCCGCAGCT
Organism: Myxococcales bacterium; assembly: GCA_019634385.1. Lineage (GTDB taxonomy): Bacteria > Myxococcota > Kuafuiibacteriia > Kuafuiibacteriales > Kuafuiibacteriaceae > JAHQVK01. Next base: position 19,313 of record JAHQVK010000108.1, on the reverse strand, counting down.
TACAATACTTTTAGCAAGTAGCTCGCAAAGCTCTTCTTCGCTATCAGGCACCTTATGATCAGTGCTATCTAAAAAGTCATCCCACACCTCGGTCAGCCTCGTTGGACTATGATGGTTTGCCTCTTCAGAGAAAGAATTTGAGACCTCTTCTAGCGACCAATCCGTCAGTATTTTTCCTGCTTTTATACATGCCCTTCTATAGTTATCCGCATCCTGAAGGAGAGCCCGAGTGGTTCGCCGGGAAAACGACTCAAAGACCTCCGCAGGTATAGGCTCAACACCATTGCTTTCCGTATAAGGCACATCCTTAGACGCACACAAATGATGCAACCGGCAGTTAATAATCTCTCGTGCTTCTTCTTTTGTTCTTTCTCCGGTTAATATCGCCGGAGTCGGGGCATATTCTATACGAGCTCTCACTGATCGCGGCAAAGATTCACTGATGGAAAGCTCATACGTGACCTGGTGGAAAGATAATAGCGTCACCAAACCAGGTATTTCGGCGAGATGCTTAATAAAGTCAAAAATATGGATCATTCGGACCGACAAGTCCTCATGATGTCCTATGACTTCAAGCTCATCAAAACAAATGACAACCACCCGCCCTAAGACATTTTTTACAATGTAAACCAAGTCCCTGATTCGTTGTAGTGCATCACTATTTTCTTGATTAGGCGCAATCCCACCCAGAGAATTCCTATCATAAGATGACAGCTCCTCACCCCGAAGATACCTGGTGACTTTGATACGGATACTCGGCACGTTGCACTGCAGATAAAGTAAGGCGCGCAGTACATCCATACCAACGTGGGCAAGATTTTGACCGTCCACCAAACAATCAGCTAGTTCGCTAACCAAGTCCCCAAGCTCTTCACCTGTTTCCGCTTCCTGCACCCGCTGAATTCGACCGGCCGGTAAAAACCGCGCTAGTCCATCCGACAATCGCTGCAAAGCTGTTCCCGGTTGTGACGGGGTTAGTAATGGTTCATCAAAGGATGAAATAACTTTCTGCAAAATATATTGATCATATCGCTGAATTGCAGCTGGGCTGAATTGGATATAGGAAAAATAGCCGAGGTCGTACGAATGGAGGAACGTCCGAAAGAACCGCGTCAAGTAGGTTTTTCCGGCACCAGCCTCTCCAAGGAGGAGCAGGATTCGGCCAAAAGCATCCTCTTCTTCCTGAGAATAAACTAGACTTTCAAAGACTTCTCGCGCCTTCGTGTGCACACTTCTCGCATCAAGCAATAAAGGCACTGGTCTGGATACGGATCCCGTATGCTCAACCGAATAGAATAGATTTAGATCATGATCCGAACAAAAGATCTTCTCTACCTGAGTCAACATTCGTTAAGGTAATTTAACAAAAACAAGTATCTCTTTTCCATCTTGAATCCGCGAAGCTTCACGATCTTTTTTGTTGAGCAAAACCGGCATCTCAGGCCCACCTAAACGAACAAGATCCGCATGATCAAGCTCGAGAAGTTGTGCTTTGAACGCTTCTAATGACACCTGAAGCCCCTCCTCTCCCAACATATCATAGACATGATTCACAAAGACTCGCTTTTGGCCTACTCTACCTGAGGATGACCGAGCAGCAGCATCCAAAACTCGTTGCGCAAATTCGGGTGTTGTACTCATCTGTAAGGAGGCATCCACCTCGGTCTCTGTGGGCGTTGATGACTCAATTTTTTGGCTTTGGAATGCATCCTCATGCTGAAACTTTTTGGTCTCATGACGTTGCGAATACGTCGATACATCCATTGTCTTACCCGCAGTAGAGGTAGGGGCGGAGTCAGACCGTCCAAACAAACGGCGGAGGAGATATAATCGAAACTTCAATGGATCTATTTTTTGAGACTGCCCGTGTTTGACCTTCTTATACACATCTATCAGAGGAATATCTAGAATGCATGCAGCAAATTTGGTTAGAAGTTCCGTACCCCTTTCGTATTTGTCCTGTCCAAGAGCTTGACTGACAAAACAGTTCAAGATGATATCATCACTAAGCGCCTTTTCTTGCTTCTCTACCTCACGCACAAGTTGTTGAGAAACAATGACCTGTTGTTTCACAAAAGCCCAGCGAAGATGTCTCTTAAACGTCGCATCATACTTTGGTACAGGCCTTAGATTCAACCTATAGTGCAGACGAATGACCTCGTTACGTATCCCCTCAAGTTTCATGAGCTTTTTTACCTGATCTCGGGATAATATCTCGGCAACCCCAAGTGCTTTGGCGATCAAGTATCCATTGAAAATCTCATCCCAAGTCACATTTTTGGGTACTTCAGTTTCTAAAAAAACGCAGGCCTGTGTGCGGCCAACTTCAGTTAACCGTGCGGTACCACTGTGCCCCAAGATTTCAATCAGCCCCTCTCGTTGTAACTTCTCAGCAACATGGTTTAAGGTTTCCAACACTGCACACTTGGGCGCTGGTGAAAACAGCTCAACCATTTTGTCATCAACATACACTTTGAGGCCCATCGCCTCCGATACAGGTCCGGTTTTTATCGATGGCGTTTCTTTTTTCGTTTTTGACCGAATCGGCGGCGCCAATAACCGAACCAACAGGAGTTGCTTTATGGCCACGGATGAACCAGGCACATTCCCCAGAGCGATATCTCCGAGCCGCGATTGCTTGGGAGAACCTGACGGCTCCGGCGGCTGAGCTTCGTACACCATAGACTATCTAATTCAAAAAGGACACGGCGTAAAGTACGTGGCTATTCGGCGCCTATGAACGCTGATACAACTACAACAAGCAGTAGCAAACCAACTCTGCCATCACTACACACACTATAGCAAAGACCACTTGATTTAATTCTGTTAGAATCAACATGGAGTCGCGCAGCGGGGCATTGCCGCGCTGAGAAACTGAAACTTAGGTTCTACCAAGGGATTTCTGCTGTGGGGCAAGTCTTTACACTCTGACTGGGAAGATGACGCCCTATCCTGCGTTTGTGAAGGGTCCGCCCGGAGGGAGAGTACGGTATGTACCTACCGAGGGACCCGAAGGATGGCAAAGCCACAGAGCCCTCACAAATATGGGAACAAAGTCAGAACGCGGTCCGGAAGGTAAAGACAATCCCTAGCGTCTTTCATTCCCATTCATCATCAAAGAAGATCATGTCCCAGAAAGTATTATAACAAAGACCACTTGAATTGATTCTGGAAGAATCAACATAGGGGCGCGCAGCGGGGCATTGCCCCGCGTTGAAGCAGGCCCTTCGGTTCAACCCAAGGGATTTCTGCTGTATTCTCACCCACAAGACTAAACTATCCTGGAGATCAATGGTGATCGGTTTTCGTAGTTGAGCATATAGATTTCTGACCGTGGGCTATGCTTAGAGCCTATAATTTTCGACCTTCTAATCGCACGGCCGGTCAGCTTCATGGACAGCCTTCTCTAGCAGCCGGTTGATCTAGACCTGCACGCATCTATCGGCCGGTCTTTCCGTGAAATGTCCTGACCACGAAAAGTCTCTCCTCGGTCGCGTACCGCCAGGTTCGCTCGTTTCGTCGTCAGAGCGTTTCACGAAAAGCCTGCCTCGATAGCTATACACATGGCCAAATCAACAGGCTGCTAGGCTCTCAGCCCCCGAAGTCTGGAGATCAATTTTGGATCATTTCTCACCGTAAACATACGTGTGGGAACCATAATTGAAGTAGAATCTCATAAAGAAGTACAGATACCGGCAATCAAGATGCGTATCGACTTCGGTGAAATCTTCGGGATTCTTCGCTCACGTGCCCAAATCACTACTCATTACTCACCTGAATCCCTGCACCAACAACCGGAGATCGCGGTGGTCAACTTTCCCCCTCGACAAATCACGCCTTTGCACTCCGAAGTTCTGGTGCTTGGAGCTCCTAATGAAGAAGGCGAAATCATTCTTATGGGACCAGACAAGCCACTCACTACCTAACAGCCTGTTGATCTAGCCCTGCAGGCATCTATCGGCCGGTCTTTCCCTGAAACATCCTGACCACAAGAAGTCTCTCCTCGGTCGCGTACCGCCTGGTACGCTCGCCTCGTCGTCAGAACGTTTCACGAAAAGCCGGGCTCGATAGCTACACACTGGGCTAAATCAACAGGCTGCTAATGGGATCCGGCTGAGCTAACCCTCAAAGCACCAACCAACCGGCACACTGGTTACAGCAAAGACCATACAAGCTACTCACTACCCAATGGGACCCGGCTGAGCTAACCCTCAAAGCACCAACCAACCGGCACACCGGTTACAGCAAAGACCTCTTGATTTGCTTCTGGAAGAATCAACATGGGGTCGCGCAGCGGGGCATTGCCACGCGGAGAAGCTGGAACTTGGGTTCTACCCAAGTTCATTCTTCTGTAGAATTTCCGCTCGAGTCTTTGCCGAACGGGTGGCCAACAATCACATGACATCTCCCTTAGGCTCATAATTGAAATGTTATCATTTCAATTATGAGCAACATCAGCCAACAACTTATTTAAGGTCGGCAAGTCATGAAACACGTCAGCATCTTTCCTCTGGGTCTACCGCTGTTCTCTGTCTTCCCATCCACCTCGGGTATCTTGAGTGTACCAGAAAGTGTAGACCTACCTGAGTGACCAACGCCCGCGACCCTTTTCCCCTGCTCCCCCTCTTACGGGCGACCTGGCGATATAGTCGCCCTCATCAGCGATGGTTGCTCCTCGGCTTCTATTGTCTAGCCTTCTCTGCCCAGGCAGTCGGTTTGATGCGCCCATTGGCCCTTGGCTGGCTATTTGAGGTTCTCGAGGAGGGTGTTAGGGATATTCATTCTCGCCTGATTTTCGCCATCCTTAGGTATCTATCCTTTGCTATCGGATTTGTCGTGCTCCATGCGCCCTCCCGCCTGATCGAGCGACGACTCGCCTTCATGATTCGTAGGAACTTTTATGAAGTTAGCTACACCCAGTTAGTTGAGCATCCCCTAGAATGGCACCGCCGCCACCATAGTGGGGATACTATGAGTCGTCTACGTAAGGCTGGCGATGCCCTATACCTATTTGCTGGTGGGCAGTTTCGTTGGATTCAGGTCTGCTGTGGACTACTGGGTCCTATTATTTTGATTGGCTATCTATCTTGGCCCATCGCGGTTTTTATCTGCGTCGCGAATACGATAATCCTCGCCCTCGTTGCGCGCTTTGACCACACGATTGTACAGGCAATCAAGAGTGAGAACGCGGCTGACCATCGTTTCGCCAGCACTTTGATGGACTATATCGCCAACATGACCACAATTCTATCTTTGCGACTGGGCAGCCGCACTCGGGGGGAGGTTGTCCACGCCCACGATGCAGCGGAACGACCACTGTACCGCCACATTGACGCCAATGAGGCCAAGTATGGGTTCATAAGCGTCTCAGTAGCTATCCTCGAAGCCGCCTGTCTTCTGTGCTTTATTACCTTAGATCTCAGCACCCTAGGTAAGGTTCGTATCGGAATGAGCGTAGCTGTATTTCGCTACATCACCGTGCTCGGACGAGCGTTTTTCGAAGCCGCTTATGTATACCAAGATCTCCTTCATCGCCGCGCCAACTTCGAAACGTCTCAGACTCTGATGCACCCCAAGCGTACCGCACACACTATAGATAACGACGAACCTCCTATCCCCTGGAATTTTGTGTCCATCCAAAATCTCCGCTTTACTCATCCAGAAACCGATCAGGCATGCCTGCGCGACATCAACCTCCATTTTCGCGTCGGAGAACGCATTGCCCTCATTGGTCCTAGTGGATCGGGAAAAACAACGCTGCTCGCCGTGCTCCGCGGACTTTTGGAGCCGGAATCTATGACCCTCGATATGGATGGTAGCCGTCTTCAGGATCTTCGCCCATTTCGGGCTGGCGTAGTCTTAGTCCCTCAGGAAGCGGAGTTATTCGAAAACACCCTACGCTTTAATATCACTGGCGGGCTACCCTGTCGAACAGACGATATCATGGCTGCGGTCCACGACTCTGAGCTCCAAGGGGTCCTTGCCAGCCTCCCCCTAGGACTTGAGACCAACATTCGTGAGCGAGGAATCAACCTTTCCGGCGGAGAACGTCAGCGTCTTGCCCTCGCTCGCGCATTGCTCTTAGGCAAGGATGCTCGTCTTGTATTGCTCGACGAAGCCACCAGCAGCGTAGATCAAGAGACCGAGGCTCGTATCTATGAACGCATTTTTCATCGGTTTCAAGACCGAACTATTTTCGCATCCATCCACGGGCTACATCTTTTACCATTGTTTGATCGTGTGCTTCAGATAACCAACGGGCGATTAGATGAGCTTGCCCCTCCATTATATGACGAACAGAAGTCTCATCCCCGGTTTGGCAAAGATCACTGACGCAGCATAAACTATTAGGGATACAAACGTACTAGTTCAGCACCAGAGTAATAAAACCGAAGAATTTGCGCCGAGGACTGACCGGCCTCTGCACGACCGATCGCTCCCATCTGGCACATCCCCACGCCATGCCCCCAACCTGCCCCTCGGAAGACAATTGATCGGAGGCCCCCGGACTTGGCCGGCTGAACCTCAAATGTGAACGCCCCACTGTTTAGATTGCCGAATAGTCTTCGGACCGGCAGCTCACGAAGCACATTGTGATCCCCTCGTTCCCCTTGTACCCGAACGCCGGTAATTCTGCCTCCGCGGCCTCGCCCTAGGACTTCAAGACCGGTAACGGGACCAATATTAAGAGATCGACCGATCCGACGGAGGGTAGGAGCATCGACATGTTTGGTCCATCGAAACTTCTCCGCGCGGGTCAAAGAGGCACGAGCGCAGTAGGTCGGGGGAAAACCGCCCACCCACTGCTCCAGATTGCTATCGGAAATCCCTTTCCGAAACGGAATCAAGGCCTGATCTCCGTCAGGCCCATCCAGCCGAGGTTGCAAGCTCAGCGAAGCGCTTTGCTCCCAGACCGTCGCATTGCCTTCGGTGTGTCCTCCGCATGAGGCTGAATAGACCGACTCCACTAGCCGCAGAGGTGCCCGGAGATCTTTTTGAGGGCGAACAGCGACCTGACCACGGGTGGCTCGAATAGCCTTGTTGGTCGACGACTGAGCGGCACCCGCTCCTTTATACACCTGGCAATGGGTATCATCGCACAGATGAAACGGAACCGAATAGTGGCGGGCTCCCAGCAAAGAAAAGACCGCCCCTCGAGCCACAATCGCTTGCGCTTCGAGAGCTGCAGGGGGGGCGGAAGCAAAGATTTCCGCGGGTACCAATCCCTGTAAAAGAGTCTCAATATCTATGGAGTTCACCACATCGAGACCACCGTCCGCACTCAATAGAACATATAGATGCCCAGCGTAGCGCCGTTTCCCTCGCAGGATCTCATGCCCATTCGCCGGTCCGATAGCCACCCCATCCGCCGCTTTGGCGGTGATCGTCTTTTGGCCGACAATGATGGTGATCGAACCAGTAGCTCGATGCTCCAAGCTTGACCGCACCACCGTCCGTAGATTCCGGGTCCGGAATATCTCATCAGCCAGCGTCTCAGCTGCGACTCGGTCCGCAAAGCCACCGATCAACAGGTGTCGCTGACGAGTGTCCAACACCTTGCCCCCAAGCACCAGTAAGGTACCGGAGCGCTCAGCACGGATATCCCACCGATTCGATCTCCACGTTTGTTTAGCCTCAAGCACCGCATCAAGAGCGGCTTCTGGGTAAACAGCCACCCGAACCCACCACCGTCGGTGGGCTTTTTTGTGCTCCACCGCCCGAAGTCGTACCGTAACCCCAGCGGCAGCGTACACCCTCTTTGGGATGCCCTGTTCTTCAAAAAAGATGCGAAGCGGGCCACTATAACCCTCCAACGCCACCGTCTTGACGCCCTCTTCAAGGCCAACCGATACGATCGGTACCCCCTGATAGAATCTAATGCGAGACGCAAATAGCTGCTCGGCTGGAACCGGCTGGTATTTGGGGAATGTAGCTTGTGCGTAGGCTAAATGGTGAGAGAGTAGTGTCGTTACCACCACCCCCCATCTGACTCTCGAGCCCGACCCAAACATAGGGTGCCCGCCCAGAGTGATTAGCGTTTGGAGAACTGGAAGCGCTTGCGAGCACCCGGCTGACCGTACTTCTTGCGTTCCACAGTACGTGCATCCCGGGTAAGAAAGCCGTGCTTCTTGAGGGAAGCACGAAGCTCAGCATCAGCCTCTACCAAAGCCCGACTGATACCATGTCGCACCGCACCCGCCTGGCCGGACAAACCCCCACCCGTCACATTAATGAGGATATCCCACTTGCTAATTTGATCTGAAATTTCAAGCGGCTGGCGAAGTATCATTTTGAGTGTTTCGCGCGGGAAATAATCTTCCACGTCTCGCTTATTCACGGTAATTTTACCGTTGCCGGGGCGAAGATATACCCGGGCAATAGCCTCTTTACGGCGACCGGTGGCGTAGAATTGCTCCATCAAGTTGGCTCTTTCTCTCAGTGACCTTGAACTGGTGACCATGGCTCGGGCTTTTGGGCCGCATGAGGATGCTCAGCGCCGCCATAGACCTTTAGTTTCTTCAGCATATGACTGCCTCGAGAACCTCGAGGCAACATGCCCGAAACCGCGAGTTGGATGATTTTTTCTGGGTTGCGCGCCAACATTTCTGTTCCAGAGCGCTCCTTTAGATGGCCAGTGTATCCGGTGTACTTATAGTACCGCTTCTTGGCCAACTTATCGTTACCTCGAAACTCAACCTTATCAGCGTTGATGACCACCACAAAATCCCCAGCATCATCGTGAGGGGTGTATTCCGGGCGATGCTTGCCCTTTAAGAGCAACGCAAGCTGCGAAGACAGACGCCCTACCGACTGTCCGGCAGCATCCACCAGCAACCACTTCCGTTCCACGGTAGCCGGCGTAAAATGCCGGGTGGGCTTATAATTGGCGAGCTTCTCGAGCTTTCTACCCTGAGCGGCAACTTCCTCGGCCATGGGACGCGCGCTTTTAAGGGCGGAACCTCAAACTGTCAAGGCCGATCGCGCTCGTGTAGTAAGTTGTGCATCGCTTGGTGCACCGTGGCGGACAAGGCTTTGCGGCCAGCTCCACTCTCTGGATAGTCCAGGGTGGAAATCGGCGACCCCAGTCGCACCGTGATGGTCCGATCAAAAATACGCCAATCACCGGGTGCTAGTACTTGCTGCGCTCCCATCACCACCAACGGAAGGATCGGGACCCTAGCGGCAAGCGCGAGGTAAAACGGCCCCTTTTTGAAGACCCCTAGTTCGGGAATGACGGGTGGTTCCGATTCTCTATCCACCCGCCGCCGGGTGCCTTCCGGAAACATCAGCACCGAACGTCCGGATCGGATCGCCTCTGCCGCTCGCCCTATCGAAGCTTTAGCCCGCTCCGGATCCCGGCGGTCGATCATGATCGCCGCTCCAGCCTTGAGGGTCCAGCCAAAGACTGGTATCGCGGCGAGCTCTTGCTTAGCGACCGGAAATAGGTCCCTCGGAAACACAGAGTAGATCGCCAGCACATCAAAATGGGAGGTGTGATTGGAGATCACCAAGTATGCGGGATCGGGCAGCGGACGATCAAAGCCTTCAGTATTCACCGATACGCCGCAGGCACTGAGCACCTGCTTCGACCACGCTCGGGCTAAGCGGGTAAGACGTGGTCCATTGCTCTTGAGCACCGGCACAAACGGCGCCATAGCCAGGCCAGGCAACGCGTAGGCAGTTGTAAGCACCCCGAGGGCCCCTGCGTTCCAGATATGCCGAGGATTCACAGCTCCTGAATACCTAAATCCCATCGAGGAGACATCTGGAATTCACGTCGGACTCATATCCACGTGGCTATCATCAGGAGGACGGGCCGGTAAGCGCTCGTCGTAGATGACTTCATCTAGACACAATCCCTGCGGTGGAGCCGTCACCCCCGCGTACTTACGCTCTCCTTTTATGAGCGCCTCCTCCACCGCCTCCGGTATTCGTCGACCCGTTCCGACTTCCATGATAGTACCCGCAAAAATTCGCACCATGTTGCGCACAAAAGCGTTGCCTACTACCTCGAGTCTTATCCATTTGCTACATTCAGGCTGCGCATAAACGTTCACCGCATACATGGTTCGTACTGCGTGTTTTGCCACACAACCGGCGGCTCGAAACGCGGCAAAGTTGTGCGTGCCGAGGAGCATAGCCGCCGCCACCTGCATCCGTTCTATATCAAGAGGCGCCCGTATCCACCACGTGCGACAGCGATCGATTGCCGTGGGATTCGAATCATTCCAAAACGAATAAATATACCGCTTGCCGCGGGAACTTCGTCGCGGGTCCCAATCCACAGACACCTCATCCGCCCGACGGATGACAACATCCGGCGGTAAGTATGCACGGAGGCCTCGCTCAAATCCAAGCACTGGGATAGTACAACCGGTCACGAAGACCGCCACTTGGCCTCGAGCATGGACACCCGCATCCGTGCGACTTGCACCCCGTACACGAATAGGTTCACCAGTAAACTGCCTTAGAGCATGCTCAAGAGCGCCCTGAATAGTAGGAGGAGCCGACGGCCATTCTTGAATCTGCCAACCAGAAAACGCGGTGCCATCGTATTCAACAACTAATCGTATACTTCGCTGAGGCGACAACTTAGATCTCCAAAGAGAGCCCCGCAAACCAGGTCAACTCTGAAAAATCAATGCCACCATCTTCAAAAGCGCTGAGTTGTCCCTCAAAAAACAGGTAAGTGGCCCGAACTCTCGTCCACTCCCGCAACTGCTCCGCGCTACGCGGGGAGATAAAGTTGAGTTGAAACGCCAACCCAGCCGTCCCCACAAACCCAATCTTCCCTCCATAACCCAAATATCGACCGTCTTCTTCGGTCCTCCCCTCAGAAAGAGAACCGTCGTCCCTGGTATTCCACCAAATATTGTAGATCAAACCACCGCGAACATAAGGGGCGAGTGGAATCCGCTTGTGGTCCATCAGGTAGTCAAACCGGTAGCCAGCACTGAAGGTCATAGGTACCACATTAAAGGTCGACGATCCTTTAGGGCCCGCTCGGGGTTCGTCACCGGACAGAAGTACAGCTCGACCATTCCACTTAGCGAACCCCACGGTACCAAGTACAGATAGCGTGCCCGCATCCCCCCGAAAGAGCTGCAGCTCCAATCCAAGATTGAGTAGAGCAACGGTATCATTCACCCCGTAAACCTGACTCCAAGGGGTGCGCCCAGCTGCCCCATCATCTTGCTCGGCGAGCGCTGGGAGATACGATCCAGCTTTGAACTCAAAACTCCATCCCAACGGGCCAGAGGGGTCCCCGCGGTATTGGGCCATTGCGGTATCCGGTGAACCAGCGGTCAAGACCGCTCCCACGATCAATCCATGGGCCGCCCCCGCGGTCATGTTCCGACGTACACCTCGCCACCCAAGGCGCACAAACACCCCCAAAAGAACAACAAACAGCACCCCCATTGAGACTACAATGCTGAGCAAGACCGCTCGAGCCCATCGAGCTAAACTCGGGTGACTTCGGAGAGCGTCAGCCAATGGCGGAGAATAGTGATAGTACAATCGAATGAAGGTGCGCCCAAACGGAATGCGCGCCAGCACGTGATCTCGGAATGCACGGAGTACCATTACCACCGGATGCGCGTATGAGCCGTGAGCAGCCGTGGCTACAAAGCAGAATCCTCCGTCTTCGAAATCATCTCCTTGGGTCGCCTGGACATCAACAAAGTCTCGCAGAGCAAGCGTACTCACCGCGTAAATCTTCGCGTCTTCAGGACTGGTGCGATTCCGAAACGGAGCCTGATCCACGGCGAGCATCCGGAAAATAACCCAGTCATCATCACCGATCTCATCATCCAAGCGAATGGACTCGGCTCTTATCCCAATATCTCGTTGCGCCTGAATACCTCCGGGATTGATGGCTGGGTTCGAGCACACCCAGTCGCCATCCTGATACGTGATGGAATAAGCACCCCTATCATCGTACAATGGATCCACAAGCTCTGAGGTCAGCGTCTTCCGGTCCTGGGGAATAACATCAAAGCTTTCGGGTACAATGGAGCAGTATTGTACTTCATAAAACGCCACTCTGGAGTCTGAGGACTGCTCCCAATTCAGCTCTACGGACCGGCGCCCGTTATCGACCCCAGTCAGCGTTGGGGGTTGAGGTCCTTCAAGATCATAGGTGAACGTAAACTTCTCTCGACGAGCATCGGGGAAGTCATTCTCAGTCTCGTTGGGCTCAAATAGCAGCACATACAAAGACAAATTCCCTTCCCTCGGGAACGGGTCATCACTCGTCTGGCAAGCTACGTTTCCATTTATACGAGCCAGCAGCCGATCCTCACTTATAGTCACCTGATACGTTCGGTCCGATGGACTGGGCTCATCTGTGTTGCTGGCGCCTGTATCTACAGCCACCAGATCTTGGGCAATGTCCCCGAAATCGGTCCGACAGTAGGTCAACCGCATCTCGTAGCCTGATGAACCAGAAACACTCCACCTAAGGATAAAATCAACCGGCTCCACGTCACCATTTCGCTCTCGTTGACGCTGCGTAAGATCGAGCACTTGAGCCTCAGGAGGGTTGGTAATACTAATCGACTGCCCACGAACTTCCGATGCGCTCAGCACCGTAAAACTACTACTCATCAGCCCAGCAAGGAGGACCGGCCTTGACCGGATCATCCAAAGATCCCTAAGGGACCGGGCGTGCGCTCCTCGGGTTGACGGCTGCGGCCCACGCCGCCCCTTAACGAACACATGCTCACTCATGACTAATATGGTTAGCAACGCAGGCAGCAAGCGTCGACCTTTCTAGGCCAAGGTACCCCTCCATCAACACCTGTCAGACGAAAACCCACCTAAGTAAGTGCTTGATATAACGTCATTCAGGGGACTAATTACTCAGCAGGCGAGAAAACGTTCGGCCAGCACGACTGCCGGCCAAGCACCGCCATGACGCAATCGATCCAACGACAGCCACAGATCCACCCGATCCCTTTCCACCCGCAACCGACTTACCAATCCGTCATCTAGGTCCACCGCATCCAAGGTCGTACTCCCCGGCGAATCGGCCAAACGAAGCCCTTTCAAAGCATCCACCGCTACCCGCATATCTTCGAGCGCCATCGCATCTTCACAGCACAGCTCTATCCACGCTCCCTCCGCGGTAAACACCGGCACGCGGGTACGGGTCACTCCCACCTCTATATCCAATTCCCTAAGCCCCTCGCGAATGTCCGCTTCGAGTTGCCGATCCGCAGCAAAGGGGTCCTCGCCATCTTCAACACTCGGCAAAACATTGAACGCCGGTGGAGCATAAAAGACTTCCGGCTCGAGCGACTGGTGAGAAAACAGCCCCCGAGTCAGTTTTGATAGCTCATCCATCCCCGGCTGACCGGCCCCCGCCACTCCTTCAAAGGTCACCACCCTCAACCGGTTAGGACGCCAACGCTGAAGTTCACGGACGAGGGTAACCACCCCGTACACGCAGCCCATAGGCACACGGAAAAGGCCGGGTTGACGTAATTGCTCTATGTCCCCCCCTGTGGGCCACAACAATTGCCCACCATGATTAGCCACGCCACTAAGATTGATAAGCGGCGCAGACAATCGAGCCGCGCCTGCCGCCAACTGCCGGGTGAAAGAGCTCACCTCGGCCAAGAACACTAGGTCGGCTCCATTCAGGGTCGTTTCTTGAAGAAGATCCAAGCCATCATCAAGATGGTCAACGGTCGTAGCCCGGACCACCTTCACCTCTTGATCTTCGAGGGCTTCTGCTAGCGCCCTTCCGACGGCCGAATGAGCACCCACGATCACAAACTTCACAACCCAATGAGGCCACAAAAAACCCCGTAAGCACCAGCGGTTGATGCTCCCCAAGCTTGCGTGGTCTTTAGCGTCAGGGCAGCAGAAATCACTTGGGTTGCACCCAAGTTCCTGCTTATACGCGAGGCTAAGCCCCGCTGCGCGACCACTTGTTGATTCTTACAGAATCAATTCAAGTGGTCTTTGCTGTAGACCGCGCTTAGCGTTGAAGATCCGCCCCTTTTAGTTTCTTAAGAATGGAGAGGAGAGCCTGAAAACCCGCCGGAGCATGCGCAGGCCGTCGGCGCACCAGATAGTTGCGGGGAGCTTTTAGCGATCAGGCTGGATATCAGAAACAAGATGAGAGCCCGCAGAAGACGAAGTGCCCCCTTCCCGACTCGCGTTTCGATTCCCAGCAGCCAAGAGGGCCAAAAGTGAAGCTCGAACGATATTATGGTCTTCACCAAAACCCCATACCGGTTGGTTTTCATCCCCCTCCACCGCGACAGACACCATTGCTCGACCATCCATGCTGGACTCATCATCCCTGGTCCCAAGCTCCCGGGGACTACGAGCCATGTGCTCATGAGACTGAAGTATCGTCATGCCAAGGGCTTGAGCGAACGCACTCAAAGGTGTGTCTCCACTGCCCTGCATCACCAAGCGCGAACCGCCCCGTTCGATTTCCACCATGGCTTCCACTCGCTGTGGATCTTGAGGATCTACCATCAGTTGGTGGGCAACCAGTTGGTCACGACCGTCAGGAGGGGCAAACAAGCGACGGGTCAAGGTATACAACTGAGAGGCATCGAACTCTCCGCCCTCTCGATCCACCATCACTTGAAAGGCATCTCGCAACTCTTCCTGCATAGGACGAGGTAAATGTACATCATATTCTTCTTCCAGTATGAACGCGATCCCCCCCTTCCCAGACTGACCATTTACCCGAACCATCGCTCGATAGTTGCGGCCCACATCTGCCGGATCTAATGGGAGATACGGAACGTCCCATTTGTCACGGGTATGGCGTGCAGCCATACCTTTACGGATGGCATCTTGATGAGTCCCGGAGAACGCGGTGTAGACCAAATCTCCAGCGTATGGATGACGTGGATGTACGGGAAGTTTAGTGACCTTCTCCGTAACCTGACGAATTGCATCCATGCTGCTGAAGTCCAGTTGAGGGTCCATACCGTGGGTGTAAAGGTTGAGCGCCAAGGTTACCAAACAGGTATTACCGGTACGCTCCCCATTACCAAACAGGCATCCTTCTACTCGCTCAGCACCGGCCATTTGCGCCAATTCCGCCGCCGCAACCCCCGTCCCCCGATCGTTGTGGGTATGAACAGAGATACATATCGCTGACCGACGCTCCAGATGACGGTCCATCCACTCTACTTGATCAGCAAAAACATTGGGCGTTGAGACCTCCACTGTTGCCGGTAGATTGAGAATCATCGGTCGCTCCGGCGTCGAAGCAAACGCGGCACACACCTCATCACTAATCTTTCGCGCAAATGGGAGCTCAGTTTGTGAAAAAGCCTCTGGTGAGTACTCAAACCGCCAATCTGTGTCCGGTCGAGCGTTAGCCTGGGTCCGAATCAGCTTAGCGTGATACGCAGCAAGTTCCACCACTTCGTCTTTGGTCAACCCAAATACCGTTTCCCGAAAGTGAGGTGCGGTGGCGTTATACATATGTACTATCGCCCGAGATGCCCCTTCGAGCGACAAAAACGTGCGCTCGATCAGCTCTTCCCGCGCAGGTGTAAGCACCTGAACCGTAACATCTTCTGGGATATGACCCTCTTCAATCAGTCTGCGAACGAAGTCGAAATCGACTTGAGACGCGGACGGAAAGCCGACCTCAATCTCTTTAAAACCAATGTGTACGAGGGTCTTCCATAGCTCCAATTTAGCCTCGACCCCCATAGGCTCCGGTAGAGCCTGGTTGCCGTCTCGTAGGTCCGTCGATAGCCAAATAGGAGCCTTCTCCAGGCGTCGGCTAGGCCAACGCCGATCGGGTAACTCAAGACCCGGAAGTGGTGCGTACTTTTCTGATGGGCGAGTCAGCATAATTAACCCTCTATACCAAGCGGTAACAATCTCGTTCAGCGGTGCCAGTCAATGACCGGGAACGCCATGATTGTCGGCTCGAATTCTTGATAAGCATATCGCGTTCTTTCAGCTTTGGGTTTGCGTTCTCTTACAAAAAGCGACCCACTCCCGCTAAAATCAAGCGTATAATAGTCATTTGTTAATGGATCTGTGCGCAATGAAACTCGATGAATATGACCGACGTATACTGGAACTCCTACAGCGAAACGCCCGGATCAGTAACCAGGATTTAGCCGAACAAGTAGGCCTCTCTGCCTCTCCCTGTTCTCGACGAATCAAGGCCCTCACCGAAAACGGAATCATAGACCGGTACGTAACCCTCCTCAATCCTAAGAAATTAGGCTACTCACTTACGGCGCTGGTTATGATCGGTATGGACCGTCACACCCCCGAGCGATTTGCCCACTTCGAGGAGGCCATAAGTCAACTACCCGAGGTTCAGGAGTGTTACCTGGTCACCGGTCAAAGCGCCGATTATGTTCTCAAGCTCGTGGTACGAGATATGGAGCACTTTGAGCGTTTTCTACTCGGCGCACTCACCAGAATTGAAGGGGTCAGCGGGGTGCAGTCCAGCTTCATTTTGAGACGACCGGTCAACAAAACGGAGTTCGAAATCCCCCCCCACCCTTAACCACCCGTCACCCCCTGACGATCAAGCCCCTCAAGCGGACACCTTGTGCAGTTGTTTTCAAGCAACCACAGCCGAGTATCAGAGTCCGAGCCCTAACCAGGCTTGATTGTGATACAAAAGACTCGATCCAATTAGTCTTCGCGGTCAGCAACTTTCTAGCTATTCGGTCGGCGCAAGGGGCCGGTTGTCTTCAAGCAACCACAAACCAGATAGCAGAGTCCGGGCCCTAACCGGGCTTCAACCGGATACGAAAACTCGATTCGAGGGGGCGGCTTGCCAGCAGTAACTTGCGGACTATTCGGTGGGTAGAAGGCGGAGTCCAGGAAGGTCCGGGGCATAATCACCCGCCCCATAAGCTTCACAGAATGCAGCCTCGTCATCCTCAAACACTGGGTCAGCCGCAACCACCGCTGGTCGAACCATGTTCCACAACCCCATCGGGCCATCGCGACCGGAAAAATCGTGAGCGACCATAACCAGGTCCAGGCCAGGGTGCATAACAACCAACTGTCCGCCAAACCCCTGCGCGCTAAAGACCCCAACATCGTAGGTCTGTGAACAACTTTGATCACCCACTTCAGAACGACAATCTAATGCTTCAGAACCTACGTGGGGGTATTCGGGCCAGAAAGCCGGCGGCGCGCAGGGGTCACCCAGTTCTGCGTTTGGCCCGCGGGAAATGTCACCACCAATACCGGTTGCGTTACCTCGATGATTGAGCCAAGCCAATTGTCCATAGGCGGGGTTAGCATCCTCGTGGGCGGGGTGTGACATACGGTATACCCAGCTCGACTCCATGAAACGCTCCCCATTCCACCACCCATCATGCACTAGCATAACCCCCATGCGCCCCATATCCTCCAGCGAACCGATCCAACCGGTACCGATAGTCCGGCCATTCCAGCTAGAGCTTGACATGCCAAGCTTGGCAAAAACCTGTTCCTCCATAAAGCGCTGAGCGTTAGTGGGTACACCACCTCCCAGCTGCTGAACCGCCACCATCGCCACATCGACAATGTCGTTGATCTCTCGAGTCCCGAAGGTGTCGTAGGAAAAGTGTTTCGAGCCAAACAATAAATCTTTGTTAAAGGCGGTCATCGACATAACATGACTCAATAAGGCCTCATCATTGTATCCTACAGCGCCCAGCCAATCTACCGCTTGGTCCTCATGCAATATCGGACCCGTGCCCGGACCGGTCCGAGGTACCGCAGCCACAAGGTACGCCGCGCGACCAGCCAACACACCTCCGAGGGTTTTAGTCACCGAATAGTTAGCTTCCTTGGTGTTCCCCCCTTGGATGAAACAGAGTTTGCCGTACCTAAACACCGCGATATTGCCTTTTTCGATGATCTTACTGATATCCATCTTACATTCTTTGGGCGAGGCCATATCCCAGGGGCCGGTACCCGGATCGTAATAGACGGGGTTGTCGGGAGCGGTTGGGGGAGTTCCTTCGTGGGGTGGAGATATATCATCAGGTGGTAGCGTCTCTTCTTCGCCCAGCGGAGGTATCTCACCGTCTCCAGCACTCGGTATCTCACCGTCTCCAGCTCCCGGTATCTCTGTGTCAACCGGCCTTCCTCCCCTACCGTCTTCGCTTCTAGCCTCGTCAGAAAGGAGGCTATCAACAACTCCACACCGCGCTAAGCGTGCTTCGCGTTCTGACTCTTGCGTCTGCTCAGCCTCGACAATACATTCTTTGAGAGGGGCACAACCAAAGCTTAAACCCAAACCCCAAACGGCAATGACTGTTGTCAAACCCACAACCCTTGCCTCATTCATGACATATCCCTTCCCATACTGAATCTACCTCGTATCCAAAACAGTTTACTCACTCTATTCTAATCTCCATCAACCACCCACCCTTGGGTACAGCAAAGAGCACTTGAGCTAAGAAGCTAGCTGAGCTTATTGCACCCGCAGCGGGGCCTAGCCCAGCTTAGAAGCCGGAGCCTGGATTCAACCCAAGGAATTTCTACTGTAAGTGGTTATGCGCCCAAACCATTTTCATCCACCAATAAATACTTACATCATCAACACATCGTTCAAACTTTAATATATCTCCAAAATCGTGACATGTCTGTATTTGACTTATAAAAGCCCTTCCTAATAGTTTATCCGAGTACAGATGCAGATCCTAGCAACACACAAACGCCCGATTGGAGTTCCACTGCAAAAATCATTTGGGTCGAACCCAAGTGCCTGCTTTTACGTCGGACTATGCCCCGCTGCGCGACCCCTTATTGATTCTTACTGAATCAACTCAAGTGGTCTTCTCTGTACCGCCGGATGTATAGCACAGCAAATCCACTGATGACTTCTATGTGGAACACAGGCTTTGGACTGAAAGTCAGATAGTTCACGCAACCACCTCATAAATATCATCTAAGTCATCTACTAGCCTCAGTTATATCCATATATTAATATGTATTAAGCTGTACCCAGAATGCTCACTACCTCAACTCTTACTCACACTGGTCCGGGGCCACGTCCTTGGGCTATCAACCATGCCCCCATAAAAGTGCGCGCCCTTAACAGCCTGTTGATCTAGCCCTGTACGCATCTATCGGCCGGTCTTTCTGTGAAACGTCCTGAACACAAGAAGGCTCTCCTCGGTCGCGTACCGCCAGGTACGCTCGCCACGTCTTCAGAGCGTTTCACGAAAAGCCTGGCTCGATAGCTACACACTGGGCTAAATCAACAGGCTGTTAACCGCTGCGCCGGACGAGTCATGAACCACGTCCGACTTTATGTCCCTTCTAGAGCCGGTTGATTTGGCCATGTGTGTAGCTAGGCT
>JAHQVK010000107.1 GCA_019634385.1 Myxococcales bacterium | reverse complement strand
TTCGTGAAACGTTCTGACGACGAGGCGAGCGTACCTGGCGGTACGCGACCGAGGAGAGACTTCTTGTGGTCAGGATGTTTCACGGAAAGACCGGCCGATAGATGCCTGCAGGGCTAGATCAACCGGCTGCTAGTGGTCAGGACGTTTCACGGAAAGACCGGCCGATAGATGCGTGCAGGGCTAGATCAACCGGCTGCTAGGCTTGGATCGGTCAGGGAAGTGCAGCACTGATAATATCCGAAGTGGGTATGGGATGGAATGGCGAAAAAGGTCTCTGTCTTGCGCTAATGAGCTCAGAACTGCATCTGTATGCGCGATGATGATTTGTTGAAACTTCAGACCATGGCTGATGGAGGGACGGTTTGCTTCCTGAGCTTCTTTTCCTCAAGCGCACAGTACAGGACCGGGACGACAAAGAGGGTCAGAAGTTCGATCGCCATGCCTCCCAACGAGGGTAGAGCCATCGGCATCATAATGTCGGAACCTCGTCCCTGAGAAGTAACTACTGGTAAGAGGGCCAAAATGGTGGTCGCAGTGGTCATGAGACAGGGTCGCAAGCGTCTGGAGCCGGCCTCCAGGGTTCGTTGGCGTACCGCTTCTATGCTCGTGGGTGGATCCCGTTCGAAGCATTGCCGCAGATATATAGACATCACGACCCCATCGTCAGTGGTGATACCTATGAGAACAATAAAGCCGATCCATACTGCTACCGAAATATTAATGTTACCAACTTGAAACAGATCGCGCATTGACATGCCGAACAGGTTAATATTGAGAAACCATGGCTGACAATATAGCCACAGGAGTATGAAACCACCGGATACACCTACGAGCACTCCGGTATATATGATCGCGCTGGTTGCCGTCCGATGAAACTGTAGGTGGAGCAAGATGAAAACGAGGATGAGCGCAATAGGGATAAGGACCATAAGGCGCTTTTCACTGCGAACCTGATTCTCGTAGGTTCCAGCAAAGGTGAAACTGATACCGGCGGGTACCTTTAGCTCATCGCGGCTGATCTTGTTGTTGATGATTCTACGGGCCTGCTCAACCGTTTCTACTTCCGCGATGTGGGACTTGTGGTCAAATAGCACGTAACTCGTTAGGAAAGTATCCTCAGCCTTAATGACTTGGGGACCGCGGATGTAACGGAAGTGAGCTAGTTGTGAAAGCAGGATGTGATCGCCGGTAGCGGTGGGGACTGATACTCGCTCGATGGCCTCGAAACTATCGCGCTCTTCTCTCATGTACCGTACCCGAACGGGGTATCGCTCGCGTCCTTCGACGGTGCGCGTGAGAGCTATGCCTCCAAGGGCAACCTGGAGAACGTTCTGGACGTCAACAACGGTGAGCCCATAGCGGCCGATGGCTTCCCGATCGAGGTTGATCTCGAGGTATGGTTTGCCTACGACCCGGTCGGCAAACACGGTTTCAGGTCGGATGGCAGGGACTTGTTTGAGAATTTTCTCTAGCTCTAGTCCAAAAGCCTCGATGGTTTTGAGGTTCGGGCCATGCACTTTGATGCCCATGGGTGCTCTCATTCCACTTTGGAGCATAACCAGGCGAGCATTGATGGGCATCAGGGTGGGGGCACTGGTGAGACCTGGCCGTTTTGCGGCTCGAACAATTTCGTTCCAAATGTCTCTTGGCGAGCGAATGTGCTTGCGCCACTGTCGAATAGGTTCACCGTTTTTGCGTATTTTGTATTCCGGCTTGTAGGTGACCATCGTTTCGATCATAGAGAGGGGGGCCGGATCAAGTGCACTATTAACTCGCCCAAGTTTGCCCACAACCCGATCAACTTCTGGAATCTGGGCGATAGCTGAGTCCATCTTCGACATCATGTGTAGCACTTCCCTGATGGATGCATGGGGCATAGTTGTGGGCATGTAGAGATAGGCCCCCTCGTCAAAGTTCGGCATGTATTCCCGCCCTAAGCCGGGAAAGATGCGGCTTAGGTGTGAGAGGGGAAAGGTGTTGCGTATGCTCTGGGGGAGGAACGCCCCGGTGGTATCAAAGCCAAGCCATGCTGTGATCCCAAACCCAACCACGCCTCCGGGCAGGATAAAAAAGAGCCGCTTGTGCCGAAGGATGAGTCGTAGAAGTCTAGGATATATCCACTCGAGGCTGCGAAATGCCCCTAGGATGGAGGTGAGTAGTCCGCCAACGAACAGCATATTGACGAGGAGTCCATTCTCCCATCCAAGCGGAAGCCAGTCTTGGGTCAAGAGCAAGGTTACTGAGGCCACGATCAGGAGGTTCTCGGTGAGGGTCACCGTGGACGGAGAGGCTAAGGAGAGTACCTTGGGTCTCGCCAATCGGTACACGCCAAGGAAGATGGTCAGCAGCCCCCCAGTGAGGCTGAAGCGAACAAGGTTCAAACCACAACCGAGGATCAACCAATCCCAGAAGCGTTCTCGATGGCATAAGGCGTGGGTTAGTCTTTGGATACCCGTGTATGAGGTTGTCGGTGCAGCTGTTTGTTTACGGAAGATCAGGATGGCAGCCCCCGGAAGAACGGTGAGGGCCAGCAGGTAGGTGCCGATCATCGCAAGGGTTTTGGTCAGAGCAAGGGGCGAAAACAATTTTAGTTCTGTCGACGAAAGCCCAAAGACCGGCAAAAAGCTGATCACGGTGGTGAGAACTGACGTCATCAACGCCGGGGCTACTTCCGCCGCTGCCCGGCGGATGAGGGGTACCCGCGGGGCGTCAGGTAATGCTTCGCTCAGATGTCGGTGGATGTTTTCGACAAAGATCGTGCCGATATCCACCATGGTTCCGATAGCGATCGCGATGCCGCCGAGGGCCATGATATTGGCGTTGGCGCCCAGCGCTTTCATGCCTACAAACGTCGCGAGTACCCCGAGCGGTAACATGAAAGAGATCATCATTGAGCTCCGGAGATCTCGGAGCATGATGAGCACTACGATTACGGTGATAAGGATTTCCTGATAGAGCGCGGTGGTGACGGTTTTAAGTGTCTCCTTGATGAGGGAGGTGCGATCATAGAAAGGAACAATGGTTACTTGGCTTGACGTTCCGTTTTCCAGCGTACGCTGGGGGAGGCCGGCTTGGATTTGGGTGATCTTTTCTTTGATCGCGGAGATGACGGTAAGAGGGTTCTCGTTGTAGCGGGACACGACAACGCCCCCCACCGCGGTTGCGCCCTCATCATCCAGTGCACCTCGGCGGAGCGCTGGACCCAGCGAGACCCGCCCAACATCTCTTATGCGAATAGGCGTGTAGGCTCGGGCGACAACAACGGTGGCTTCTAGGTCCTTAAGGTCTTTTATCTTTCCCAATCCGCGAACCACGTACTCAACGCTATTCACTTCCAGGGTTCGTGCGCCCACGTCGAGGTTGCTCTTCCGTACCGCGTCTGTAACCTGGGCGAGACTGACACCGTGGGCTCGCAGCGCCTCCGGGTCGATATCCACCTGGTACTCCCGCACAAAGCCACCAATGGACGCTACCTCACTGACCCCTTCTACGGATTGTAGGGCGTATCGGACCGTCCAATCCTGAATGCTGCGCAGCTCGTCCGGATCCCATCCCCCCACCGTTTGGCCGTGTGGGTCTTGACCTTCGAGCGTGTACCAGAAGATTTGCCCCAAAGCGTTGGCATCGGGTCCGAGGGTGGGCATGACCCCATCGGGGACGGTTCCTGGTGGGAGCGCGGCGAGCTTTTCTAGGACCCGCGAGCGTGACCAATAGAACTCAACATCGTCGTTGAAGATGATGTAGATCGTCGAGAACCCAAAGGCGGATGAACTGCGGATAGTTCGCACGCCGGGAAGGCCCAGCAGAGCAGTGGTGAGCGGATAGGTGATCTGATCTTCGATATCCCGCGGTGATCGCCCCTGCCATTCAGTGAAGACGATTTGCTGATTTTCACCCATATCCGGAATGGCATCTACCGGAAGAGGGGCGCGGACCACGGGACTACTCTCGAAGGAGAATGGCATTACGTAGATGCCCGCGCCGACGAGCAAGGTCAGGAAAAGGAAAACAATGATTTGGTTGTTGATGAACCAGCCAATCAAGAATTCCCAGGCGTTATGGGGCTGTGCATCCCTCGGTACTGGAGTGTTTTCTGTCATGGGGAGGGTCAAGGCCGAGGACCCTTTGTGGGTATTGCGGTATTGGCGCTCGTTGTGGGGACTGATGACGTCGGCAAAAAGCTTCCCGGACCTAATTCTTGCTGTACTTCGCCGCAGCTGAGCATGGATGCGCCAAAGTATGAGTTGTCAATCTCGCTTCCCTTTTGCACCCACAGCGCTCCGTCGCTTCCGGAAGCCATCGGACAAAAAGCCAAGCGAACCGTATATGCCATGGGATTGCCAAAGTACGTGAGGAGTTGAATCACCGCTTTACTGAGGGGCTCAAAACCTTGTCGTGTGCTCTTTAGGTTCTCGGCTCCGGCGATTCGGCGACTATGACCGAGGATACGTCTGCGGATCTTCGACCAGGCTTTGAATGCCTCCTTGGGGCGCTGAAGATCTACGCGTCTGGTGGCGGTGCTTAGGGCACTGGCGGCGGCTTTAACCCCAGCGAGATCATCATCCGCGAGGGCGGCTTGAATAGTGAGGTAAGCAGCCAGTACCGGCGTTAACGTTTGGCGTTGGGTAGGGTTGATCTCGATGGGGGGGGTCCAAATCTCGTCATCGAGATCATCCGCTGATGCCATCATGCTCGCTCCGCCGCGAATCTGGAGATCAGCATCGAGTGCGAAGGCACCTCTGGTGACCACGCGGTCCCCGAGGGCTAGCCCGTGGAGGACCGGATACACTTCGCCGAGCCGAGGTCCGAGCCGGACAGTTCGCGGTTCATAAGCTACTTGATCTCCAGCTTGAACCTCTACGTATACGATGGCTCGTCGTCCGGTGAAGAGCGGTGCGGTGGCGGGAACGACCAAAGGACCATCGTCACCCTCAGTGGTATTTCCGGTGGCAACTGTGGCTTCTGCGAACATTCCCGGCCGTAGGTGGTGGTCGCGATTGTCGACTTGGACCCGGACGTGAACGGTTCGACGCTCGGCGTCGACGGTAGGGTCGATGAACGTCACGTTTCCCTCAAAAGATTCGCTTGGGAGTGCCCTCACCGTAATTAACACCGGTTGTCGCACCGATAGGCGGGGCAAGTCGTTTTCGTAAGCGTCCAGTTGAAGCCAAAGTGAGCTCAAGTTGGCCACTCGGTACAAGGGGGTACCGGTAGAGACATACGACCCTTCAGTGGCTAGTCGTTCGATCACTGTACCCGAGAATGGGGAACGAATGGTGATGGCTCGCGTAGGACGAGTATGTTGCTCCATGCGGGCAAGCTGGTCATTGGGCACGCCGAGGAGGCGAAGACGTTCACGCGCGGCATCAAGAGCGGCACCGGCGGCCTGATGTGATGCGAGCGGGCTTTGGTGCATGCGCAAGACCTGCTGTTTGGCGACCAGGAGGTCTTGGTGTGCGGCGAAGACCTCCGGACTATACAGGGTGGCGATCGCTTGCCCGGCCCGGACCTGTTCTCCGGTCACATTAAGGTGCAGGCGGTCGATACGCCCGCCCGTCCATGCGGCCACAGTTTTGAGGGTGGTCTCGTTGGGCTCGAAGCGTCCAAGTAGTCGGAGCTGAGCCGTCGCGCCGGTCTGATGTTGTACTGGTGTGGTACGGAGCTGAGCGAGCGCCCTGGCTCGGTCAGAGAGTATCAAGTGCTGAGTGTCCGATGCTACGGCTGGGTCCGACATGGATGTGATGGGGATGAGCTCCATTCCGCAGATGGGGCACTGACCGGGTGCTGATTGTCGAACGTGCACATGCATGGAGCACGTCCAGAGCGTCTCGTCGGTTACTTCAGTTGAAGGAAGGGCCTCAGCATGATGGACATCGGTGGGTGCGCAGGCCCGAAAAGGTGCCAGCGCAGCGCCGAAGACAAAGCCGATGATAAGCATTAGACCCCCGGATATGTATGCTTGGCGATACCGCTTGAGGTTGGCTTGCCATCTAGTTGTGTCTGTGGGGCTCATCGGTGTTTTCTGAGGGCAGCTTGGATTGGGCGTTGGCCGAGAAAAGTTGTCGGCCGACGAGTGCCTCGAGCCTTGCCTGGGTACGCGCATGGTCTGCTCGTGCTCGCTCCAGCTCAATCCGAAGTTCGAGTAAATCGCGTTGCGATAGCAGGGTTTGAGCTACGGTGCCTCGACCTACGGTGTAAGCACCAAGAACCGATTGGTAGGCGGTCTCGGCTTGAGGAACCAGCGTTACCCGATACAGTTCTATGCGTCGCGTGGCATCGCGCAAGGTCGCTAGCGTGGATATGAGTTCTGCTTTTGCCTTCTCGATGAGGGAGCGCTGCGTCGCTCGTTGGGCTCGAGATTCGGCCTCAGCGGCATGTTTGTTATCGGTGTAGATCCCTTGCCACAGTGGTATCAGTACCCCGATGCTGACCATCAGCGCATCCTGTCCGCTCCTGGCTATACCCGCCTCACTCGCTTTGCCGGTTATGAGCCAATCAGCTCCGAGAGTGAAGCTGGGAAATCGCTCCGCGTATTCAGCTTCTGCGATGTCCTGTGCGGCTTCGGCTTGGAGACCGTGGCTATCAATCAGAGGATGGGTACGCACAAAGTCGACCAATGTTTCTACCGATTCGACCGGTGTGGTAGCGTCCTTGGGCTGATCGGGCGTAGGTACGGAGAAGGGGGCGTCCACACCCATTGCGGCCCGAAGCTGAGCTTCAGCTCCTAGCTCCGCCTCGTCCATCCCCCGGATCAAGTCTTCGAGTCGGGCGGCTGCGAGATCGATCTGCTGTACATCCGCTAACATTGCGGTGCCGACAGATAGTCGTGCTCGGACGGCTTCTGATAAGCCTCGGATGACTTCTAAGTGCTCACGGTGAGTGGCACGTGTGGCCCGTAGTTGCCAAAGATTCCAGTAGGCCACCGCAACCCCCTGCATTTCGGCCAAGGTTTGAGCCTCAAGGCGCTTCCCCATAGCGCGGGCTGTTGCTGATGCGGCATCGGTGCTTGCGATCCGGGTTGTGGGCCAAGGAAAGGCCTGTTGTAGGCTGATACGCGCTTGCTGAGGTCCGATCCGGGTCTCAACGGACTGCAGGAAGTATCCGAAGCTGATGGTGGGTTCGGGGAGGCGCTGAGCTTGAGAAATCCGATGGATGCTGGCTTGCCAGCGCTCAAAGCTGGCGTGGATATTGGGGTTATTTTCTAAAGCGATTCGGACGTAGTCCGCAAGGCCTGGCGTGGTGGAGGGAGTTGGCGGTGGTTGGTGGGAGTCCGAGGTGGGAGACGGTGAATGTGTTGGCCTTGCTCGAGGGAGATCCGGCTGAAGGGATGAGCTAATAGCTGAATACTTTTGGTGCGATCGGGAACTATCTTGCAGTCCGCCGTACCTATGGCTTCTTAGGCAGTTTGCCAACCCACCGGCGAACAGCAGGCTACCGACGACTGTCGCTGTCCATGTTGTACTCGTACTGGCTTTCTGTTTTGGCATGAGGGGTGAGGGTGAGTTGAACGACTGTGCTAGAGCATATCTTCGAACTCCGGCTGCAGAGCTGACGCCGTATCCCGCCGGTGTGAAGGGGCGGCCCCGGAGGGAGTACCGCACCGAAGGGCCCGAAGGGCGGCGAAGCCACCGACCCCTCACACATGTGGGAAAAAAGTCAGAACGCGGTCCGGAGTGTAAAGACACGCCCTAAACAACGCGTATAGGCGATACATTCCTTGGTCATCATTGAAGACAAGTTAATCAGCACTGAACCCTCAGCCCGCGCTGACCGCACTGTTCGATCGGCTGCGGAGGTTCGCTGGGGGGCTTCAAACTCCTGCAGCGGAGCTGACGCCGTATCCCGCGGGTGGGAGGGTCGGCCCCGGAGGGAGGATACTGGATGTACCTAAGCGAGGGGCGAAGCCACCGACCTCTCACACATGTAGGAAACAAGTCAGAACGCGGTCGGGAGTTTGAAGACACGCCCTAACAGCCGGTTGGCTTGGGCTGAGTGCAATAGTTCGCTGCAGGCTCTTCGTGGAACGTCCTTTTGGAGAAGACGTAAGCTGCCCTTGGGGCTTCATCAGCGTAGTTTCGATTAATCCAGGGATGGCTCCGGGGTGAGGTCCTCGTAGCTTTGGGGGTTCTGGACCTTGTTTGGTGGTGCTGAGTTTGGTTGACGAGATTTTAGCATCGACTGGAGCAAACGCACAAAAATCCACAGACAGGGTAGCCCGACGACGACCCATGGTAATGCTCCAGCCACAAACAGAATCAGGAGCGCAACACTATGACTTAAGGTGCTAAAAAAAGTAGTCAATGCCTCTATGACTGGCTCCGTGGCGCTCGAGGATACGGCCTTAGGCATGGCATCGTACCTCAACGTGATGCGGTCCATAGCCACCCGATCTCTAAGTTGTCTGAGTTGGCTCTTAGCACTTTCAATTTCACTTTGAACTCGAGCCAACTCCCTCTCAATTTGCAGCAGGTTGCCGATATCGTCGGTTTCGAGGGCGAGCAGGGTCATCAGCCTCTCTCTGAGCGTCTGCTGAGCTTGTAGCCGAGCGGTGGTATCTGTCATGACCCGGGTGAGCTCCTCAGCGTGGGCGGTCATGGCTCGGAGCTGACCAGCAACCGCGTTCGCTTCCTTCACGAGCCCCTCTCTGAAGGAGGTCATCCAAGGACGGGCCGCCCGAAGTTCCAACTCAGCGTGTGTAAAATCTGGACCGCGTTCTCGAACAGAACTTGAAATCACCTGACACACCTTAATTCCCGCCTCTTGGCACCGGTTTTCGTGTTGCTGAGCAAGTTTGGCCACCGCGGAATTGGGGAGTGATAAATGGGCTGAATACTCATATGCAAGCTGCCGGGGCGAAGTGGTGGCAGTCTCTGTGCCCAGATATTCATCGCTATCCTCTTCGGCAAAAGACCGATCAGCTACTGCCTCATCAGTACTTTCAGCAACCTCTTGATAGGTTGTCTGAGATTCTTGTAGCGGCGAACAGGCAGCAACTTGGGTCGAGAGAAGTATATGCCATACAAGGCTCATTCGCGTAGTGAGGGGCATGCTCATAGAAAAGGGTACACCATTGTTTGTCATTTAGGGATAGAGCCAACCAATGAGATGCGCAAAATCTTACAGAGTACGGAGAATAACCCGAGAACAGCAGTGTAGGTGTTTACACTTGTGTTCTGACCAAAAGAATGTATAAGCATGCAATATATCACAGGGTGAATTTTTGGCCAAAGCTATAGTTTTTGCTAAAGACTGGTGATTCGAGCTCCTCGAGGGACGGCCTCTTTTACACTCCAAGCCAGAAGTCCGCTAAGGAGTGGAAGAACACAAAAACCGTATAGGCCTGTAGTATATGTGCCGGTGAAGTACAGCGAAATCGCTAGCCATAGAGGGCCGAGAGCGCTGGTCATGACCATACACATCATCTCTACGCCAGAAATAGCTCCGAGGTGGGTCCTGCCACAGTAACGAGGTAAAGCCACCGACGAAATGGCTCCAAAACAGCCTCCGGCGACGCCTAGCCCGCAGATGGCGAGTGCGTAAGCGGGCGCAAAGCCAAGATCAGAAATGGAAACAACACCAATTATTTGTGCGCCCATCATGCACATCATCAAGTATTTGACTTTAATATAGTCAGCCAAAACGCCGCTGCCAAATCCTATTGCGGTGCTCAAAATGGCTATAGGTACAAAAATGAAGATGGCCTCGGAGGCTTCTATGCCACTTTTTCTGCCAATGTCGAGAATATGAAAAGTTATGGCTGTAGAAATGAAGGATTGACAGCTCAAGACCGAAGTCACTGCCCAAAAAGCACGGCTACGTAGTGCTTGATTGCGGGTCATCTCTTCATCTTCCCCGATGGTAGTAGATGTTTGCTTCAGCGGAACATGCTCACCGTCGAGGTGCAAGCCGCACTGCTCGGGATTGTCTCTATAAAAGGTATAGATAACTAGGCTTATACAAGCTCCGATGAGCAGAGACATCTCGTACCATGCGCTCCGCCAACCTACCTGCTGAATCCATACATGAAAAACCTGGGGGGCAATTGAAAACCCAAGACTGACAAAGACACCGGAAATTCCGCCTGCTAAGCCACGATATCGGTTGAACCACCTCCCCAACATGGTACGGCTAGACATGGTCAACATTCCCTGACCAGAAAAGCGCAGGCAAAAAAAGCCAACGGTAATAATCCCAAACTTTATAGAGGGTGCGTCGTTGACGAAGGAGATGGCAAGAAACTGGTCCAGTTGACTTAGTCCAAACAATGTTAAACTGAGGGCCAAGGCAGCGCCCATTGCGGTCACTCTAGTTCCGAGTTGATCAACAAGGCGACCACCATAAGGAAGTAATAGACCACTTATTAAGGTGCCGGTGAGATATGCACTACTCAGCTGTATCCGAGAGAGGCCGGTTGCAACTAAGAGCGGCTCAGTGAATACAGATACTCCAATGGTCTGGCCGGGGATAGAAGCCAGCACGCCGAGTATAGATGCGGCCAATATAACCCACCCGTAGTAGAAAGGCAGTTGATCGGGCCGAAATGGATGCTGTGGGTTCCCGAGCCTTTTTATCGTCAATCTCACAAGTGATCTCATTAAAACTCCTCACACTCGCTAGGTCGTGTCTGTCACGTCTTTCCGCTAGCCAGACTCCTCACCAGTCATTGCTCCTCGCTGACGTTGAAGAAACGCCCCAACTAGCGCCGATTGTAAACTGCGAAACTCAGCTTGTGGCCGTTCGCCACTATGCACTAAGCATAGATGAATAAAACCGGACTCCTTTGAGCCCTTAAGAACTACAGTCATCAGTGGCCGCTTTTGGGGCCTACAGCAGAAATAACTCGAGTTGAACCCAAGTTATTGCTCTACAGCTCGGCTGGGCCTCGCTGCGCGTACATGCGAGCGGTGCTAGATGCTCAACTCAAGGTATGCGTTCAGTTCACGCGCTCACCAAGGCCCCTGCGATTCGAGAAATACCGTAGTTATTTGTACCGACTACACACAAGTCTTCACCCGATCGGTATCATTGCTAGGAGGCCGTGAAGCCGGACCAAGCTATGCGTGCAGTACCGACTCGTACGCGGTTTGCTGGAATGTACGCGTCATTGCGGCGAGCACCGGGCTCAGTCAAGGTTGGGAATAACAAAGGGGGCCCGGTACGAACTTTTGGACAAAGTGGTTAGCTCAGCCGTGTTTTTGCCCTCGAAGCGGTTTGTGGTTGTGTTGATGGCCAGCGAGGCTCCCTGCCTTAGCACAGCATCCTTAGGAAGTCCATTACTGGCCAGGTGCTGGTTCATTCGTTCAACCGCCTCGCGGTAGAGCGCGTTGGTTGGTAACTCACGCTGAAACCAACCAAGAGGGTGGTCGGTGCCGGTTCGCAACGACATGTTGGGCAAATGACTCAGTGCAGAGGAGGTGACCGCGGCACTAAGAGGGCAAGCAAGATCCGATTTTTTGCCCGACTTTACCGCGGAGACGAAATTAGCGTAGTGGTTGTGTCTGCCTGTGAATCGCCGAAGCTCTCGCCCTTTGAGGTCATAGGCGACCGCCAGGGCATAATCCGGCAACGACCGGTCCTGAGCGTTAGGGCCGCGGGCCGGGATGACGATGTAGCCGCCCTCGCACTCGACAATGTTGCCAACCGATATGCCCTTTAGCTGATCCATTTGCTCTGTCTTTACCGTTTTAGGAAGACCGCGGACCTCAAATACAAAGGGGGCTGTGGCGTAGTGGAGCACAGTTACGACAGTGTTATGGGTTTCTCCGTCATCATCGTAACCGAGCCGCCCCCCGACCGATTCAACGCGTGATGGCCACGAGTCTTCGAGGAAACGTCGACCGACATCCATTTGGTGATTGCCTTGGTTGGCGATATCACCGTTGCCGGTAGCCCATTGCCAATGCCAGTCGTAATGTAGGCGCGAGCGGCGCAGTGGACCTTTGGCGAGTGGCCCTAACCATAGATCGTAATTGATCGAGTCGGGGATTGGCTGAGGTCCTTGAGTCTTGCCTATGCTTGCCCGCCGCTTGTAACAAAGCCCGCGCACCAGTTGAACTTTACCAAGGGCACCAGACTTCACATAAGCAAGTGCTTCGGCGATGGCTTGGCTTGAACGGCTTTGGATGTTGGCCTGAACTACACGACCGAATTTTTGCTCAGCGGCCAGTAGCTGCTTACCTTCCCATAGGTCGTGTGAAACTGGCTTCTCCAGGAAGAGGTCCTTGCCGGCTTGTAGCGCCCAAATACCCTGAAGAGCATGTTGGTGGTTGGGCGTGGCGATGCAGACTGCGTCAACATCTTTTTGGGCCAACATATCCCGGTAGTCCTCGAAGGCGCGCACCGTTTGTCCAAGGCTTTTGGCCTGCGCGGAAGCCTTCGCAAGTACCGCGGAATCGACGTCACATAAGGCCACAACGCGCACACCTTTGAGTGCTGCGAAGGAACCAATGTGACGCCGGCCAATCCCATGTAATCCCACCACTCCTACGCGCAAGTCACTGTTGGCACCGGGCACCCGGGCCCAACTTGTTGCGGTGAGTACGCTTGCACCGGCGGTGGCGGCACTAGCGATGAAGGTTCGGCGTTTCATTAAATTCGATCCAGAAGGGCGGGGTAGTTGAGTCATCTCTAGGTTTTTCCGAGGTCAATGGCGCTACTCTTGCCGGAGATTTTGTCTGCTACGGCTCGTGCGAAGATAAGTTGCCATCGATATGGCAGGCTGTCTAGCTGGTTGTAGATAGTCGTCGGGCATATGGGTAGTCAATGATTCGGCCGACACGAGCGGAAAGCTGACTTCAAGCGATATTTTCTTGTAAAGAGTTGCGCCTGCCTACTAATTAGCCTGAACCTTCTAGTTATTACTAGGTATTTGGATATCTTTGAGCCGTCTTATGCCTAGCATTACCGGAATCGGTGGTCTCCTGAGGTGTCTAGGTATCCATTGTTCGCAGTGCCATGTCAGCACTAGCAGGCCATCGGAAAAGTGAGTTAGGCGCTTCGCGGGTCCTTTTTCCGTGGAACGTCTGGACCGGCTTTGCCTTTCATCGGTTGCATACGCCCGGTATGCGCCCTCTTCATCCAGAGCGTTCCACGGAAAAGATACTTCGCGGATCACCCATCCCACTTTTCCGATGGCCTGCTAAGACCCTTTGAGGGCCCTATATAATTAGTTCCAGTTCCATGTGCTCCGAGTAGAGGGGGATATTGCTTTAACAGCCGGTTGATCTAGCCCTGCACGCATCTATCGGCCGGTCTTTCCGTGAGACGTCCCGACCACTAGCAGGCCATCGGAAAAGTGAGTTAGGCGCTACGCTGGTCCTTTTTCCGTGGAACGTCCGGACCGGCTTCGCCTTTCATCGGTTGCATACGCCCG
>JAHQVK010000106.1 GCA_019634385.1 Myxococcales bacterium | reverse complement strand
TCCTATGCGGGTGGACTAGACCCGCTTAGTTATTCATCGACTCGAGACCAACTTATCTCAAGATGCTATTCAGTTTTCAAAGTTCGAACGGCTGACTTTATGAGCTATGCCCGTCAGCAGTTTTCTCAGCTTGCACTCAGCATTACTTCTTTGCCAAGTCTTTTTTTACTGTCTTTTTTCTCTACTAACTACTTCGAAGTAACAGACAAACCACCATCCAACAGCTAGTTTCGCACGTGGATAAACCGATCTGTCGTTCGCTTATTGGCGACAAGTAAACCGGTTTATTTCCGCGTTACTGCTGAGTAGGGAGGCGCGTTTTAGCAGAGCCGTCAGAGCTTGCAAGGCCTTTATTCTCGATGAGCCAAACTTTTTTTAAAGCGGTCATTTTTCGTCATGACATCTGCCCGGCCCCCTCAATCAAGACAAGAAACTCGCCATCCGAGCCATAGCCTAAAGGCATACAACCTACTGATCGAGACGGTGTCACTATCCCGCAAGTGGCTTTTCTGTCGTACGAGCCCTCGTTGATGCCCAACAAACTCCGCATAGCGGGACCAAATCATGAGTCACGCCGAACGATTCTGAAGGGAATCAACAAGGGCGGGTCTTTATAGCTCTAGCTAATCAGCGCTTTAACGTTCCGTTTCGCCCACGATAAATCGAACTTTTTGTCCCTTCGTGATCATCAAGCGTTCCGCCGTTCCTCCTGTTACTTCCAAGACATATTTGCTCTCGCCATTTACCATTTGAGACCGGACACTCTGGGGTTCCGCACGGTGCACAACCCCAAGGATGAGCTGGTCTTCGGTAATGAAGATAATATCCAAGGATATGGGCACGTTCTTCATCCAAAATGACCGCGGTCCTTCTCGGGGAAAAACAAAAAGCATGGCCTCTCGTGGCGCCAAGGACTCACGGAACATGAGACCACGAGCACGCTCATTGGGGGTATCCGCCAGCTCCGCCGAGAAGGTCACTGGGCCCATGGATGTTTCTATCGTCACCGGGATCAGTCCATCGCCGGTCACGCGTTCGTCAGTTACAGTTGATTTGCATCCCAGTGCCCACAGACTAAGAATCAAAAGTACCCAACCACCACTCTTACTCCACCGGGGGGACATCCACTGCCAGCGTTTATTGGGGAAGCCTCGCATAGTCCTAACGTAGCCCGACCTTGTTCATTGATAAATGAGTATGGGGACTCATTGTTCATATCTTCGGCTGAGGAGTCATTTGACCTATCACCGCGCGAATGCGACCAGGTCGGGATGCACCTTCGGAGGAACTCCGAACACCCCGGAAGTATCCGCGCGGTTCATCATATTGCGCTCAAGTCCAAGCAGCCGGCAGAACTTGCCCAGTTTTATAAGGACATCCTCGGTCTACAGGAAACAACCAGACACACCGATCCTAACGGGCTACGTTCAGTATGGCTGCAACTCGAGAACGCCATTTTGATGATTGAGAGGAGCGTCACTGACCGCGAAGCTCCCGTCATTCTCTTTGACGATCCACCTGGACTCCATATGCTCGCCTACAGCATCACCCCACACGAACGCCCCAACTGGAAAACATGGCTTGTGTCCCACGGCTGTCCTATCCGTAGAGAAACTGCCTATACACTGTATTGTGCTGACCCTGAGGGTCATCTATTTGGCCTGAGCCACTGGCCCAACCGATATGAGTGTACCTGACCAATTTGAGTCTTCTTTGTGGGCCCTCGCTCGAACTCGAACGTTCTTAAGCGTAGCCGCCCTACACATCGTGACCGCAATAGTGCTCATGAACATTCCCCTGTTGAATGGCTTGGGTTTCGAACGAGCACTGACTACCGCCGTCCTTTCCAGCGTCACCACCCCCCTCGTGGCCATAGCTGGTTTTCACCGGCAGCAAACCCGTTCACAGGGTCTCCCTGTTCATTGGTGGGCATCAGCCATATTCTTATGCGTAGCTCTACTCATCCCTTCGTTGGTTGCTGGTGCAGTCTTCGAAATGTGGACTCAACCCTGTGACGTTGAACTTGGGCTGCAGTTTTTTGTCCTCTTAGGCGGCGGTAATGTTCTTGTAACCGCCTCCATTTCTATGGCGGCGTTCTACTGGACTCCTAGTCGATACCGAAGCGCTATTCTTGCCACCGCTATAACTATTATTGTTCTGCTCATCTGGTTCGGTTTTGGACTGTGGCGTTTGTACAATGAGCCACAAATTTTCGTCTATCTCGCCCCCCTTGGATTTTGGCCCGGTTCTATCTACGACGAAAGCCTGCCCGTCCCACTAGCTCTGTGGGTATTCCGCGGATATTCAACCCTGCTTTCCCTGAGTCTAGTTTGTTGGATACAGGCAAGCCTTCGGTTCCGCCCGACCTGGCTTGTACTCAGCCTTCTCGGTTCCGCTCTAACAACATGGCTATATCTTGACGGGGGGCAACTCGGTTTTCGTTTTGACCGAGCGTACATTCAGTCCCAGCTAAGCCAGAAATTTCGTACGCCTCATTTCATTTTATATGCCTCACCCGCGTTTTCGCGTTCAGCTATCAAAGCTCTCGCGCGAGAGCATGAGTTTCGCTTCGAACAGCTAGCAAGCTATTTTGGGGTAGAACCCCCCTCACCCATACACAGTTACGTCTACCGCAATGCCCAAGAGAAGGGACAACTCATGGGGGCGTACCAAACGCAAATAGCTCGACCTTGGCATCAAGAGATCCATATCCATGGGGCATATATCCCGCACTCTACGCTGAAGCACGAACTTGCCCATATTTTCGCCGGTCAACTTGCTGCGCCACCATTTCGAATACCTATGTTGTGGGGCGTCGTCCCCAATATGGGTCTGATCGAGGGCATAGCAGTCGCCGCCGACTGGCCGATACGAGAACTGACCGTTCACGAATGGGCAGCTGCCATGAAGCGCTTGGAACGCCTACCCAGCATCGCACAAAGTCTCGATCCCACCGGCTTTTGGTCTATCTCCTCATCTCGAGCGTACACAGCAACCGGAAGCTTCGTCGCGTGGCTTGTGCGTCGGTACGGTATGAAGAAATTTTCAGAGGTATATAGCGGGAAAAGTTTCTTATCGACCTATGGGGTATCAACCTCGGATCTCGAAGACACCTGGAGATACTTCTTGGACTCGATAACACTCGATCCCCCCGCTTTAAGAATGGCTGAGCACCGATTCGCCCGTCCCTCAATATTCGAAAAAGTTTGCGCTCGTACCACATCGACCCTGGCACAGCAGGTGTCCCAACACTTAAGATCTAGACGACTAACTTCAGCTCAGAAACTCATTGAGCAAATCTTGCAGTTCCAGCCCGCAGATCCCCGCTACCTGACCCAGCTCGCGTGGACATATCTACAGGCGAACAACCTGCCCCTCGCGGAGCAATTCGCGTCAAGAGCCCACAATTTGACGGGGACAACCGAAAAAGCCAAAGCAGCCGCGCAGGAGGTAATGGGACATATCGCCTGGTCCCGCGGAGAAGTAGATCAAGCTGCCCAACAATTCACCCAGGTGTTTAACCTACACCTATCCACCTCCTCTGTTCGTCTTCAGTCGGTCCGTCTGGCTGCTCTTACGCGTCCCCCCGACATTCAAAACGCTCTTCGAGACTACCTCGAAAGAAGACTCACTGGAGGTAAGGACCTCATGACCCTCACCGATCTCCATCATACCTATCCTAAGGATCCCCTGATCGGCTATCTCCTGGCTCGCCGCTTGGAAGCTATTAAAGCTCCGCAACGAGCTCTCGCAACTCTCCCGCCTCCTACCGCACTCCCTACACAAGCACTGCAAGATGAGGCCGTACTTCTGAAAGGTCGACTCACATGGGCTGCCGGCAAATATTCCAGCGCCGCCCAAGCTTTTCGACAGGCGACAGAAGCGGCCCACCGACAGTCCACACGAGAAGAGGCGATCACCTGGGAACAACGCTCACTGCATGCTCTACATTGGGAATAGATGGTCGACATGGTTAAGTTTTGCCAGGTAGGAAGATAGCGTATGCTACATGGGGGACGGCTCACGAACTTGGTATTCGCCCTGACGTTAACGTCGTGTGCGCACGCCAAGATCGCCGACACTGAAATCAAAGACACGCCGGAAAACCGCGAGGTCCTTGCGTTCGTGGAGCAGTTTCGCCAAGCGGTCGAAAATCTCGACGCAGAGGCGGTGTTGGCGCTGGTCAGCCCGGACTTCTTTTACGAGGACAACGGCAATACCGACTCGTCGGATGACTATGGCTATGAAGGGCTTCGCTCCAACCTGGTGCGGAATTTTGATCGGACTCAGGCTCTGCAGCTGAAGCTGCGCATAGACGCCGTTGAGGTTAAGGAGGATTCCGCATACGCGGAGTTGTACTTTGAGTATCGCGCTCACAACCGATATCCAGCTGGCGATAAGTGGGATACAAGTACAGATCGTACTCGCCTACAGTTAGTTCGCGATCCTGAAGGACAGTGGCGCATCTCTGGCGGACTCTAAATGGATTTTGGAGACTCACACTCCGCATCACAGTCTTCAGCAAGCTGGGATCGCGTTGTAAATTCTGTGAGGGATAGCACTCCCATCTCTACGCACAGTTCAAATATCGTGTGCAGCGCGGCTGCTGCCTGTCGATTTTCTTGAACAAGCGCAACAAGTTCCTCCCGAATCAGTGAGGGCGAATGTTCGGGCATATATTTACACTCTCGGCATTCATCACGCACCTTTGAGTGACTTGTCACTCACGGGTGGCTTGGCATTCGTCCTTAATTTACCCCAACACATGCAAATACTTCGCTATCTCCCAAAAGCTCCCGCAAAGCTTAGCGTTTCTTGCCGGCCTAAGGGTCACTAATGCCGGTAAAAGCGCGCCCCCATCGTAAGCCCCCCATGACTATTAACAGTCGTTCTCAAGACTGGCCGTATAGCTCCCCCCAGGCTAGTGTCCTCACGAAGTGGCTGCCAACGTCGTCTTGGACCGCGAGGAGGTCCGCTCCATCCTCTCGTTGTACCACCTCGAAGACCTGGAGGATTTTGGCGGAAACGCCAAAAC
The DNA here is from genome assembly GCA_019634385.1 of Myxococcales bacterium. Taxonomy (GTDB): domain Bacteria; phylum Myxococcota; class Kuafuiibacteriia; order Kuafuiibacteriales; family Kuafuiibacteriaceae; genus JAHQVK01. The sequence goes on along the minus strand of JAHQVK010000106.1, from coordinate 40,936 downwards.
CACTGCTTATACCTCCTACTGGGTCAAGGCTGGCGGTAGGAGGTATGACCTACGCATCACTGAGCGGAAAACCCTTGATGACATGGTCTACGAGAAGGATCTTCTTCTCCAACTCAAGAGGGCTGGCCTCCCCGTTCCTAGTCTCGTCCGCAATGTAGCCCGAGGCACATTTACCCCTTGGGCCCGGCGCGGCCGATATGTCAGCCTGTTTGAACATATGCCAGGCCGAGCACTCGGTATCTTTGAAGTACGCGCGCGCCATGTTCGCACCGTAGGTCGATTACTTGGAGATATTCATCGAGCTACCTCATCCTTTCGACGACGACGAACCAATCCCTGGGGCATCTCAACCATGCTCGAAAAACAAGGAAGGTTGGACCGAGCATTAACTCGGCGACGACTCGCTCAACGCTTCGAACCGGTAGTCTCTGTACTAGGTGAAGCTTTACAGCATCAAGAAACCCGCCTTCTTCGTTCGGTGTTACCTCTGGGAGCCATTCACGGGGACCTCACTATTAGCCGGGGAAGATACCAACGGGACTTTTTTGTTGGGACGGTTGAGTTTGAATCCGCTTGTCGGGATCGACTCGTCATGGACCTGGCTACTTCTCTGTCCTCTTGGTGTTGGGAACCCAGCCCCAAACAAAGAGGTGGTCCAGCCGGGCGATTTCGGCTCACCAAGGTACGGGCAATGATTGACGGGTATCAACGTACTCGTCCCCTCACAAACGCTGAGCGGGACGCACTTCCCGACGAACTTCGCTTCGTAGCGATCCGGGACAGCATACGGAGACTCATTCAATGTGAGCTCAATCGCTCTAGGGATCCCGCCCGCTCATACGAGGATTACCGACATTGTACCGCCCGACTGGAAGCCCTATCCGATGGACGGGCAGAACGTCTCGTCCAACGAGCCATAGGCTAGAGGTGAATACCTCTGCACCCGACTTCCGATCACTGGTTGGTCACCACCCAATCACCCGCACCCTCCAAGGACGCTACGCAGCCGGGCAGGTTCCCCATGCCCTTCTGTTTGAGGGACCTCGCGGCGTTGGTAAGCGCACAACAGCCGAGGCTTTAGCCGCCTTGCTTTTGTGTCATACGCCCAAACCCCCAGGGAACGCATGCCAACAATGTCCGTCGTGCTATAAGCTTGGAACCCTGACCCATGGTGATCAGCACGTCATAAAGCCCAATGATCGAAACAATATCGTCCTAGAATCCATTCGTGCGACAGAGCGAGCCCTCCATCTACACCCGCTCGAAGGACGAAGAAAAGTGGTTCTCATCCACGAAGCTCATCGTATGGGAGTCTCTGCGCAAAACGCTCTACTCAAAACACTTGAGGAACCACCGTCTGAGACCCACATCATTCTGATCTCCGAAAAACCGACATCGCTGCTCCCAACCATCCAAAGCCGCTGTCAGAAAGTAAGATTTGGACCTCTCTCCATCGAGCAGGTTGAGGAAATTATTGTCCGTCATCGGCCGGAACTACCTCGCGAACAGCAGACTACGCTGGCACGCCTATCTGGCGGTGCTCCTGGTCAGGCCCTGGGCCTAGAGCCCGACACCCTATTTGCACGCCTCGAAACCGTCCACACCCTAGACACCCTCTTCGATCCCCTAAACCCAAACGGTCTTCTCGAACTCGGTACCCAAGCAGCAGAAATAGCTAAGGACCGGGTGGCGCTGGCCGACCTCCTTGATGCCTGGTTGATTTGGGTTCGCGACCAACTTCTCTTAGCCACCGGCACCAACCATGAACGAATTATCTACGTGGGACATCGACCGATGCTCACCAAATTGGCACAGCAACGAGGCATTCAGATCACCCTCGCTCGTGCGGATGCGCTTTTACACGCTCGTCGACAACTCGATCTGCCCTACAACCTCAATGCCACCATGTTGATGGAGCAACTGCTCTTGGTTCTGACCAACAAGCTCCCCCTGGCAGAACTTTAGGGCGTGTCTTTTGCCCTCCGGCTGCGGAGATGACGCCGTAGCGGTCGGCCCCGGAGGGAGGGTACTGGATGTACCCAGCCGAGGGGCCCGAAAGGGGGGAGAAGCCACCGACCCCTCACAAATGTGGGAAACAAGTCAGAACGCAGTCCGGAGGTTAAAGACACGCCCTAATGCCTCTGGATTCCCACGAGCAGTTATTCGTCAAACAAAGCCCTTGTTGGATAGAGTCGCGGTTCGCTACGGACCATGACCATGAGCGACGTTGTTCTGGTAACTGCCGCGTTACCCTACGCGAACGGCAGTATCCACCTTGGTCATCTGGTGGAGTACATCATGACCGACATCTACGTGCGCGCGTTACGCATGACAGGAAAGGAAGCCATATTCATTTGCGCCGACGATACTCATGGCACCCCCATTGAACTAAATGCAAGAAAGGCGGGTGTCGCTCCGGAAGAGTTTGTTGCTCGGTTTGCGAAGGAACACCTAGAAGACTTCACCGCGTTTGGCATAGCTTTCGACAGCTTCCACTCCACGAATTCCGAAGAGAATCGAAGATGGGTTCACGAGATATTCGATGCGCTGAAGGCCAAAAACCTTATCGAAAAACGCCCGCTAGAACAATTCTACGACGAACAAGCCCAACAATTTCTACCTGATCGCTTCGTTAAAGGGACATGTCCATTTTGTGGTACTTCTGAGCAATTCGGTGATGTATGTGAAGCCTGTGGCAAAACCTATGATCCTAGCGATCTCAAGGAACCATACAGCGTCCTAACCAACACCAAACCTGTTCGCCGAACCTCCGAGCATCTATTCGTCAACCTTCAGACATTAGAACATGAACTTCGCGCTTGGTTTGAGGAAGAAGGTCACCTGCAACCGGCGATTAGAAACTTTGTCCGTGGATGGCTAGAGGCCGGCCTCAAAGACTGGTGTATTTCGAGAGACACCCCCTACTTTGGGTTCCCCATTCCTGGTGAGCCCGGAAAGTACTTCTATGTCTGGGTTGATGCTCCTATTGGCTATATTTCCTCGACAGAGGCTTGGGCTAAGAGTCGGGGTACACCGCATCGACTAACCGAGCTGTGGCGAGAAGGTAAAATGAAACTTGTACATGTCATAGGCAAAGACATCGTATACTTTCACACATTGTTTTGGCCAGCCCTGCTCGCGAGCGCAAACCTCAAAAAACCCGACTATGTGCACGTCCATGGTTTCTTAACAGTTGAGGGTAAAAAGATGTCAAAAACTCGCGGCACCTTCGTTCAAGCCAGAACATACCTCGAGCATCTTGATCCTCTCTACTTGCGGTGGTTTTACGCTTCTCGCTTAGGCTCCTCCGCCGATGATATAGATCTCTCCGCTGAAGAGTTTGCCAATATCGTCAACGCGGAACTGGTCAACAACGTAGCAAACTTAGTCTCACGAGGTGCGAAGTTCCTCGCCAACAAAATAGATGGGAAGTATGCTTCCGACTTTGCCGACTTGCGTAGCTATCAGGCTGAGATCCAACGAATGGTTGAAGAAGCCATTATCTGCTACGAGAAATTCGATCAAGCCGGAGCCATGTCGCTCGCCACAAAGATCGCCACACGTGGCAATCGCATCTTCCAGGAGAATGAGCCGTGGAAGCTGGTAAAAAAAGATCCGGAGGCAGCCCGCAAGATCGTCACTCTATGCCTCAACTTAGCTCGAGCAGCAGTTGTTCTTGTTGCTCCGGCCGCTCCCGATTTTGCCCAACGTGCTTATAAGATGTTAGGCCTTCAGGGCGGCCCTCAGCGGTTTGCAGAGGCGGTTGCTTTTGACCTCCTCGATACTAAGGTGGGTGATGGAGACATTCTGGCTCAGCGCATAAGCAAAGAACATCTTGAACGTATTTTTGAGGCATCCAAACCGGTCAACCCCGAGGCAAAAAGTACCACAGCGGTCAGTGCACCGGCACCGATTATCGAGCCGATTGAGGACGAAATCACTATCGACACCTTTTCCCAAATTGATCTAAGAGTTGGGTTGGTTGTAGATGCTCAATCTATACCAGAAGCGAAAAAACTCCTTAAACTGAGTATTGATCTCGGCGAGGGTCGGTTGCGAACCATTTTTGCTGGTCTAGCTCAAATCTATAATCCCGATGAGCTCACCGGAAAGAAAGTCGTGGTGGTTGCCAACCTTAAGCCACGAAAAATGCGATTCGGGGTTAGTGAGGGAATGGTACTTGCCGCAGGCAAGCAAGCCAGCATCATTGATCCTGGTGCCGAAACCGAGATAGGGAGTCGAATATCCTGATCTTTAGGTGTATCAAGCAGCTACTGGGTTCCCGGGATAAAGTTCCCGTATCGGGCCTAAATAGTGCTGCGGTGGCTAAACCAATCCGAGAGAACCTCCAGACTACGGTGGACAACCTCCGAGATTCGGACCCGAGGATTCGCAGAACTGCGCTCTCCGCCTATGGACGTTTGACCGCTGAGGAAAATATATATCCGGATGAGGCTACAGTTCGAGTCATTTACAAACTATTGTTCGACCCGGATGCTGGCGTACGCCTGCAAGCATGCACAGCACTTGCTCTCATGCCTGGACCGGTGGAGACTCTTAATCACCGAGTTGATGCTCTCGAAGCCCGGCTCGCTGATCACCATCCTCAGGTACGAGCCCAAGCAGTAGCAGCCATTGGTGATCTCGCTAAGATGGATATAACTATCCCGGCCTCTATAGTTGATATTCTTGCGAGCTGGGTATCTCTCCCCGAACCACAGGGTTTCGAGGCTGCATACACCCTCGCAATTCTCAAAGATATTCGCGGACAAAACCGGTTGGAAGCAAGCTTACAAGTATCCGGACTTCAGGCTCTCGCACTCGAAGGCATAGGTAGACTTCGACAAACTTCATCCCTTCCCGTCTTGAGACGATATGCGGGCCGGTGGTTTATCACTTGGTCGGACCGGTTCGTAGCGTGGGCCATCATGGCCCATTTGGGCGACGAGACCGGTATATACCAAATTCGGCGCAACCTACGTTCAAAGCACTTTGAAGAGCGCATATTCATGTGTGTACTTAGCGGACAGTGGCGAATAGAAGGCACCCGAACAACCCTACGTCAACTGGCCACTGAACCTCATGAAGCGGCACAAGAAGCAGCTATTGAAGCGCTCGGGAATATAGGCCATGCTCACGATCGACACTTCCTCGAAACCCTATTAAGGGACACAAGTCTGAGCTCAGATACCCAACAAGTCGCTCAACAGGCACTTAGGCACCTACTCACACAAACACCTCTATAAGGTTTTGTGAAGGTAAGGACAAAGTTTTCTTGCCGAGTGAACACCCACGCGAGCATGATGGTGTTGCTACTGGCGAGTCTGATACCACACGTCCCCCAAAAATTCTCTCAACAGAATGAAGCTGGGCCGGGTGGATCGCCAAGCTCGGTCGAGGATGACAGAAATTGTCCTCAGCTCCTTATGCTTGGTAAAATGAGAGAGGTAGCAAGAGATAGCGCGTTCCGCTTGTCGGTTCGCATTGAGAGGTAGCGAGAGAAATGAGCAAGAAGCTGTTCGTTGGCAATTTATCTTATAACGCTGACGAGGATGCCGTCCTGGAGATGTTTAAAGCCCAAGGTTTCGACCCGGTGAGTGCACATGTGGTGCTCGACCGAGACACAGGTCGTCCGCGGGGATTCGCGTTCGTAGAGTTCAACTCTGAGGACGAAGCCTACAACGCCCGAGAACAATGCAACGGCCAACCGGTTATGGGTCGGAATGTCCGCATTGACTCCGCCAACGAGCGACCACCGCGGGGGCGAGGCCCAGGAGGTGGACCCCGTCGTCCTCGCTGAGTCAATCTTCACCCAGTAAACGCCTCCCCGCCTGAGCCAAGACTAAGCTTGCTCGCGACACCGCCCCTCATCGCTGGACCTACTGAGTGAGGTCCGTTAATTACCAGCAGGATATGTCCGTCTTCATCGACAGTCATGCCCATCTCGATGGACCCGACTTTGACACCGATCGAGAGCAGGTCATCGAACGAGCCCGTACAGCTGGTTTGACTCACCTGATATGTATTGGCGCTAGCGATGGCTTTGAAAGCAATGAGCGCACGCTAGCGCTAGTGGATGGTCAAAACGGTTTCTATGCGACCGTTGGCATTCATCCCCACGACGCACAAATCGTAGACGAGCCGATGCTGAACACCTTAGAGACAATGGCCCGTCATCCGCAGGTGGTGGCCATCGGCGAGACCGGATTAGATTACTACTACGATCAGTCGCCCCGCGAGGCACAAAGAAAGGCCTTCGCAAGCTTCATGACCTTAGCTCAAAAGGTTGGCAAACCCATTATTGTGCACACAAGAGATGCAGAAGAAGACACCATTCAGCTGCTCAAAGATAGCCAAGCGGACCAAACAGGCGGTGTCCTCCACTGCTTCACAGGCACCCAGGCACTGGCAGATGCGGCCATAGCCCTTGGTTTCTATATCAGCTTCTCAGGCATTGTGACCTTCAAGAGCGCAGAAGCATTACGGGAGGTCGCCCGGAATCTACCCCGAGAACGAGTGCTGGTGGAAACCGATTGTCCATACTTAGCCCCCGTACCTAAGCGGGGTAAACGAAATGAACCTAGTTTCATTGTTCATACAGTCAACCAGCTAGCCAATCTTTGGCAACTTGACCCCAGCGAGGTCAGGGCAATCACTGGTAACAATGCCATGCGCTTTTTTCACATTGGCGATGATTCGCCATCTCTCACCACAACATGACTGCTGCCCATACCCCCACATGCAGTCGGAGCAAAATTTACCCCTTCGTTTCGTCTGTCGTGTAAGACCTACCTTGTCCAGACTGCGCCCTCGTCGTGCGACCGTTTCATACAGAAAGCCGAACCAAGCTTTCAGACTGAACGGAGCTCTTGCGATAGTTCCCTATCGAAAGAGATACAAAAAGGGGCCGCGAGTGGGGAGCACTCGCGACCCCTGGGACGGAAGGAGGAGAGGTCCGGAGGGAGAACCGGACCAACCATGCTAAAGCCCTCGCCTCTCAGCGAAGGCTTGAGGTAGTAACCTCGTTGCCCGATGGGATATGCCCGCTTTTCAAAAAAAACCGAAACCTTCTCTGATCAGCGGATCCTTCGCGACTCTAAAGTAGCAGTTTTTGCGCCATCAGAGACTGAGTGTCGCCCGAAGCGCCTCTGCTTTGTCGATCTTTTCCCACGGGAACTCAGCTGGTCCAAAATGACCATAAGCAGCAGTTCTAGCGTAAATGGGTCTCAGTAAGTCTAGGCTCTCGGTAATGCCACGAGGCGTAATCTTAAAATGCTCACGAACAGCCTGCGCGATGGTCTTCTCATTCGCCAATCCCGTTCCAAAAGTGTCCACGAGCACTGATACCGGCTCTGCCACCCCTATAGCATAGGCAAGCTGTACTTCTGCGCGAGCTGCAGCCCCAGACGCCACGATATTTTTTGCAATATAGCGCGCCATGTACGCAGCGGAGCGATCAACTTTAGATGGATCCTTACCTGAGAATGCACCACCACCATGGCGCCCCATACCACCATACGTATCCACAATGATCTTACGTCCGGTCAGACCTGCATCACCATGCGGACCCCCAACCACAAAACGACCGGTGGGATTGATATGATACTTAACCCCGGATCCCAGCATCTTAGCGGGAATTACCTTCTTGATGACCTCTTCAATGACTCCTTCATGAATCTGGGCGTTGGTTGCCTCAGGGGTATGTTGGGTGGAAATCACCACTGTATCCACACCCACCGGCTTGTTCTCCTCATACCGGACGGTGACCTGCCCTTTACTGTCCGGACGTAGAAACGGCAACGTTCCGTCTTTCCGGACCTCAGTCAGGCGTCGCATCAGCTCGTGCGAATAGTGGATGGGCATGGGCATCAGCGCCGGCGTTTCATTCACTGCGAAGCCAAACATCATCCCTTGGTCGCCAGCACCCTGCTCTTCTTTTGAATCCCGATCGACCCCCTGAGCGATATCCAAAGATTGTTTGTTCAGGTAATTGGCCACACCGCATGACTTATAGTCAAAACCGACGGACGAATCGTTATAACCAATATGCTGAATTCGGCCACGAACAAGGTCCTGCACATCAATGCTAGCCTTGGTCGTGACCTCTCCACCCACGATAACCGTGCCGGTAAGCACCATGGTCTCACAGGCGACCCGTGCATTTGGATCCTGCTCAAGAATTGCGTCGAGGATTGTATCCGAGATCTGATCCGACACTTTGTCGGGATGACCTTCGCTGACTGACTCCGAAGTAAACACGTAGCTACTGGCGCTCATATCATTTCTCCAGCCTCCCCCTTTTAAGGGTCGGAGACCAGAGGGAGCGCTAGCACTGCATCGACCACAGCGTCAAACATTACCCCCAGCCTCGCAGAGTTTTGAACAAGGTTTTTATTTTACTCTCCGTAAGTTCGGGCCGTTGGCGCCCAAGTGGCCAACATGAGAAACGTTGCCGTCGTGACAAAAAGCTCAACAGAGAACCGGAGAGCCATATGTAGGGCACTCACTAATGTCCTCGTAGAGAGCAACCTTGGTAGCCAGGTCAATTCTCGGGCTTTCTACATGCTATTAAGCAGTAATTTCCGGTCGCTTATGACTCCCAGCGGCTTCGACCTCATTCCGGTGTGGCGTTCACTTGTTGCGCAAACTGACAATGACCCAAACCTTCCCGGCCTCTTTGTTGCGCTTCAAGAAAATTTGACCAAGCACGGCCTAGAATCCATCGCACCATCGAGAATTGCAAATATGCCGCTGGATGCACGCTCAAAAGCGATCCAAATAGCCTTTGGCGGATCCAACAAAGAAGCGCTCATCGATCAAATACCCGCCGGAGAAATCAGTTTTAATACTGATAAAATACCTGTTCTTGAGAGCCATGAACTAATCCCATTAGCCGAGCCCGAAACTCCTCCCGAAGACCTCCGACAAGAAATTATTCACCACATAATTCATAGTCTAAAGATAACACCCATCGCCAAGAAGACCAATACCTCCCGAATAGCGTTCCTGATAAACGAAAATTTTGATTCGCTCTTCGATGGTAAAAACTTTGATCTCGTTCCTATCCTAGGGGTATTTTCAAGTACTCCCGACTACAGCCATCGCGCTATCTATCCATGTATCGCTCTATTGCACAGTCAACTTGAGGAGATGGGCATAGGTCTGCTCGTGCCCGATCTCGGTATTACACCCGAAGAAGGAGCCTCACTGCTCAAAGATGCAAAGAAAAACCATGGCAGAGAACAGCACCAGTGGAATTCACCGTCATCATCAGCCCTCCAGCAACCAATACCATCTACTCACCATCGATCGCAGCGTTCGTCATGGACGGAACATAAACTTAACTTATATGGTCTTAGTAGACAAGCACCCTCATTCTGGCACAAAATACGCATTGGTGGCTTCTCTTTGGTCCTTCTGAGTACCATTTCCATCGCTTGGTTAATACGACCAGACCGACCCCTCGAACCAACAGCGTATGCTCTTCCACTCAAGTCTGCTTCACTACAGTCAGGAATTTTTGTGGGCAATCTCGATGACTACGCCTGGTACCTTTTAAGACCTCCGCAACGAAAGGAACTGGTACAATTGTTTGAGCAAGAGATTAGGAATCGCGGTCTCGCAAATAACGCAATTATCATAGATGATAAGGGTCGAAGAGTGCTCCAGGCAAATTACAGCGGGCAAGTATCTGTGTCCAAGTTTGCTTTAGAATCCCCGGACGGTATCAAACTCCCCGGCCAAGGTAAATACCGAGATCCTTTAGATATAGCGAAAGAACTCAGTCGCTAGCCATGAAATCATATCTTCTCTTCACCAAAAAGATTGCTAACACCCCTATGCGACCATAAACAACACCAGTAAGTATTGGTATGGCTCCTCTTGGAACAAAGAATACGATCAGTATCGTTTGCCCAATAAGAAAACCTCTGAGTATTTTTTCCCACTCACAAAAACTTAGGCTGCGCGACACACCTACATTTAGCAACCCTAGTGAAGCTACGCAACTTGCATCATTTTGGCCGTCATCCGCCCAAATGACCATCATGCAGGATGGCATATGTCTCAAAAGACACAAAATGAAGACCATTTTGAGCCCTACTACAGCAGAAATCACTTGGTTTGAACCCAAGTTCCTGCTTCTACGCGGGCCCATGCCCCGCTGCGCGACCACTTGTTGATTCTTACAGAATCAATTCAAGTGGTCTTTGCTGTATTCGCCCGTTTCGTCGAAGCGTTTCGCACAAACTTGAGCAGAAAAGGCAAAGACGCTTTTTGGTCAGCACTCTAAGAACTAAAGATATCTGGGGTCCAAAGCTTCAGGCACTCAGCCAGTTGAGTCTCAACCTCATCCGAATTTTCCATATTCATAGCTTCTCGCACAAACGCCGTACACTTGTCGGTGCGAAGTCTCCTCACCAAGCGCTTCACAACCGGAATCGATGCCGGACTCATCGAGAGTGAACGGATACCTAACCCAACCAAAAGAGGTGTATAGAACGGATCCGCAGCCACCTCACCACACAAACTCAGCGGTATATCACGATTGATTGCAACTCTTGTAACTTCATATAAGATCCGTAACATCGCTGGATGAGCCGGTCTGTACAGATAGGCAACTTCATCATCTCCCCGATCTGCCGCCAGAATATACTGCACAAGATCATTGGTTCCAACAGCAAAGAAATCAACTTCTCTAGCGAATATATCCGCCAGTAAGGCCGCGGCTGGCGTTTCGATCATGATTCCCAGTGGCAACTGAGCGTCGAATGCACGACCTTCTCCGCGGAGATCATCCATAACAACCTCCAATTCAGAACGAACTTCTCGTACCTCCTCAATGGTGGTCACAAACGGAATCAACAGTTTGATGGGGCCATATGCGCTAGCCAATAGTACGCCCTTTAGTTGCTCTCTAAAGGAACTTCGGGCCTGAAGAGATGATCGCACACCTCTGACTCCGAGAGCTGGATTCATGTGAGGAAGATCTGATGTTGGCGACAGAACATTGTTCATGATTTTTTCGGATTGAGTTTTTGTCAGATTTCCTCCACGATGTTGTTTATCAGCACCTATATCTAGGCTGCGAATAACAAAAGGCTTACCACCCAGGCGTAAAACCATATCTCGATAGGTTTCGAAATGCCTTAAATGATCTCGCACATCAGGGCACTCTATCTGCAGAAACTCAGTACGATACAACCCAATGCCTTGCCCTCCATAGTTGAGGACAAGATCTATTTCTTGGGAAACTTCTACGTTACCATGAAGTGCTACCTGAACTCCATCCAAGGTTTCTGCTGGAAGCTCCCTATCCACGAGAAGTGCCGCCTCTTCTTCTTGTCGTCGGCGCTTCATGTTGCCATATCGAACTACAATCCCATCGGTTGGTTGATAAACAATCTCCCCAGTGCGACCATCCACGATAATTTGATCCCCGGAGCCCACGTTCTCCAGTAAGCCATGTACCCCGAGAACACTAGGAACATTGAGGGCACGAGCGATGATCGCTGTGTGTGAAGTCCGACCACCGACTTCAGTCACAAAACCGAGAACCTCCTGCCTGGCTAAAACAACAGTATCGGAGGGTGATAGATCGTGGGCCACCACAACCGAACCTCTGGGCAAGTCATTTAAGGGATCACTACGATCACCAATGAGATTGCGTAACAAACGATCACCAACAATGTCTACATCACTGCGCCTTTCCCGAAAATAGTCTTTCTCCAATCTATCAAAAAGGCGCTTTACTTCTCGGACTGTACTCTTGAGTGCCCACTCAGCATTGATACCTTCGTTTTGGATCCGCTTACGGGTTGCATCCATCAGCGCCTCATCTCGAAGTAACATCTCATGGGCCTCAATAAGCTTACCCACCTGATGGAGTTCTGACTCTTCCGCTTTTACTTGCAGTTCCTGAAACTGCTGAGAAACTAATTCGACTGCCCGTTCAAACCGCTGAACCTCTCCCTCAAGCATAGCTGGGCCGATGTGGTAACGAGGCACCTTTAATCGACGGCGATCCACCAAGTGTACCGGTCCTATAACAACTCCTGGCGAAACGCCGAGCCCGCGGAAAATTCTATTGGTCACGCTCGGCCCTCATCAAAGCCACTCTCAAACAGCATCTTAACCGAGGTATAAGCCACTTCCGCATCAGAGCCCTCCACGCGTAGTTCAAGCTTAGTTCCCAAAGCAGCTCCGAGTGTAGTCAGCCCAAGCAGGCTCTTTGCGTTAACCGTCCGACCATCACTAATCACGTTGACGGATGATACAAATCGACCAGCACACTGAGCTAACAAATGTGCCGCCCGTAAGTGCAGGCCCCGCTCATTTACGACCACCATCTGTCCCACCAATACGTTAGAAACATGAGCATCGTCAGCTTGTCCGTCCGCCTGTGACTGGAGTGCTGAACGTGTATCTTTGATGGTAGGCGGCATTTCCACAAGCACTGGTCGGCCATCCGGATCTTGTCGCAACCCCATCGGTTGGTCTGAAGGTAGGGGCCGAACCACAACCTCCACACCAGCTTCTCGAATACGATCTACCCACTGATAGTCATCTTGGCCTAAATATACGGAGGGATGGACTCGCCACCTGTTATCCCCCGAAGGTAGGTGACCGAGGATCATTTGCTGGCACTGAAGACCGATGGATAGAGCACGTGTGAAGCTCTGTAACCCTCCATAAACGACAATAACCCCTTCGTTTGGGGGAATTTTGCTCAGGACAGCAGGCACCAATGTCTCAGCAACAAAATAGGTGTTAGCCACATCCCGAGCGGACATCTCAAAGATGGTCCGCCCTCGGAGATTGGTTGCTACTTCCTCGTCCGCGACGACCAGATGCCGGGCAGCTAAATAGGGTACCCACGCCTCTAGAAGAGTTGCGTGAACTAGGCGGGGATCAACCCGATGTATATGCGGGAGGGGGCGAGACATCAGCTCCGAATGTTCTGAGCTTCGTGGGTCACCCGACTCATTCAAGAGGTCAACCAATTTTTTCCCTCTCCTTGAGCATTTCACTTGCTAGTATCACGTTTCTCTGACCATAGAATTTAACGAGCTGCGCCAACGATGAAAGCCCTTCAGCACGAGGACGAGCGGTACTTATCTTCAGCAGCATAGGCAAATTGAAGCCGGTGACCACCTCCACAGGTCGCTCGTCAATCCCATGTAGTACCACATTTGCTGCTGTGCCACCAAACATGTCAGCCAATACCAAAACCCCAAAACCACTATCCAGTCGGACTAAGGCGTCATCAATACGCTGTTCTACTTCCGCCAAGCGGTCTTTTCGTCCAACAGATATGACTTCCGCTTCATCAAACGGTCCTACGATTTCACTTGCGGTCTCGAGCAAAACCCGACCGAGTTGTCCATGGCTGATCAACAGTAACCCAATCAACGCCGACCTCGACGCTTCGCGTTCAAAAACCGATACTTGCTATCCTCAAAACGCTGTTTCGTTCGTACTCTGGGAAGAGATCGACTGTTCCTATAACCAACCACAGCGACTCTAATCTCCTACCCTCGTGAGTACATATTTGATTGGCGGCGCCCAAGCGTGTAATAGATACCCCATAATAGTCCTTATCTGCCTCCACCACCTAGCAGCCGGTTAATTTGGCCTAGTAGGCATGCTTCGCGCGGTCTTTGTCGTGAAACACTCGGACCGGCTTCGCCTCTCATCGGTTGCCCCCTCAGTATGCGCCCACTTCGTCGAAGCGTTCCACAAGAGCCTTCCCTCGAACTATGCCTACTAGGCCAAGTCAACGGGCTCCTAGCGTCGAATATCGCGATGCGCGATTCGAACCGGGATTCCACGTTGTTTAAGCCAGTTGGACATGTGAATCGCCAAGACGACCGAACGATGCCTGCCACCAGTGCAACCGATAGCCACCGTTAAATAAGCTTTACCCTCACGCAAATACAGCGGGAGTATAAAATCGAATAAGTTCTTTAGATGATTGAGGAACCCCTCGGTTTCTGTTTGCTCTAGGACGAATTGAGCAACCTCAGCATCTTCTCCTGTCTTCGCCCTTAGCCCTTCAACAAAGTATGGATTTGATATGAAGCGTACATCAAACAGAAGGTCCGCTTCTTGGGGGATCCCATACTTAAAGCCAAAGGACATCACGGTCGTTTGGAGCCGAGCCTCTACTTCTCTAGAACGCTGCAGGAAAACGTCCTGAATGTGCCTCCGTAAATCATGGACCGACATCTCGCTGGTATGGAGAATCATTGTCGCAGCCGACTTCAGGAAGGAAAGAAGCTCACGCTCTTTGTCAATGCCCTCAAGCACCGATCCCTCTTCGCTAGATGGATGCCGACGCCGAGTCTCTGAAAAACGTCGGAACAAAACCTCATCCGCAGCGTCCATAAAGACTAGGTCAACACGATGCCCCTGCTGCTTTATCGACTCGATGATCTTTGGAACCGCGGCGAGTTCATGGCTATCGCCGATACCCGATCGAATAGAAGTTCGGGCATCAACAACGAGAGCTAATTTCTCACTTTCACCTTGAGAGCTTGCAAATAACTCCACCAGCTGCTCCATAAGTGGGATGGGAAGATTATCAATAGCATAGTAGCCTATATCCTCGAGGGCCCGAATCGCATTCGACTTTCCCGAACCGCTTAATCCGGTCAAAACTACGATACGCATTACTCAACCTCATCCTCTATGTGGTCAGTAGCTTCGACAACCCTCGCGGCCGAAGCCAGATCAATTGAGCGGTCTGAGCAATGCTTTTGCGTATCCAACAATACTTCGTTCAATGCTTGGCTAAGCCTCCGAGCCGCATGGTGGCCACGTAGTCGTAATAGAATACTACGAGCAGCCACTTCGACAATCCCCGCGATATTTCGCCCCGGCCTTACAGGCAGCACGATGGATCGTACATTGATTCCCAAAATATCTTGTGTGCGCTCTTCCAGACCAGTCCGATCGTAGACCTGATCCCTGCTCCAATTCGCCAACTCGATGTGAAGCTCAATGCGCTTGTGCTCTCGAGTGGCCGCAACACCAAACAGCTCGGCAACATCAAGGATGCCCAAACCCCTAATCTCAATCAGGTTTTGGATCAGTCTAGAGGCCTGACCAACAAGATCTTCTCCTCGGCGCCGGATCTCTACAACATCGTCAGCCACCAATCGGTGGCCTCGCTCAACAAGATCTAGGGCCGTCTCACTCTTTCCAATACCAGAATCACCGGTCATGAGTACGCCAACGCCGTTAACGTCGACCAAGGTCCCATGAACGCTGCAGCGTGGGCACAGCAGATCATCAAGGTACCCAAGAACCTTCCTGATAGTGACGGAAGAGGTGACTTTTGTCCTGAACAGCGGAGATGCGTAGGCATCACACATCGCCGCTAAGGTTCCCGGAAGCGGGAGACCTTTGGTCACCAAAATGCAGGCAACCTCGCACCGAAGGTAACCATCTAAGGCCCGACTCTGCCCATCCTCAGAGAGAGTCTTCAAATAGGAGATTTCGGTTTCGCCGAAAATTTGTACGCGGTCTCGGTGTACAAACCGCGTGTAACCAGCCAATGCCAAACCCGGTTTTTGAATACGGGCTCGGGCCAGGGTTCTCTCCAGCCCGCCAGCTCCAGCACAGAGCTCTAGCTTCAGTGCCCCCCCTGCATGTTCTACAAAAGTGGCCACAGAGACCGAAGGTGGATGTACGACACGGAAATCCATAGTCCTAAGTTAAGACAAACGAGCATCGTATTCCTGCAACAATTCCCAAATGGAAGATGCATCCGAGCGCTCCAGCACCTGAGCACGAAACTCATCAGTCATGAGAAGGCGCGCAGCCCGAGCCAAAGCCCTTAAATGTAGAGCAGCATTGCCCTCTGGAGCAACGATGGTGAGGAATAGGTGGGTCTTTTGTCCATCCCTAGCGCCAAACTCGATACCCGTTCGGCTTCGCCCAAAACACGCAAGCGCTTGACTAATCTGGGGTATTTTTGCGTGAGGAATAGCAACACCCTTACCCACAGCAGTGGATGCTAAACACTCACGTGCTTGTAAACGCCGCAGAGCAAGGGCCCCGGATAATTCCACCGGGGCGTTCTGAACCAGGTGATCCACCAACTCCGCCAGTGCATCCTCGCGAGTGGAAGCGGCAATCTCTGGTAGAATCAGGGTCTCCGACAAGAGATCGACCATTCGCATCGAATCCAGCGTAGCGTGAACGGTCCCACAAGCAAACCGAAGACCTCTACCACCAACCTCCAATGCGACAGCCTGAATCACGAGGACTCAGATGCTTTCTCAGTGTTAGGGTGTGTCTTCACTTCGGAGGAGATCTCATGAATCGTCCCTTACAGCTGAAATCACTTGGGTTGAACCCAAGTGCCTGCTTCTACGCCGGGCTATACCCAGCTGCGCGACCACTTGTTGATTCTTACAAAATCAATTCAAGTGGGCTTTGCTGTATTCGGCTGAATTTTCGGTAACCTACGGTCCCTTTTCTCCATTGGAGACTCTCCGTCAGTTAGCTATGACTAGCTTCCCAATAGTTCCACACCGACCTCAAAGATGGGCCGAGTGTAGAACTATTGTTAAAATCCCGGCGGATAGACCGCTTAAGTGGGTAAACATCATACCAGTCTGCTAAAAGTTGGGCTTTCCCGCACACCACAACACCCTTTGAAATGGGTTCATGCATCCAACAAGGCCTCCATGGTGCACATAGTAACCATTAGAGGTTCGAGAAGACACATTAAGGTTTTCGAGCAGATAGCCTCTTTGTTGCCGATTGCACAGATACCATCTATGCGGCTCCAACTTTCGCCGTCGATGCGTGGGCTTCAATGAGGCCAAATTGGCCATCAGGGAGACGATAAAGTACATTTAGCTGGTGGGATGTTGAGCTAGTAAACACCAAAAAGTCGGTATTGAGCAAATCCATCTGCATCACCGCATCATCAATAGTCATAGTCCTAGCGATAATGGTTTCTTGCTTTACGATCTGATGGCTCTTTGGTTCATCCGATCCTGATATCTCTTCAGGTGGAGCTTCAAGTACCTGGTGCCCCACTTCTCGTCCTTGAGCCGGCAGACGGTGATTCTTTATCTTCTCCCGGTACCGCTTGACTTGCCGCATGATCCGATCAACGGCGACATCTATTGAAGCGTAGAGGTCGTCCGATTTGTCGACACCCCGCAGCAGCAAAGCTCCATCAGTCACGAGTTCCACGTGAGCCGTATGGGCGTGCTTTTCGGCGGATAAGGTGACCTGCGCTTCCACTCCCCGATCAATAAGTCGGGTTAGTTTACCTACCTTTTCTTCCGCATGAGCGCGGAGAGAATCACTGGGTTCCATATGGCGAAAGGTCACTGAGCACTTCATTGAAGACTCCCTTCTACAGAGTTCCGGGCTTAGCTAAAACTCCGATGCTATAAACGAGCAATTTTCTCTGCCCGCTGAGTTACTCTACCGCATATCCACCACATTTTGTAGCTGGAGCCTAGCGGTCAGCTACATAATCTTACGACGCTTCTGAGAAGACAAGATCCCCATGGCTTCTCTGTACTTTGCCACAGTACGACGAGCGATCTTGATGTCATCCTTTTCCAAAGCTTTCACAATCGCCTGGTCAGACATAGGGCGTTTTGGATTCTCAGCTTCAATCAGCTGACGGATTCGATGCTTCACGGATGCGGACGCAACATCGTCTCCTCCACTGGCGCTCCCCACTGAACTTGAGAAGAAATATTTGAGTTCAAATATACCTCGAGGAGTGTGAACATATTTATTGGAAGTCACACGAGATACGGTAGACTCGTGCATATCAATATCCTGGGCGACATCACGTAAGATGAGTGGCTTAAGGTGATCTATACCCTTATCAAAGAAGTCACGCTGAAACTTCAGAATTGACTCCACAACTTTATAAATAGTCTGTTGACGTCTGTGAATTGAGGATATTAACCATCGGGCAGAATCGAGTTTTTCTTTCACATACTTTCGAGCATCCCGATTTATTCCGTTCTGGAGGGCATTTTTATAGTATCCAGCAATTCTTAACTTGGGCAGCCCATCCTCGTTTAAAACGATTTCATAGTCATCACCTATCTTATATACATATATATCAGGAGTGATGTATACGGAATTTTCACCACCAAAATTCCTCGCTGGTCGGGGATCGAGACTCCTAATCACCCCTAGTGCCGCAATAATTTCATCTACCTCTATCTCTTCCGTCCGAGCAATGGCCTGGAAATTACGCTTTTCGAGTTCAGGTAGATACTTAGTAACTAGCTTTGCGGCAAGAGGCTCTTTCCCACCCCTAACCTCTAGTTGCACCAACAAGCATTCGGTCAGACAGCGAGCCGCTACGCCTACTGGATCTAAGCGTTGAATAGTGTTGAGCACCCGCTCCACGTGATCCACACTCCTATCCAGAGCAATGGCAATATCCTCGGTAGGTCGCTCACCGGTCAGATAACCCCGCTCATCCAATGCCCCGATAATCTGTAGGGCTATCTCGCGATCATCATCATACATCTGCAACTCGCCTACCTGATGCTCCAGATGCTCTTGCAGTGTTACAGTCGCGCTCAGTGTTTGCTCTAGGTTCGGGATATCTTCAGCCGCATCCCGGCGAATAGAAGTCGTGGGCGGGCTGGAATTGTATTGATCCAGCCACTGCTGCCAATCGATTTCACCCGCCGCGTCGGCATCTCCGCTAACCTCCCGAGCTTTGTCGGGTTCAGAATGTTCCTCGAGTCGCGGCCGTTCGCCATTCAGGGCTGCTTCTTGCTCAATCTCCGAGCGCTCCAGACGAGCATCATCTTCCAGTGCTGGATTTTGCTCTATTTCTGCGTGGATAGCGTCCACAAGCTCCATGCGGTTCAACTGCAGAAGACGAATCGCTTGCTGCAGCTGAGGCGTCATTTTCAGCTGCAACTGCTGCTTGAGGCTCTGATTCAGGTTCTGCCGAAGTTCAAGCATCTGGGGCTTTAATAGCACGCTGCTCGCCATAGGCCAAGATTAGGGAATAATTTGGCCCGATCCCTGCAGAGGATTCGATCCGCGTCGTAGCAATTTCGTTCTGTTGGCCGGTTAGGCCAAGGGATAACGCACACAAAGCTAAAGTTCCCAGTCAAGAACACCTGCAGCGTCCAAGCTAAATCCGAACATTGATGAATGCGCAAAAAGAGACGGCGGTCAGGGCATTCTATCGCTGACCCGGCTCAATATATAACCAGCCACTAAAAGGGCGGAGAATCGTTCTTTGTCAGACGACGAAAGAACAGAATCCCCATGAATACGAGCCACACCGGAACCACAATGCAAGCCCCCCATATAAGAGCTTGTCCCCATGATCCAGCCAGTAGCTCGCGTATCCAATCCCAAGCTGACAAAAATGCCTTTCCCGCATTGGTATAAGCCTCACGTGGCGTTATATCTAAGGCTACCATCACCATGCCAACTGCTAAACATGCCGCAACAAGTTTTATGGGTCCCGGAATCCTCACGAGGCACCTATATCCTTAGGCTCGTTCGCTGACCAGAACGTCCGGGGTATGAGCCCGACCTGTGTAGTAGCCATACACCACACCTACCGGCCTAGGGCCTAGCCGAAGGGCCACGCCACCTGCAGTCCGAGCCCAACTGTCTCAATACGAAGACTACTCCCGTTACCCAGAACTTCCCACAAAGGGCTTAAGACGACCGAAGAGCGCCAACCACTAATACCCAGTCGCTCTTGCATCTGTTGCATATCTGCAGGCCGATTCAAGGCCATCTCGTGAATGCGCTGATCCATGTCTTCAAACAGCCACGGTGCAATATTGGCTCGGCGTAAAGCCCAGTGGAGTACAACCTTTCCAAGGTCACATGCCGCTTGCGTGTCTGGGGACATTAGCTCGAGTTCCGAGGATGCGATAATCGGTGACTCGAGACCAACATGAATAGCCTCCAACCACCGATCTCCATATTTTTTTAGGTTTGGCGCAGGACGTCTTCGGGTATCCGCATCAAGATCCGCGAGTGTGGTGGGTGCCCGACGCGCCAAATCAACCACAACCTCATCCGGCAACAACTTGCGTGGGGCGCGATCCGTCTCCAAACCGATGCGCTCACGTTCCGCCGCAATCGCAACCAGAACCGTGTGAGCGCGAGACCCTGGTGCTGGCTTGCGAGAGACTCTTCGCCAGGCTTCAGCCGGTTCACTCGGGTGATAGATAGTCGGATCCAGCGCCCGCTGACATTCTTCATCCACCCACGTCAACCGACCCAGTTTGGTCAACTCCGTACGCAAACTCTCCACGAGCGGAAAAAGGTGACGAACGTCGTCTGCGGCATACTCCAATTGAGCAGGAGGTAGAGGACGCTTTCCCCAGTCAGCTCGGCTATACAATTTATCTACACATACACCCAGACAGTCCTGAAGGAGGCCTCCAAGACTGACCGGGCGTTCATAGCCCAGAAATGCCGCGGCAATTTGCGTATCAAATACCTTAATCGGGAGTCCTCCGTTCAGACGAAAGAAAATCCCTAAATCATGGCCCAGTGCATGACCGATAATGGTTTGTTGACGCATTTTGATGAGCTCTAAAAAGCCCCCTAAAGACGCTTTGACTTCAGTCGCCAGCGGATCGATGAGGACAAGCTCATCGGGAGTGGAAAACTGAAGCAACATCACCTTAGGCCAATACGTGTGTTCAGCGTGAAACTCAGTATCGAAACCGATCTCCGCTACCCCATCCAAACGAGCAGCAAACGCGATCAAATCCGCCCGAGTTGTAATGGGCGCTAGTGCCGATGTGCCCATAGTTAGCTACCTTCCTTCCCGTATGCTTCGCCGCGCAGCAGGCAGTGGCTGTCTGTACGTGCTCATTGGTCTTAATACCAGTAGCGAAAACTACATTCCTTGTATTCAAAGCCTACTTCTGACCGTCTCGCCAACTCCGATACTCCTCGCACCACTTGATCCTGTACTCGGCGCACTTGTTCTAGCCCGACCTGAGACACCGCCTCCATGCGTTGCACATAGCTTATTAAGCGCCTTCCACAGGTTCGGTTCAGCCTCTGAGCCAATTGCTGTACGAACCTTAGGGTTTCCGTTTGACATGCCCGTGCTAACAAGAACAGGCCAGCTTTCTGAAAAAACATCTCCGAGAATTCGTCACGCCCGGTGGTCGACCATAATAGTTGTTGTAGACATCGTCGAGCTTCAAAGGGATCCATCTTCTCCTTATCCACAACCCGTCTGTAGGCACCAATCAGCTCTTCAGCAAAAGATGGGGGTATATAAGCAATGAATTCGGCAAGCTCACGTTTACCTATCACAGCAAAAATTGAAGCATATTGTTCAAACCCCAACCAGCGGATCAACCGCATAAACTCCTCATTTTTTAATAAGCTCAAGTTTGCAAAACCAAACTCACGGGGCCGACCCACCGATCTCCCCATGGGAGCAAACTTATATTCAAAGCAGCGCCCGATAACCAACGCGATCTCTGGCGAAACGCGGGCCAGAAGCTCTCGACTAGGTAGCTGCCGGACAATTTTGTTCGGCAGCTGTTTCACAACCCCCTCTCGAACTCGTTCTGGTAGCTGCGCAAGGATAATACCTATGACCACAGGGTCTTCACAAACCATCTCCGCCAATAGCCATGAAGGGTCGATAGACTCCATAGTCACTCCGCCTACATAGTGAGCTTGCCGGCGAGCCTCTTGTGCCATGGCTAGTACTCGCTGTTTAGCATTCAATTGAACCAACTTCTTTGCTGTTGCCACTACATCATAGCGTTCTCCTTCAGGGAGAAATTCCAGGAGATGGAGGCTTTCCTCATCTTCATATAAGAAGAGTGTCACCAGCAACATGGAAAGATGCGGTGGCAACGGACCAAACAGGTCTGGACTCAATACGGTCAATGACGCTCTTTCCACTCAGGACTCAATTAGCGGAAGCTTCAATGTCAGCCGCGACAGATCTTGTCGATACCGCCTCATCCGCAAACTAGAAATCACCACCAGGCTTGCCATGAGCCCGAACGCTAGAGCAAAAGTTATGAGACCAGCTAATATTTTCCAGCGTTCACCAGCACAAACATATATCCCTAGCACATAGTCTCTCTTAGAGCAGGCGAATTCCGGTTCTTGAGGAGAGATTTCACTTGTATTCTGATGCTCAGAACTTGCATGGGGACTAGCCAGCAGTAAAACATTTACTTCTCGGCTCTTTAGCTCTGGCAACTTAGCCTGCACATGCTTCTGCACCTCTTCAATAGATATCGGTGGATGCGTTGACGTATCTGTAAGATACACCAGTATGATAGAAGCTTTCGGCCGTGGGCGTACGTCAACGTCACTCCGAAGAGGGTCGATCTGCGGAATACTCACCGCGGCTTCTGCACTAATGACTCGAGGAATCTTGCGAAATGCATTAACAATATCCCCTTCGACCCCCACAATCCGTTTTGCCCGCTCATGTTCAGCGGTGGGGATCATTCCGCCTGCCCCAAAAGATTCAGCAGTACCAAGTCGCTCTTGCTCTGGAAGATTATGCTTTTCAAGGATCACAAGTGATTCACTCACATCCCGTTCCTTGACAACCACATGAAAGCGAAGTTTGCGAGCCTTAAGATCAGGAATTTTTTTGGCGCTAATCCCAGCAGTACGCAACAATACAAGTATTCGGTTCGCCTGCCGTTCACCTTGGCGGTGAGCCACCGTTTCTTCAGCGCACCCAATTAGTCCCAGTAGGACAACAGTGCCACTCAATAATCTATGAACTTGGTATTGGCGCATGATCTCGTTGCCCGCAATTGAGCCTAGGGCGTGTTTTTAAACTCCAGAACGCGTTCTGACTTGTTTCCCACTGGGGTGAGGCTCGGTGGCTTCGCCACCCTTTCGGGCCCCTCGATCCGGTACATCCAGTACCCATCCTCCGGGCCGAACCTTCACACACGCGGAATACAGCGTCATCTCCTCAGCCGGAGTTTGAAGGTACGCCCTAGTTACTGCCCGTGAGAGCTCCACCCCCGACTAAGGCCAATATAGTCTTAAGATCTTCATCATTAAACCGGATACCCAAACCTAGGAAAAAATCGGACGTCCCTGTGTTGAGAACATCATCCACACCACCATGCATATAAATATGAGGAATAAGTTGCATTTCTGCCAAGGCTTTGACGCGGGGCATTCGATCATCTTCACCAAGTCGGTTAAGATCAAATAGGAGTCGTAGCCGATCGCTCAGGAAAAAAAAGTTTGCACCAATGCCTCCGGAGCCCTCGATGATACCAAAGCGTAACTGCAAAAAATACAGTCTCTTGGCAAACATTAGCGAAAAATTAAATCCCTCTGTTACGCGAGTTGTCCGTACTCGTTCCCGAAAGGCTTGCCCTTGTTCCGGTGAGGTTCGTTCGATATCTTCAATGACTACGTTTCGGACCCCACGAGGATCATTGACTAATTCGAATATATAGCTCTTATCCTCAGATGGTTGTAGTACCAATTGGACGTAATTCTTTGCCGAACTGGTTCGAAACTGGAATTCAGAGCGGAGATTTACCCACGTCTGAAGTCGAGTAATCCCACCCACCAACGCGTTGACACCTTCCACAGCCTCGTTCGCGTTATTATATAACTCATTATCATTGATGAGTTTACCCACTGTGCCTTCACCATGATTAATTTTTTCCGTTATGCTCGCCACGTTCTCCAGACCACGATTAAGAGCCTCCATAGAGGCGCGCAAAGACTCTATAGAAGCCTCCAATTCTTCCTCGCGAGAACCCGCTATCATCCTCTCTACGCTTTCAGAGGTGCGGCGAATACTTTCTGCTATTTTCCTTGTGTCCGCGACGATAGCATCTACATCTTGGTCCCTTCCTTGGGACAAGGAGCGCAAGTCAGTGGTAAATTCATCCATATTCTTCAGAATCGATTCGAGACGTCGCGTATTAGCGTCGATGTCTTTCCTAACCGACTCGGTAATACTTCGAGCAGCAGCAACCGTACCCTGAACATCATATACAATCGTTTGTAGTATCGATGCTTCTCCGTCACGGCCAGCGATCAACCGACTCAGTGCTTCTGATATAGTACGTACTTCCGCAGTAATCGCATCAATGTCCGACTGCGAACTCACATGAGTAATCTCTTCCCCTGGTGCTATCCGAGGCATGCTTGCGGAACCTGGATCTACGGCCAACTTGTAATCACCCAGCAGCGAAATAGCTACCTTCTCGATCTTCGCGTCCTGGTAAAGTTCTACGTCACTCCGGATATCTAGGACAACTCTGGCCCTACCGCCATCCAGATAGACTTCACGAATCTGTCCGACATCTATACCCGCGATCTGCACCGGGGAGGCAGGTTCAAGTCCCAGCACATCCTCAAACAAAGCAGACACCGGATAGGTTTCACCGGTAGAAAACCCGCGGGTACTAACAATCTGAAGAAAAACAACAAAAGATACAAATGCTCCGGATACCAGCAGTCCTACTTTTAGAGGAGTGATGAGGTTACTTGGAGAACCGGCCATCAGTTTTTCCGAAACCAGGTACTCAGGAACTGATGAACGAATGGATGAGAAGACTCTTTCACCGCACTAGGAGACCCGTAAGCGACAATATGCCCACCGTATAAGAATGCGATATAGTCCGCGACGTTAAATGCCGAAGCTATATCGTGGCTGATCACAACACTCGTAACACCCAGACTACTTTTCGCTTGCTTAATCATCTCATCAACGTAGTCGGTAGTTATCGGATCCAAGCCCGTCGTGGGTTCGTCATACAGTACGATGGTCGGGTCCATAATAATCGCTCGTGCCAACCCCACTCGTTTACGCATACCTCCGGAAAGATCTGCGGGATACTTTTGCTCCACTCCCCGTAGATCAAAAAGCGCTAGTTTATCCGCAACCCGAGAGCGAATTTCGTCTTCTGACAGATCTTTTCGATGCTCCCTCAGCGGGAAGGCAACGTTTTCGAGCACATTCATCGAATCAAAAAGAGCCGCCCACTGAAACACCATACCGAACTTTGCCCGTAGTGAGGTCAGCTCAATGCCATCTAGTTGGGCAATATCGTCACCATCAACCAATACTCGCCCCTGATCTGGTTGCAAAAGCCCGATAAGGTGTTTCATCAACACGGATTTCCCGCTCCCAGATCCCCCAAGAATGACTGTGGTCGTACCCTTCGGAAATGCCAAATCAACCCCCTTCAGGACATGATTATCCCCAAAGGACTTGTACAGCTCTTCCACTCGAATGGTTTCGTTACTCAAAAGGAGCGCTCCCTTAAAAGGGTCAGAATAATTGTTGTAAGGACATAGTCTAGCACCAGAACCGTCACTGAACCGGAGACGACCGTTCGCGTAGCTGCTAACCCTACGCCCCTCGACCCCCCCTGGGCGCACATACCTTTTTGGCAAGCGATCAACGCGATCACAAATCCAAAAACTGCCGATTTCAAGAGTCCTCCTAGAACATCACTGAGTTCAACTAGCTGATGGATCCGCCCCATAAACGTACCGCGGTCAATACCGGCCTGAAAAACAGCAACCACATATGCCCCAAAAAATCCCACCATATTGAACAACATGGTCAACAGGGGCATCACAAGCGTCATAGCGAGAACCCGGGGAACAGCAAGGTACTGAATCGGATTAACGGCCATGGTCGACAACGCATCGATCTGCTCCGTGACCCTCATGGTTCCCAGCTCGGTGGCTATCGCTGAACCAGCCCGGCCAGTAACCATCAGGCCGGAAAGTACTGGTGAGAGCTCGCGAGTCATAGAGATCACAACCGTCGCACCTACCAAAGATTCTGCATTGAACGTCGCGAATGCAAAGGAGGACTGGAGCGCAAAAACCAAGCCGGTGAAAAGCCCCGTGAGGAGCACGATAAATAGTGACCCTACCCCAATAAACTCTAGCTGCTGTAAAAATAGACCCAACCGGTACGGAGGACGAACCGCCCAGCTTATGACACCCAAACCAAGTAAGGCCGTTTCTCCAACCTCCAGAAGTAACGACAAGACCACGTTCCCAAGAGCCTCAAATGGCGCGCGCACTAAGGCGTGCCACGCATT
Source organism: Myxococcales bacterium (assembly GCA_019634385.1). Lineage (GTDB taxonomy): Bacteria > Myxococcota > Kuafuiibacteriia > Kuafuiibacteriales > Kuafuiibacteriaceae > JAHQVK01. Next base: position 14,861 of record JAHQVK010000106.1, on the reverse strand, counting down.
ATTGGTTTGACCGGCCACCTACGAACCTATCTCACGGAGACCTGCGGTCGCCAATCACCAGCTTGCCCAATGGAGTGTGGCGCGCAGCAAATACTGAAATATCCTATCACTCAGTACCAAAAAGGCGATCACCAGCATCACCCAGCCCAGGTACAATGTACCCTTTTTCGCTGAGTCTTTCGTCAAGCTTCGCACAATAGATGGGAATGTTGGGGTGCTGTCCATGGAATGCTTTCACCCCTTCTGGCGCCGCCAGGAGGCAAATAAGCTTGATGGATCGAGGTCTAGTAACAAGAAGCCGATTGACCGCCGCAATCGCACTGTTGCCGGTGCCGACCATCGGATCAAGGAGAAGAACATCCCGATCCTCCATACTTGCGGGAACTTTGAAATAATATTCTTTAGGCTGGAGCGTGTTGGGGTCACGCACTAGGCCTATGTGACCCACTTTTGCAGAAGGGATGATCTTGAGTATGCCATCCAGCATACCATTGCCAGCGCGCAGGATCGAAACCAGAACCACTTCTTTGCCATCGAGAATCGGAGCCTCCATCGATGTGACTGGGGTCTCAATACGGCGGTACGTCAGGCGCAAATCGCGAGTCACTTCGTAGGCAAGCAACATGCCTATTTCTCCCACCAACTGCCGAAATGTTGATTGGCTCGTTGTCTTGTCTCGAACGAGCGACAGCTTGTGCTGAACCAATGGATGTATAACTTCCGTAAGCTTCGGCATACACCCCTTGTAGCGGAATCATCAGTCGAAAGAGAGATAGCAGACTGTGTCACAGCCCTGCTAAGTTGTGCGGCGAAATCATGCAAGGCCCCGATGATCGAGTGATTGGTATTGACCTGGGGATGACTTCCGTGGTGGCCGCCCATGTTCCCGGTCCCGGCCAGCGCCCTACAGTCATACGCTCCAAGCAAGACGGGGTAACCCTCGCTTCAGCTATCGCTATCCGTGAGCCCCATGAAAAACCGCTTGTGGGTCAGATAGCGTGGGAGATGCTAACTACCCATCCACAGCTCTCAGTTACCGGCATCAAGCGACTACTTGGACGAAAACCGGACTCGCCAGCGGTTCGCGCCCTCTCCGCTCAACTTGGCGTAAAGACCCACGCTCGCGACGGCAAAATTAGCGTACGCGTCGGTCATCGATGGATGAGTCCAGTTGAGCTCACCAGCTTATTGCTGACCGAGGTCCGCCTACTTGCCGAAGCCGATCTCAATACCGCCGTACGCCAGTGCGTCATTGCCGTGCCTGCATATTTTACCGTAGAGCAGAAGCAAGCGGTCGTAGAGGCCTCCAAACTCGCCGGGATGACAGTCCGTCAATTGGTACAAGAACCCTCAGCCGCCGCTTTAGCCTACGAGCTCGGCCACCGGAAAAATACGCGGGTGGCGATCGTCGATATGGGCGGCGTGCGCCTAGATGTCTCGGTCATCAAGATCTCCAACGATACCTTTGAGGTCCTTGCTGCTGGTGGTCACCCATACCTCGGTGGGACCAACATTGACGCTCAGATCATGGACTGGATCCTACACAAGATTCCTCCTCATTTCCGTCAGAAGATCGAACATGACCCTAAACTTTTTCTGCTAGCGCGAATGGCCGCAGAACAAGCCAAGCGGAAACTATCCCGAAGACAGGTTGTGAACTTCCATGTTCCGCTGGGCACCAACTCATCACTGGCTGAACGAACACAACTACGATTGGATATACATACCCTGCGGTCTATCGCATCAGAAACCATCGATCGCATCACCGCGACTATCTCCGACACCTTCAAAAGAGGTGGAATTCAGTTTTCTGATATCGACGAGGTCCTGTTAGTTGGTGGAACAACTCAACTACCTTTCATCCGTAGCTCGATACAGGATTTTTTCGATCAGGAAGCCCTCTGCTCGCTGCCACCCGAGCAAGTAATAGCGCTCGGAGCTGCACTGGTTGCTGATAAGCTCCGCCGTTCATCCCGAGGCGTCGAATCTGTGATCAACACCACCGTAGGGATCGCATTGGCCAATGGACGACTGATGCGAGTCCTTGAGCGTTCGTCTCGTTTACCTACAACCCGACGAGTAATGATTCCAACGATCCGAGATCATCAAACGTGTATAGAGCTAGATATCTTCGAGGATGCAGAAAAAAATATCATAGATGCAACTTATCTCGGCACAATAGTCTACCAGGGTATCAAAAAAGCACCAACTGGCCAAGAGCGAGTCATCATTGACCTAACTTTTGACACTGACCATAGACTCCACGTTTCGTCCCCCGAGCCAGGACGGGCAGGGGAGATATTTGAACTAGCTATCATTGGGCACTCAACGCGCAAAAAAAGCGCTATCCCCAAACCAACCTTTCATGTCGCGCAAGAGCTGCCCGAATCCGATCAGAAGAAATAGGCAGGCCCCGGGCTCGTGACCACTTCGCAGTAAACGCTTAACAAGTATCTATGGGTGCACCGCAAAGGTATCAGACGGTCGCTCTTGTTTGGATCTACGTTGCGGCTATTGCGATAGCTTGTTGGGTAGGTAACCACACCAAACCGGACCCCTGGACGGTCCAAGTCCTAGATCCTTGTCCCGCACTCCTCCTCTTCACTCTTCTCCACCGTCCGCTCAAGCAATGGTTCATCACGTTGGTTATTGCTTCCGCAGTGGAGTTCAGTCTCCGGCACCTACTAGGAAGCAACATGAGCACGGCGGTGGCGCTGACCACCCAAACCAGTGTGCTAGCTCTAGTGGCGGGGTTGTTGCTTCAACAAGCGGGGCAGATTTCACTTCAACGCCTCAATCTCAATAGTTTGATCCGCTTTTCGTACGCGTTGCTCATCGGTGTCCTACTGAGCACATCCATCAGTCACGGTATCGGATGGGTGTTGGGAATTCCCTTCGATATATTCAACTGGCAGCTACAGGGGCTAAACAGCACCCTCAGTGTGTTCGCCACTTTGCCCTTCCTCCTCGCGTGGCGAAAACTCCCCCGGTTCGAATGGAGACTATCTCGCTGTCTTGAAGCAGGCACTCTAACCCTGTTGTGGATTGGTTTTGGCTACCTCGCAGCCCATGAAGCATCTCGAAGTCACGCAGAAATTCTTTTTCTGCTCGTTCCGGTATCAGTTTGGACCGCATCGAGATTTGGCCTTAGGTGGGGTACTTTCGGCAATCTTGTTCTGGTTCTCCTGGTCCCTCGGAGCAAACTGCTCAACCCCGATAGTGTCACATGGGCCATATCTCAAGAAGCGCTGTTGCTTCTATTAGTACTATCTTCGCTTTGGCTAGCAATGCTTGTTTACGAGCGAGATCAAATACTTCGAACGAGCAAGTCCAGCGAAGCCCGCCTGTGGGCGATCATGGCATCAATCCCCGATCTGATTCTTCAGGTGGATAGCAATGGGAACTGTATGGAGTACATGGGGATTACTAACCTGCGACGCCCCGTCGACAACCCCACTCCACTGGATGCGTTCCTCCCTCTTTCAGCAGCCCACAAATTGCGGGACGCGGTGCAGGAGGTCCTTCGAGATCAAACGCCTCGTGAATGCCGTATTCGGCACCTGGTTCAAGACCTAGAGAAGTGGTTTGAGGCTCGAATTGCTCCCATCCAAGCTACAGGCAGTCGTTCCGAGCGGAGCTACGCCATGGTTTCAATCCGAGATATTACCGATGACCACTTGAGCCAAAGACGAGCAGCCACCACTGAAAAGGCTCGAGCACTTCAGGATCTGACTGGAGGGGTTGCTCACGACTTCAACAATCTACTCACCACAATCATCGGCAATCTCGACCTCATCCGGTTAGAGGTAGATGGCCCAGAACATAGGGCCTCACTCGACGATGCTGTCCGCGCCGCCAACCGTGGACGCGAGCTGACCCATAGCCTGCTCGCATATTCGGAAAGTCAGCAACTTCAACCAAAGACCCTCAATTTGGCCCGCTTTCTCCCCACTCTACTGCCCCAACTTCAGCTCAGCCCTCGTTCCCAGCTCACACTACAGTCAGATCTCAAGCAGATGGGCCCGTGGACGGTATGTGTAGATCCAGACCGGTTAGAAAGCGCCCTGCGCAGCCTGATCGATAACGCGCACGACGCCAGTGGAAATCAGGGTCTCGTTACTATTCGAGCTGACCGTCGCAAAATGAGCGAAGAGCCGAATGAACCAAGTCGTAGTTTCGTAAGACTGCTGATTGAGGACAACGGAGAGGGAATGTCCGTCCAGACTCTCAACCGCGCCTGTGACCCCTTTTTCACAACTCGTGGGGTGGGCCGAACCGGACTTGGCCTGAGCGTGGTCAGAGGTTTTGCCCGTCAGTCTGGTGGACACCTACAACTCCGTTCTCAGACGGGATTTGGGACCAGAGCCTCACTTTTTCTTCCGCTTGTTGGGATAAGCCAAAACAACGTGGACCCCACCGGACTACCGAACGGGGACTGCATTGTGATCGCTGCGGATCGTAATCCTGATGTTCGTCGATTGGTCGGACGACACGCGGCTCGACTTGGCTACGTCCCGTTGGAAGCGAGTAGCATTGGGGAGACGGAAACCCTCCTTCATCGCCTAGGGGTTGTTGCCCTACTCGTAGCGGAAGACTATCTTCCCGGCGGGAAGGGTGGGCAGGCCCTGCTGAACGCAACTCCAGATCAACCAGCTATACTACTGGCAGAGCTAAGTACTTTAGCTGGTGTAAGTCATGTCCTGAGAAAGCCTTTCAAACCGGGTGAACTGGGTGCAATGATGAGCGAACTTCTTCCTGAACGGGCCACCATCGCCATCCCAGATATGGACGAAAGCTGGCCAGATCAGTCGATCATTGATCTGTGCATCTGACCGGCTCCGCAGTGACTACGAATTGAAGGAGCTCAGAGGGCTGGTTGTTGCTCCTGTGGCCTCGGTAGACCGATCAGCAGAATCTTGGACTCCCGAAGCAAACCGACGAGAAAGTAAAATCTCGCGACCCCTCATTTCAACAAACCCTCGACGCTGAAACTCGGACAAAACGCGACTCACCGTTTCACGGCTCGTACCAATCATTGCAGCGATTTCCTGCTGAGTGGGACGCTCACGAATGAGTATGCCGTCTTCGACAGCCTCCCCATCCCGCTTTGCGAGATCGATCATTATATGCGCAACCCGTCCGTAGACATCCAAAGTGGCCAGGTTACCAATAATCTCATCAGCTCGTCGCAATCGGCGGCTCAACTCACTCATCACGTTGAGGGCCGTCTTCGGACTGCTCAGAATGTGCTCTACGAATTGATCTCTCTTTAGGATGAGGACGGTTGAATCCTCCTGGGCAATGACATTAGCGGAGCGCGGCAAACCATCAACAAGCGACATTTCTCCAAAAAAATCGCCGACTTTGAGCGTCATCAGAATGACCTCTCGAGCGTTGTCACCATAAATCACTACTTTTACTCGGCCGCGCGCAATAACGAACATGGAGTCACCCGGTTCATCCTGGGCAACAATCTGTGCATCCTTGCGAACCTCTCTCGACTGAAGCAGCGAGGCGATACGCTCGAGCTCGTCCTGGTCGACATTTTGGAACAAGGAGACCTTCTGAAGGAGCTCGGTAAACGACATCGACATTGATTATCCCAAGTCCAGAGCCTTAGCGTCAACTAACCGAAGCACTGCATCTCGATCAGGCGGTGGAATCTGCTTCCACCTGAGCTAAGTATGCATCGGTTCGACGCAAAACCTTATGCGACTTTTCTAGCTCTGCGTACGCATGTAACGCTGTCAACACCGCGTCTGGTACAGATTTGGGCACTTCGATCTCGATGCACACATGCTGGTCGTGGCCATTGAGACCTTGTCCTCGAAGCCGGTAAACCGTACCTGAGCAAGTACCTGAATCGATGGTGACTGTTGTTTGGCCATGTATCGTCGGAACTGGAATCACACCACCAGTTACAGCGACCGCAAACGGGACTGGCACAGTAACCCACAACTCCTCACCTTTCCGTTTAATATGGGGATGTTCTCGCACCTTCAAAACTACATACAAGTCTCCGTTATTACCCCCATATTTCCCCATTTGACCCCGGCCCGGCACCCTCAAGCGAGTACCGTCTTTTGTGCCGCTCGGAACAGTGATAGTGAGCTGACACTGCCGGCTGATACAACCATCACCATTGCAAGTTGGGCATCGCTCCTTAGCGATAACACCTAACCCGTGGCACTCTGTGCAGCTTTTCAGCGCCGAGAAGAATCCTCTAGCCTGCGCCTCCTTCCCTGTACCCTTACATCCTCCGCAAACATAAGATGCCGAACCCTCCGCAACTCCAGAACCAGCACAGTGCGCACACCCTTCTTGTATAGGAACCGAAATGGTAATGTTTCCTCCCTTCATCGCGAAGAGAAATGAGACACTTGTCTCAAACCGCGTATCAGCGCCTCGCTTCGCTTTGGCCATCTTTCTGGCCAGTCCGAAGAGTTCACTCAACACCTCTGATTTGGTTTCAGCTAGGGGCTCATCGGAGGTTTGAAATGCAGAAGATAGAGCTCGGTAGGCCTCAGCCGCTCTGCGAAACCGATGCGCCGCATCCAAATCATTCGGGTTGCGATCCGGATGGTTTTCTCGGGCCAACCGACGGTAGGCTGTTTTGATTTCTTCTTGAGAAGCATCGGGGCCAAGCCCGAGGACCTCCCAATGTTCATTCGCGCTCATGAGCCGGCCTCATATTACCGCATACTTTGAGATCTATCGTTCGCTCTCTAGTATGGGCTGCCGAATCCATTCGGAAGGCACATGAATACCTAAATGCCCTAAGAGTTCTGGCGCAGCTCGAACCGAACGAGCATACCAAACCGCCTCCGCCACAATCCGCTCTTCTTCACCGAGTGGACTCAACACATGGCGTGCTCTTTTGCTCCGAAGAACTTCAGCAAGCGTCAACGCAGCAGCCACGGACACATTAAGGCTTTCCACGAATCCGTACATCGGCACATGAAAGCGTCCATCTGCTAGTGCACAAGCATTCTGAGAAACACCCTCATGTTCGTTCCCAAACAGAAGGGCCAATGGAACATCCACCGGAACCTCGTGAACCGGACGTGCGTCAGCAGTTACCGAGGAAACCCAAATCTGAAAGCCACGACCCCGAAGAGCCTTTACAGATGCCTCTATGGAGGGATGTAGAATGGTATCCAACCACTTAAAGGCACCCTTTGCCACCTTAGGTGACACACGAAAACGCGCACCCTTCTTCGGGACTAAATGTACTTCCATAAGCCCCATAGCATCAGCTGTGCGCAACACCGCTGCACCATTATGGGTATTCGCAAGGTCTTCCAAGACCACCGTCACATCGCGTGTGCGAGCCGCCAGTACTTCCCGGATCCGGGCCTGACGCTCGGTCGAAACATAGGGTTTTAGAGCCGCCATCACCCGCCGGGCGACTTCAACTTGCTCTACACGCATAAGGACGGCGTCATGCCACGGAAGCAAAATCAAAGGAATCAGGTAGAGTATCGCAATGACTTCACCCGCAAAAATACTTGAGACCTTTCCAAATCCGAACCCCGAGCGAGATTACGAAATCCACTTCGACTGTCCAGAGTTTACCTGCTTATGTCCCAAGACCGGGCAACCAGACTTTGCCCGTATAGAAATTGAATACATTCCCGACCAAAGATGCGTCGAACTCAAGTCTTTGAAGTTATATCTGTGGTCGTACAGGAATGAAGGAGCTTTTCATGAGGCGGTCACCAACCGCATCTTAGATGATCTCACCTCAGCCACCGAGCCTAGATGCATGACTGTCATCGGACATTTTTGGGTACGTGGAGGCATAACAACAAAAGTCAGCGCCACTTACACCAAGTAGAGATTCCAAACCCACCATGTTTCTTAGCAGTAATAGTAAGAAGAGCTAAGGGGACACTCTATCTTCCCCCATAGAGAAGTTCATGCCCACTATATTATACTGTCGCAAGGAGTAAGTATGGCAGAAACTACTTGGGTTGAACCCACGTTCCTGCTTCTACGCCGGGCTATGCCCCGCTGCGCGACCACTTGTTGATTCCTTACAGAATCAATTCAAAGTGGTCTTTGCCGTATCATTCCTCAGGCAGTGTATCCACCACCGTTGGTATATGATCTACGGCCTCCGACTGGGACGCCTGCTGACGTTGGACAAGCAAACGTTTATTTTCGCTTACGGCATGCACCAATCGGCGGTTAGACGGTGAAACATGTCGCTGGTTCTCAGTTGCCGGCGGTCCTATGTTACAAAGATCGCGAGCAGCTGCTCGTGGGGCCGCTAACTTCTGCATGCGCGCAGTAAGTTGGGCTATGAGTTGTTTAGACTCATTCAGTTGAGCCACTGTTTGCTGGAGCTCCACTTGTTGTGCCACCCGCTCCGCTTCGTGAGTCAATACCAGCTCGTCGTGCTGCCGCATATACGCTTGATGGATATTCTCAAGCTCCTGGATATGACGCTCCTCATCCATGTATGGATTAGTGACCACAGACTTTGCTCTACTGGCAGAAGCTGAAGCAGCCGGTTGGCCAGAAAGCTGAGTACGTAGCTCAGCTTCAACCGCTTTAGACTCCTCAAGCCTCCGAAGAAGCTCCGCCACCTGCGACTTCCAAGCTCGTTGCGCAGCCTGCAACCAGTTTTGGTACTTCTTGGCTTGGGCTTCGGCTTCCGCGCGTTTATCTAGTAGCTCGGCAACCTGAGACTTCCAAGCTCGTTGCGCAGCCCTCAACCAATGAGCTTGCTTCGAGGCATTCGCCTCAGCATCCTCTTTTCGGGCCAACAACTCAGCGACCTGCGACTTCCAGGCCCGCTGAGCAGCACTCAACCAGTGAGCAGATTTCCGGGCTCGATGTTCAGCTTCTTCGCGCTTCCACAGGAGCTCATTGGTTTGAGACTTCCACGCCGAATGCGCAGACCTCAACCCATGTCTGAGTTTATCGGCAATCTTCTTCTGCTCATGCTCTCGTCCGAGCATTTCTGAGGTCTGCGATTTCCACGCCCGAAGAGCGGCACCAAGGTCATGCTTTACCTGTTCTGCTGAGCGCGCTTTCAATTTTGTACCTGGTGATGAAGAAGCCGCTGCTGCGATTTTCTTAGCAGGAACCGGAACAGCTTTCTTGTGGGAAGTTTGTGAAGTCTTGTGGGAAGTTTGTGGAGTCGCAGAGCTGTCTCCCGCTGGTTTAAGCTTCTTTGGTGGGGCCGCAGATGCCGTTGCAGACCTCAATTCTAGCGAAGACGAGATAGCCTTCGAGCTCGAAACAACCCCGCCCGAACCAGCACGAGCAGATCCGTTGGGGGGAGGCTTAGAGGCTAACTCCGAACTCTTCGATGATGCCGAGGATCGAGCTGCAGAGCGCCCTGCAGTAGAAACCTCAGTGGCAATCTCTGAGTGGTCAGGCTTTGCCCGCGATGGCACATCGCGAGTCTTAGGTGATGCCTCTTCCACACTCCCCTCTGACTTGCGCTCAGCGAGAACTTGTTTACGCCGTGCGAGACTTTCCCGCATACGTTGAAGCTTCTCATCAATCGCATTGCTAGAGGATAATGACGTATCAGTTGGTGACACAGCAGCGACTCCGAAAAATATCACGCTCGATATCTTCGAACGTTAAACGACTCACGCGCCAGAGATGGCAACAAATCCAACTACTTTAGGCAACAAAGCCTTCAGAACCCTAGAGGCCCAACGCGCTGAAAATCTGTTTTTTCATTGAGTCTAATAGTTTTTGGTTCTTCAGATCAATAACCGGTTCAGAATCGTACTGCTCGTAATAGATACTGGCTTCCACTTCTTTAGGGATACCCAAGGCACTACGAATCTTAGCGTTTTGAGGGACAAAACCACGCTCTGCGAGCCCGATCAATGCCTGTGAGATTGTACCCGTTAGACCACATATAGTAACGATTGACGTATCAGGGTTTATCTCTATACCTGTTCGCTCTTCGGTTTCTTTGATGCGGTCCGGCTGAAGTGTCGCTTCCGCCCGACCAACCATCCCTTTCCAACCTTTGGCTTCTTTGGGACGACTAATAGTCGGTAAATACCTTAAACCATGATTAGCAGCCAGGTAATCAAGCTCATCCTTGTATCCAAGATATGTTGGATTACTAACTCCGTGAATCATCACATAATCGTCCAACCGAGCCTTAGGATCCTGGCGTACCTTGCTGCGCACAATAGACATGAACGGCGCCAATCCGGTCCCGGCAGCAAGCATGATCAATGCTTTGCCCGCACGCTCTCCACAAGTATGTTCTTCAGTAAACCGTCCCGTTGGGTTGGGTTTCACGTACATGCGAGCGCCGTCGCCAATAGAGTACAAAAGATGCGTAAACGGAAGATCGGAATTAGGATAACCCACATAACGAATGTAAAACTGCAACACCTGATCTTCCGGTGCCGACGCTATTGAGACCGGGCGGACCACAGAGATCGGACGATTGTCACCAGGACCATCCTCTGTTCGATTGAGACCAAGGGTCATATACTGACCGGGTGTAAAGCGCTTTCCATGGTCTTTTACCGGGAGTTCAGAATCGAGTTTAATATTGAATACTGCCAGACCATCCGAAACTGTGTCTCGACGCACCATGGTAGCGTTGTACTCAAGAACCTTCGCCATACCTACCGAGTATACGGTTGTTTATAGGTTTAGCGAATAGAGCCGTTCTCAATCACTTGCACCACGGTCAATGACAAGATAAAACACGAACCTCGGCCGGAACATGGTCCTCGTCGATGACTTGAAAAATTCCCGTAGGCCCCAGTCGTGACTTCCTCGCAGACCAGATTTGATGGTCAATCCTATAAAAATCGAATTCCTCGCCCCACGCGGAGCGCATTCTTGCGACGGATCGGTAACCAAGGCGACGAACAAGGGCTTGCGCTGCTCTCCCCTTTACCCTAATTCGGAAGCCAAGGGCTGGTTCCTTCTTCATATCGAGAAAATAGGTAGTCACCGCATCCGCGCCTCCGATAGCCGTGAATCCGTCTCTGTGCTTCCGTTCGGGGATAGCACAAGCAACTTCCCACACCGGAAAACTAACTACCGGAGGAAAGACAATGACAAACCCGACCCTACTGCGATCGACTCCGCGGTAAAGAACTCCAACCCAGTCATGATCACTCACAGACGGGGGAACTGATAAGAGGGAGTAGCCAAAAGCCTGCGCTATCTCAGGAAGAGCAAGTGATGCCCTCACCCACTCTTTGTCTCGGGGTGAGGCTGGTGCAAGAAGCACATCTCGCCTTTGTAGTGCCCACCGCATCATTATGGATCGGAACGCGCAAAACGGCCATTGACCAGGCTCGACTCCCACCGGCTGCAGACGAAGATACTCCACGGGGTGACGTTGCCGAAAGCTCTACAGATGCGCGATTCCGTTTCTCTTCGGCTTCGCTCGGTTGGCCGTGTTTTAGGTGCTGAAGTGCTAGGGACCGGTGAACACCCTCTACTGCGGATTCATTCGGGAGTGGTAGGCCTGAGGCAAGAACACTTCGAAGACGGGCTCGATATTGACCTCTATGTGGACAATAACACGCACATGACAACTACGGATATTCCCGTGGTTGAGTTTAGACCAAACCGCCTAGAGGTACTCGTTTGTGGCCCAATTGAGCTTCGAGCAGTTGTCAGACGTTCATGTCGTAGGGACCATGTTGGGTTAGCAATCAGGATCATGTCCTATTGCGGAAAGCAAAGTTTCGCTGGATGCACCTTCGATCTTGGGGGTGGAGGTTTGAGTTTTACCACTTCGGAAAAATTGAACTTTGCTGCCGGGGAAAACGTACGCATCGAACTCATGGTCCTAGAAAAACGGGTACTTGCCTCGGCACGAGTCGCCTGGGTCGCCAACAAAGACGGTATTCGCCACGTTGGCTTGGCTTTCGTTGAGGTTGACCGAGCCGGACACGACCACCTGTACCAGTTCATCTATGGCCTACAGAGGCAAAAACAGGCCCATTAGTATTCAAGCCGGGGGATTCCGGCCGATGGGGAGGATATGGGCCAGGCGACGCTTTTCGAAGCTCATCAACGAGTCCGCATTTCTCTCTTACCCATGGACACCACGATCTCGGCGGAGGTGGTCGGGTTTGATAGAGCCGGCATGCACATTCGACTGAGGGAGCCGCTGGTTGGACTAGAACCGCATCACCTCGACGGGGGCGTGCGAGTATCCTTCTGGCGTGACGGAAGTTGGCACGTGGCAGATCCAGTAGAAGTTCTTGGTTTTAACCTAGACACTGGAACAGTACGCGTCTCGAAGCCTAAGAGGACATTCGCGGTCCAGCGTCGAAAAACGTTCAGGGAGGCTGTAGAGGTGCCTGTGCATCTAGCAGTGGTAGGAAACCTCTTCCCGCCAGCGGAAATAGGTCACGAAACCGTTGATCTAGCCGCTCAATCCGGCGCAACCCAGGATATCGGAGGTGACGGGGTTTGCTTGCAATGCACTGGTCCGGCACCCCATGTTGACCAAGAAGTTCGCTTGGAACTCGAGCTGCCAAACAATCGTATTCAAGCCCGAGGCAAGGTGCGATGGAGCGCCAGCGATGACACCGGACAAGGCCGATGTGGCGTTATGTTCACCCGAATCTCCGAACGGGAACAAGATCTGGTGTACGGCTTCCTATTTGATCTCCAACGCAACCGCTTGCGAAAAAGTATTTCTATATAGGTGCCCCAGAGCAAGATTTTGTCACACATTACCATCTACATGAACATGAGTCTGTCCCCCATATCTAAGACTAGGGCGTGTCTTCAAACTCCGGACCGCGTTCTGACTTGTTTCCCACCGGTGTGAGGCGTCGGTGGCTTCGCCACCCTTTTCGGGCCCCTCGGTCCGGTACATCCCCGTACCTTGCCCTCCGGGCCGACCATTCACAAACGCGAGATACGGTCATCTACCCAGCCGGAGGGTAAAGACACGCCCTAAAAACGGACTCCAGTCCCTCCTAGACCACAGTAGCCGCCAGGATTTTTAGATAGATACTGCTGATGGTATTCTTCAGCATAGTAAAAGTCGGAAGCGGGAACGATCTCGGTAGTTATGGTTGCATAGCCTTCATTGGATAATTTCTCTTGGTACACCGTCCTCGAAGACTCCGCAGCATCTTTTTGAGCTTCTGTATATGCATAGATTCCCGATCGATATTGTGTGCCTCGATCATGACCCTGGCGCATTCCTTGAGTAGGATCATGTGACTCCCAAAATAGTTTCAGTAGATCACCATAGGATACAGACTCCACGACATATACCACCATTACGACCTCGTTGTGACCAGTCTGACCAGAACACACCTCCTCATACGTTGGGTTAGGCGTACACCCGCCCGCATAACCAACTGCCGTGGTGTACACTCCCGGTAAAGACCAGAATGCTTTTTCGGCTCCCCAAAAACATCCCAGACCAAACAGCGCCCGCTCGCTCGACGTAGGAAAAGGAGGTAGCATTGGTCGATGGAGGACATGGTGCACTTCAGAAGGAACAATTGGCTCTGATCGACCAGGAAGTGCTTCTTGTGGCGATGGTATACGCAGCTTACGCGGGTCGAAAGAAAACATAGAACATTCATCCGCTGTCGGTTGGCCTAGGACTACCACAAAGTGCTAGTTGCGAACTTTCGGGGTTATTTCGCCCCCCAGCAAGCGTCATGTACCACGATCGATGGAGTTCAGCCGCCTGCCGCGATTTCTTACATGACGGTTTTGTTGTTATCCGTGAGCAATGGAGCGCCGCTGAGCTCGTGCCTCTGCAGAAGGCCTTTGACCAACTTGAGATACAAGCGCAACATCTGCAACGCTCAGCAACGTTCAATGGTTCAAACTTCATACTTCGACAAATAGGGACCGGCCCCAACTCCGCCATTGAGCGAGTTGTATGGTGTGGTGCTACTGAACCAGCACTGCTCCAACCAGCACTCGATCCTCGTGTGCTTCAACCTGCGCTAGAAATCCTCAACGGCGCATGGTGTGATCAGCTGATAAATCAAGCCCACTTCAAACAACCGGGAGATCAAGTGCATTTTCCATTACATCAAGATGCGTGGAACCGACGTTGGGGAACCGCGTTGTGGAGAGATAGAAGCCTCGATGGGGGCTATGTCCAGTCAGTACTTACCCTTGATCCCATGAGCTCTGACAATGGCCCTCTGTTAGTGGTCCCTGGTTCTCACCGAGCGGGTCCTTTAGTGGGTCAGCAACGTCATACTCACCTGCAAGCCATAGTTGACCAACTAGGCACACACTCCGTACTTGCTGAACCGGGTAGTATTATATTCTTTGGACCATTCCTTATTCATGGAAGTGAACCCAACCAAAGCCCATATCCCCGTCGGGTTCTCATCAATGGTTACGCTCGGCACCTCGTCAACCGACGTAAGTATCCCGGCGCCGGGCGAGGCATTCGACGTCAGCTGTTCTGAACATCGCAGCAGAAAGCAGTCGCACTAAGTCCAACACCTTTGTCCGGTATCTGGTTTAACTAAAGATTCAGACTCGGAGAAAGACTAGCCATAGCTGGCTGACTGAGTAGCTTCCGATAAGAGCGGGGGACCGTTGGTCACGGGACGTGTAGACCAATCAGGGACGAGTAAGAAACCATATCCGACGTGAAAGCCCCTAACAGCCTGTTGATCTAGACCTGCACGCATCTATCGGCCGGTATTTCCGTGAAACGCCCTGACCACTAGCAGGCCATCGGAAAAGTGGGATGGGTGATCCGCGAAGTATCTTTTCCGTGCAACGCTCCGGATGAAGTGGGCGCATACAACCGATGAAAGGCGAAGCCGGTCCGGACGTTCCACGGAAAAAGGACCCGCGAAGCGCCTAACTCACTTTTCCGATGGCCTGCTAGAAGTCTCTCCTCAGTC
>JAHQVK010000105.1 GCA_019634385.1 Myxococcales bacterium | reverse complement strand
GTGATCCGCGAAGGTTCTTTTCCGTGGACCGCTCCGGATGAAGAGGGCGCATACCGGGCGTATGCAACCGATGAAAGGCGAAGCCGGTCCAGACGTTCCCCGGAAAAAGGACCCGCGAAGCGCCTAACTCACTTTTCCGATGGCCTGCTAGGGCGTGTCTTTAAGCTCCGGACCGCATTCTGACTTGTATCCAGCGTGTGTGAGGAGTCGGTGGTTTCGCCACCCTTTATGTGTCCTGGCCTACCCCTCACATACGCAGGCTACGGGGTCATCTCCGCCGCCTGAGGGTAAAGATATGCTCTAAGAAAAGGTATTTAGAGCAAAGGCCGGCGGGTGAGCTTTGCTTCTGCGGACAGTACTCAAATTGGCTGCGCAGCGAAGCAAATTTGAGAAGCTTGGACTCAGGTCAAACGAGAAAGGCCTAATTTTTTTTTGATTCCAGTTTTTGCGTGATGAAGGGATCGATTGATGCCATTTTTGATAGATTCTACAGGCATTTGGACGTAACGCTTCATACGCTCGTTAGGGCGAGCTTTGAATACTGTTGAGTGAGCCCTTCCGGTGTAGCTTGGTGGTGCTTCCGCTGTGTAATAGTAGGCTGCGAATGACTTACGGGTCACCCCTTCGGGACATTGCACGGCGGTCACACCATGAAAGCTGATATCACTGGTTTCAAAGAGCACCGCATTCCCAAGCCCTGGGGTCACTCGTAAGTGGCAGTTGCTTACGTTTGCGTCCCACAATTCGAGCATACCGCCCCAACTTTCATCCCATACGGGATTCAGATAAATGAGGAGGTTTAGGCGGCGAAACATTTGCCGCCTTTCGAGAAGATTGAAGTCGACATGGACATCTAAGAGACCTGACGAAGCCGTTTGATGTATGCCACCGCCCACGAGATTTTCATCCCACAACAAGTTGTTGATGCCAGTGAGCGTTTCTAGCTGGGAGATAAACTCGGGCGAGGCTAGCGCGTCTGCTAGCCTTTTGACTGGGTCAGGAAAGGCTACATAGTCAGTTATTTGGATTTTGCGGTGTTCATTGACCGATTCAAATCCAACACCGATAGTCTCTGCTTCGGTGAAGCTAGGATAAGATGCCACAACCTTCTCCGCCTCTGTGGGTAGGATAAGGGGGTCGAAAAGGATGTGTGGAAATGGTCTGGCTGCATGGAAGCGATCGGCTAGTTCATGATTGTACCATGAGGCAAACATTGATGTTGTTGTCCCACACCAGTATAGAAATGTCACGAAGCTTTTGAATAAGAGCCTAGGAAAATTCTAGGCAAGACGATGATATCTTAGTGATAGATGACGGGGGGGAGGCGTGGAAACTGGACGTTTTGTCCATAGTTTGTCCCTGACTATTGTGATTTCGGTGGCCTACGATGGTCTACTAATTATAGGCCTTTCGGTTCGCTAGCAGCCTGTTGATTTAGCCATGTGTGTCGCTATCGAGCCAGGCTTTTCGTGAAACGCTCTGACGACGAGGCGAGCGTACCAGGCGGTACGCGACCGAGGAGAGACTTTTCGTGGTCAGGACGTTTCACGGAAAGACCGGCCGATGGATGCGTGCAGGGCTAGATCAACAGGCTGCTAGCTGTGGTGAGTCTCCCTCCTAGTCCGACCATTGAGTCGAAGAAACTACTTAACAATAGTTTGATGCTAAGGTTAGAAATATTTTCTAAGTAGACCAAAGATCATCAAGGTTACCAAACGGGAATTGTTGTTCCTCACCAAACACCAGTTGGCGTTGCTAAATGCAGGTGAGTTAGCCTAGCTAGGCGCGTCTTTAAACTCCGGCCCGCGACCTGATTTGCATCCAGCGTGTATGAGTGGTTGGTGGCTTCGCCCCTTTTCTGTCCCCTCAGCCAGATGCATCTAGCAGGCCATCGGAAAAGTGGGATGGGTGATCGGATCGCAAGGGTCCGTCCTACAGCCAAGCGCACTTGAGTTGAACCCGAGTTCTTGATTCTAGGTTTGGCTGGGTCATGCTGCGGGCGCATGTGAGCGGAGCTAGATGCTCAACTCAAGTGCGCTTGGCTCTAAGCTCTTCGGTGTGGGTTCATAAGTGGCTAACTAGGGCGTGTCTTTAAGGTCCTGCCCGCGTTCTGATTTGTGTTCAGCGTGTGTGAGTGGTCGATGGCTTCGCCACCGTTTCGGTTCCCTCGGCCGGGTACATCCAGTCCCCTCTCTCCGGGGCCGACCTTTCACAAACACGGGCTACGGCGTCGGCTACCCAGCCGGAGGGTAAAGACACGCCCTAAATTAACTATTGGGGAATAGGGTACGTCGCCGCCCGCTTGAAAATGGGAGATCTAGCTTTGACAAGGATTATCGGTATGAGACTACAGCAAAACCACTTGAATGGATTCAGTAAGAATGACCAAGGGGTCACGCAGTGGGGCATAGTCCGGCGTAGAAGCAGGAACTTGGGTTCAACCCAAGGGATTTCTGCTGTGTTACCGCTCTTGTGCCGTCAGCGCTGGTGAGGTGAGGTAGGTTTTGTTTGATAAATTTCTTACATAGACTCCTCTGTAGCGACCCACTGTATAAAGCCTGATAAAAGGGGATTATGACCAAGATCACCCGGCGGAGAGCGCTTGAAGCGATGGCAGCCAGCAGTGCTGCCGCCTGTGCTACGGCGGCTCCTCGTTCGTTTGAAGCTCCCTCATCCGAAGCGCCCCAGCCCAATTGTTTGCCTACGTCAGCAACGAACGAGTGGGCGCGGGGTATAGAGGGACAACGTAAAGCGGACTTGGGAAATGGCACTTTTCTCAACCCAATCATGGCAGGGGATCATCCAGACCCGACCATACTCAAGGATGGAGAGGACTACTACATGACCTTCTCGTCCTTCGACGCCTACCCAGGGATCATTATTTGGCATTCGAAGGATCTAATAAACTGGCAACCGTTGGGTCCTGCTCTTCATACGCCTATTGGCTCGGTTTGGGCTTGTGAGCTGGTAAAACATGAGGGCCGCTACTATATTTATATTCCCGCGCGCTCGCCTAGGAAACGATCCATTTATGTCATCTATGCGGACGAGATGACTGGGCCATGGAGTGAGCCCATTGATCTCCACCTGCCCAATCATATCGACCCCGGTCATGCAGTAGGTGAAGATGGACAGCGGTATCTATTTCTGAGTAACGGTGATCGGGTTCGCCTACGAAGCGACGGGCTTGCGACTGCAGGCCCCGTCGAACATGTGTACGACCCCTGGCGTTATCCTGAGGACTGGGTGACAGAGAGCTTTTCTCCTGAGGGGCCAAAAATTTATCAGCGCGGCGAATGGTTCTACATGATCCTCGCGGTTGGAGGGACCGCAGGACCACCGACCGGGCATATGGTCGTACTTGCCCGTTCACGCTCAATTCACGGCCCTTGGGAAGATGCACCGCACAATCCAGTTGTTCGTACCCAATCCACCGCCGAGAAATGGTGGTCGCGCGGACATGCCACGTTGGTTGAAGGCCCAGGTGATACGTTTTTTCTGGTCTACCATGGTTACGAGAATGGGTACTGGACGCTCGGACGTCAGGCGTTACTAGATCCAATCGTATGGACTGAGGATGGCTGGTTTCGAGTAACAGGGGGCGATCTTTCGAGTCCGCTACCGAAGCCAGAGGCGTTCGCGGTACCCCATGGTGTTCCACTCTCCGACGATTTTTCGCAAACCCAGCTGCGTACGCATTGGGCCTTCTATGACCCGGGACCGAGTGAAATGAACCGGCTGAGGTTTGAAGAGGGCGGGTTGGTGCTTCGGGCAAAAGGTGAGGAGCCCTATGATTGTTCACCACTTACTTTCATTGTGGGAGATCAGCACTACCTCTTTGAGGCCGATCTGGAAATCGAAGATAACGCCCGCGGCGGCGTGCTACTGTTTTATAGTCGGCGTTTGTATTGTGGTTTGGGTTTTGACACCAACGGCTTGGTGATGCACCGCTACGGTCTCGAGAGACGATTGAAATCCCCACCCGGCCTCGGTCGTAAATTATCTATCCGTCTTGAGAACAACCATCACATTGTAACCATTCATTACGCTATTGATGGTGTAAGGTGGACGAAGTTTGGCACACAGATGGAGGTCTCTGGCTACCATCACAATGTCGCCTACGACTTCTTAAGTCTCCGGCCTGGATGTTACGCATCAGGAGAGGGGCAAGTTCGTATTCACAGCGTCCGCTATCAGGCCGGTTAGATCTCGACGAGCAGCTGATTCATGCCAGATATAACGATCTTGAATCAGCTGCAACAAGCTAGGGCATGTCATTAAGCTCTGGACCGTGTTCTGACTTGTATGCAGCGAATGTAAGTGGTTGGTGGCTTCGCCCCCTTTCGGTCTCCTCAGTCGGGTGAATCCAGTACCCTCCCTCCGGGGCCGAACCCTCCCAAACCCGGGCCTTGGAGTCATCTCCGCCGCCGGAGTGTAAAGACACGCCCTAGACGACACCCGACACCTCAGGCCACAGTATTAGCGGAGGTCTTCAGGTGAGTTTGGGGACCGCGATTTCAGTGATATGCTACTCACGGCAACGGTTGATGTTCATGCCAACCAGTGCCTCAGCTTTATCCTTTTGGTCGGGACTACATACTCGGAGAGTATTGTACCCTATAGGGCGTGTCTTTAAGCTCCGGCCCGCGTTCTGACTTGTATCCGGCGTTGGTTAGTGGTCGGTGGCTTCGTCACCCTTTCCGTCCCCTCGGCCCAGTACATCCCGTCCTCGCCCTCCGGGGCCAAACCCTCACACACACTCCAGCGTCATCTCCGTCGCTGGAGTGTAAAGACACGCCCTAACCTGCTGTTGTTGTCCACCTTTCACCTACCGCCTCAATCTTTATTGTGGTCCGGTGAGAGCTTTTGGGTTCCTCCCTTTCGGGAGCTACCCTGCATCATCCAAGTACGTCCTTTAGGGGGGCTAAGATATGCCAAGTCCACTTTTCTCCATAAAAGATATGCATATCCGGTAACGCAACTTCCTCCTTGGTCCGGCGAGAGATGGCTAAGATATGCCAAGGCTGCTCTTTACTTACAGCAGAAAGAACTTGGGTTGAACCCAAGTCTAGCTTCTCCGCGAGTCTATGCCCCGCTGCGCGACCGCATGTTGACTCTAACAGAATCAATTCAAGTGGTCTTTGCTGTAGAAAGCTCGAATGTCCAGTGGTGTAGCTTCCTCCTTCCTCAGAGGAGATGGCGAAGGTAGATCAAGGCGGTCTTATTCTCCCCCAAAGCACCTGAATATCTAGAGAATTAGCTACCCCATTCTTCCGTCGGGATGGCAATATTGGCCGGGCTCGGTTTTGCTTAAAGTACCCGAATGCCCAGTGGTTTAGATCCTTTAGAACTTTTTTCCAGCAAGCAAAAGCTAGCCGTACTGGAAGCCTAAACTTCAGGCACGGGAGTCTACGTAATAGTTCCTTGCCGAGTTGAGCTACATACCCTCGTTATTCTACAGTATTAATTAATGCATTAACGCACTTATGGAAAACGAGATTTGGGTGCGTTACCAAGCGTAGCATTGTCCACCTGCGTTTTCCTTGGTATTGTATGAAATAGTCTATGACGGTAGGCATGGACACGTCGGGCCAACGCAAATTTATTACGATGGGTACGCACTTTGTCCAGGCTGAGCTAGGTGTTGTATACAACCTCTAGCTACCCATATTCCACAAATGTTAAGGTCGAAAAAATAACTCTTATTTTAGCTATGAAATACGTAAAAATCCCTCAAGGGCAAAGAGCTCGAGGATACAGTTTATCCCGCTTTTCAGTTTTATCTCGGATAGGATTCGCATCTGTCCCTGGTTTTATCGTTCCCATGCTTTTTGCTATGAATACGCAAGATGCTTGGGCCGCCAACATCACGATTGAAGAAGGCTCTACGGGCTTTTGTCAGGTTGAAGGTACTGTTGACAGCAATCATTCAGGATTTACCGGCAATGGCTTTGCTAATACTGATAATACCAACGGTTCATCCATAACTTGGCGTGTTAGCGGCGATCAAGGCACATATACCTTCCAATGGCGCTATGCCAATGGTCGATTAGTTGATCGTAGTGCCGAGGTCCTGGTTGATGGTGCTCGATCGTCAACCGTGAGTTTTGTAAGTACCAACGCATGGACATCCTGGAGCTTCACGTCCGTAGACATTGATCTCAGTGGTGGCACAAAAACGATCACGCTCGCTGCCAATCAACCTTCTGGACTCGCCAATATTGATCATCTAGAGCTCACCGGCCCCAATGTTGCCGCCGCCTCGTGTACCTCAGAACCAGCTCCAGAACCAGCTCCAGAACCAGCTCCAGAACCAGCTCCAGAACCGGAACCAGAGCTAGCGACGGTTACTATTCAGGAGAATATGCCTGGTTTTTGCAACGTCGACGGAACTATTGATAGTAACAACCCAGGATACACAGGCGACGGCTTTGCAAATACCGAAAACAACCTTGGAGCAAGCATAGGATGGGGAGTAAGTGGTGCACAAGGACCATATACCCTGCAATGGCGTTATACTAACGGCTCTGCTGTGAACCGTTCTGCTCTGCTTTTTGTAAATTTTAACCAGCTGGAGGGGGTATTGGAGTTTCCGAGTACTGGTTCATGGGCATCTTGGGATACTCTCGAAACAACTATTGAGCTCCCCGCCGGTGAAAAAGAGCTACGCCTCTTGGCGACTCAAGAGGATGGTCTAAGCAACATTGATTTCCTTAGGGTCACGGGCATAGGTGCGTCTGCAGCATCTTCGTGCTCTTCCGGACCAGGTGGACCGGGTCCAATAATCGAACCAGCTCCAGAACCAGAACCAGAACCAGAACCAGAACCAGAACCAGAACCAGAACCAGAACCAGAACCAGAACCAGAACCGGCTCCCATATCAGTACGAAAAGTGGCATTTCCTGGCGCACAAGGATATGGCAGACTTGCTTCTGGTGGTCGTGGTGGCGATGTTTACCATGTAACCAATCTGCGCGACTCAGGATCCGGTTCCTTGCGCCAAGGTATTACTTCGGCTTCGGGTCCGAGAACAATTGTGTTTGATGTTTCGGGGATAATTCAGCTTCAGTCCTCACTGAATATTAGGTCCGACAATCTAACTATTGCCGGCCAGACCGCACCGGACGGAGGAATCACGGTAGCGGGCTACAACACCTTGGTTGAGGCCAATAATGTGATTGTGCGGTTCTTACGATTCCGCTGTGGGGACTTTAACGTTTACGATACTACAGGGGTTAAACCGCCACGTGGCAACGGTGACTTGAAGGGCGGCAATGCGGATGCGATCAGTGTCATTAATGCCAAAGATGTAATTTTGGATCATGTTTCCGCGTCTTGGAGTGTGGATGAATCGCTCTCGGTCACATGGAGTAATGATGTGACTGTTCAGAACTCGATTATTTCGGAGCCGCTCAACGACTCATACCTGGTAAAGACCAAAGACGGTGAATCTTATCTTCAACCTCATGCGTTTGGCTCCCTTGTTCGGGCAAACAATAATAATGGCGGCGGATACACATACTATAGAAATCTATATGCACATTGCGATATGCGTAACCCTGGTGTAGGTCCTAATCAGGAATCGCCAACCACATATAAAGTAAAACTCGATTTTGTGAATAATGTTATATATGGATGGGGACAGCGTCAGGGCGAATCTATTGATGGCTCGAAAGGTGGTCGCGCTGAAATCAATATGGTGGGCAACTACTATATTGCGAACGCGGACTCCGATGACCCCAATGCGATCTGGGATGATGAAAAATACGAAAGTATCTATGCTTATCAGAGCAACAATAAGGTCGACGGAAATCTTAACCGGCGTTTAGATGGATACGAGGCCGGATGGTCTGCCTTCCAAAACTTTGGCGCCGACCAACAGATAGCTAACCGGTGGAATTATCCGATGGTGGAAGAAACAACCAGTCCAGACGCAGCTTACTCGTGGGTAAAGGATCACGTGGGTGCTTCATTGAGTCGAGACCTAGTAGATACTCGGATTATTGCTCAGATGATCACCAACACGGGCTCTATCATCGATAGTCAGGAGGAGGTGGGAGGACTACCAACTATTAGATCACAAACTGGACCACAAGATAGCGATCGGGATGGCATGCCCGATGATTGGGAACGTACTAATGGGTTGGATCCAAATGACCCAGGTGATGGTAGTGACGTAAGTAAAGATGGTCACTACACAAATCTGGAAGTTTATCTGAACAGCCTGGTTAGGTTCTAGTTCTCGTTGGTGCCAGACTTGGTCGGCCCGGAACCGAGTGTCGGAGTTCTCGTCGCTTGGTTCCAGCGCCGGCTGTAGATTAGAGCGCTGACAAAGTGTCCCTATCATTAGGCGAAACTTTCTTCGTAGCCGAGTGCCGCCCACTCTGGGGTTATTTTGGCCGCTTGGGGCCACCCTAACTCATCGCAGGCCTACGATGAATGCGTGCCACAGCAACGGCCACTTGAATTGAGGCTGTTTAGCAGAAAAAACGCTTCACGTAGTGTTACAGAACGCCAGCCGCGATATCATCACTGGGTTAGCTCAACCAGCTGATGGCAGCCATCCGTTTTTTGTGGTCTGAGGCCGTTTGTGTGCTGATGGCTAAGGGGTGAAGCCAAGATAGATATTCAGGCGAGCACTTTTTCCATCCGCATAGAATCTGTTCAGCAACCTGAGATCACTCATTGCCGCCGACTGGGTGATTTCTTCTGGAGTGATATCTACACAGTACCGGTGACCTACGCCACTGAAGTTCAGCCAACGTCCTCCCGGTTCGATAGTTGTTGATACGGCCTCTTCATCAGGCAGAGATACCGTGTGACGAGCGAATCGGGGGTCGTGAGCAAACTGCCATAGGGTGACCCATAATTGGCCGCGGCTGCAGAGTCTGTACGCCAAGCTGGTGATCAGTTGATGCCGACGAGATCGCTGCGCTACATGGTGCAACACGCCAAAGGCACATATGCAGTCGAATGATGATAAAGACTCAGGAAGGTCATGGATATCCTGTTGAATCAGAGTAGTTTCATCTTGTGGTCGACCGTATGTCTGAATGTTTTTTGCCGCGTAGGCTAAGAGCGTGGGACTAAAGTCCACGCCGGTATAACTGAGTTTGGCGTATCGTTTGGCCAGAAATGGATAGAGTCGGCCGTTCCCACATCCAATATCAAGCACGCTGAGGATGGGCTGTGATGGCCACACGATGGTATGCCAACCCTGCCAAGGGAAGTTTCGAGTTTGTGAGAATGAGTCACCTACGGTCTCATAGAACTGTAGGTTGCGCACATCAATGGGATGCATGAAAATCAACCATGAAATGACAATATCACGGAGCTTTTAGGACCGGTCTTTAAAGTCGGCAGGGAACTATCGGAAACCGGACCGGACGCTGCACGTACGTTCTAGCCGCCGGTTGATCTGGTGGAGGAATCCGTACGAGATCTTTCTGTGTAACAGCGAGGTCCGGAGGTTAAATACAGGCTCTAGCAGCCTGTTGATCTAGCCCTGCAGGCATCTATCGTCCGGTTTTTCCGTGAAACATCCTGACCACAAGAAGTCTCTTCTCGGTCGCGTACCGCCTGGTACGCTCGCCTCGTCGTCAGAACGTTTCACGAAAAGCCTGGCTCGATAGCTACACACTGGGCTAAATCAACAGGCTGCTAGTTGGTGGTGGGTTAGACTTTAGTATCGGTACCACTCCGGCTTAAATGGTCCTTGTACCGCCACTCCTAAATAGTCTGCTTGCGCTTGAGTCAGGGTATCGAGTTCTACCCCCAGTCGTCCAAGGTGTAGTGCGGCGACTTTTTCATCAAGGTGTTTAGGAAGGATATAGACCTTGCGCTGATAGTCCTTCTTCTGCGGATTGTTCCACAGCTCGATCTGGGCAAGGACTTGATTGGTGAATGATGCGCTCATGACAAACGACGGATGGCCGGTCGCGCAACCGAGATTAACCAGTCTTCCCTGGGCGAGAAGGATGATCTTCTTGCCGTCGGGGAAGGTGTAGTGGTCAACCTGAGGCTTGATTTCTTCCCTGGTGATCTCTGGATTTTCGTTCAGCCACTTCACTTGGATTTCGGTATCAAAGTGACCGATATTGCAGACGATCGCTTCGTGCCGCATCACCTGTAGATGCTGTTTGCCGATGACATCATCGCAGCCGGTGCAGGTGACGAAGATATCACCCTGCGGGGCGGCTTTGTCCATCGTGGTGACCTGGTAGCCCATCATGGCTGCCTGGAGAGCGCAAATCGGGTCAACTTCGGTGACAATGACCCTCGCTCCACTTGAGCGGAGCGAGTCGGCTACACCCTTGCCCACATCTCCGAAACCAGCAACAACAGCCACCTTTCCGGCGACCATGACGTCGGTAGCCCGTCGGATGCCGTCAAGACCGGATTCGCGGCAGCCATAAAGGTTGTCGAACTTTGATTTGGTTACAGAGTCATTGACGTTTATTGCCGGACATTTGAGCGCACCTTGTCGCTCCATGTCGTATAGGCGATGCACGCCGGTGGTCGTCTCTTCTGATATGCCTCGGATGGGGTCCTTTCCGTCAAATAGCTGGGGAAACTGTTGGTGAGCGATGAGAGTTAGGTCGCCCCCATCGTCGAGGATCATATTCGGCCCTTTGCCGCTGGTAAATGCGGTGAGTTGTTGGTGTATGCACCACTCGTATTCTTCCTCGGTCTCCCCTTTCCAGGCATATACTGGAACGCCGGAAGCAGCGATGGCCGCGGCAGCGTGGTCTTGGGTGGAGTAGATGTTACACGAGGTCCAAGTAACCTCGGCACCGAGCTCCTTAAGGGTTTCAATGAGGACCGCGGTCTGGATGGTCATGTGCAGACATCCAGCAATCCGTGCCCCAGCTAGTGGCTGCTGTGCTCCGAACTCTTTCCGGAGAGCCATCAAACCGGGCATTTCGTTCTCAGCAATAGCTATTTCTTTTCGGCCGAACTCGGCGAGGGAGAGGTCTTTAACCTTGTACTTATCCGTCTGGTCCATGGTGTTTTCGCTTTATTCCTCGGGAGATAGAGGTCGAATAGAGGCAACAACTGGCCTTCATCCGTACATCCGTATTAACAGAACATCTAGATGCCGTCGAGGATGAAAGCTTGTCGGTCGAGGGTCAAATGGGCCTAGCTCAGGTTGAGCTCACCGCTTTTACTCGGCTGGTGCTATGATCGACGCTATCCAAAGTCCTTGGTTTTATCCGGTTGCCCTGGCGGCGCTCTCACTGGTGATTGCTGTCGTAGAATGGGGTTTTAAGCTCCGAACTGAACAGCCTCTACTGAGGCCGGGACTGTGGAGTGACCTCCTTCATTTGGTGTTCAATGGTCACTTTCTGGGCGTGATTATGTACGGCATCGCGACCCGTCACTTGTTGCCACATATCGATGGTTGGCTGTCGGCTATGGGCCTTACTGAGAGTGTCTATCGACAGGTGGCAGTAGGGTGGCCGGCGATACTACAGATTGTGGTGGCCCTCTTTGCCATCGACTTTATGCAGTGGTGTGTGCATAACCTACTACACCGGGTCCCTCTGCTTTGGGAGTTTCATAAGACTCACCACTCAGTTGTAGACGGTGAGATGGATTGGATCGTCTCTTTTCGTTTTCAGTGGACGGAAGTGGTAGTCTATCGGTTTGTCCTCTTTCTGCCCCTCGCGTGGTTTGGCTTTGGGATGGAAGCCATTTTGTTTCATGCCATCTTTGGGACCCTAATTGGTCACCTAAATCACGCGAACTTGGCTTGGGATTATGGGCGGTTTAGGTACCTATTAAACAGTCCCCGGATGCATCTGTGGCACCACGACTATGAGGGGGATGATAAGAGCACCGTGAATTTCGGTATCATCTTTAGTCTCTGGGATTGGATTTTCGGCACCGCCAAAATTCCGACAACCCCCCCTAAAAGGCTCGGCTTTCCCGGTGTTGAGGCATTTCCTTCGCATTTCTTTGGTCACACGGCTTGGCCACTGACTCGTTTGGTATCCACCCATGGCGCGAGGCCGACGATAAATGTCCTCCTTGGGCTCTTGATTATAGCTATTGGCTACGGGTTGGCGTTGCCATAGCACAGCTGGAACTTGTGGTTGTAGGTGTGGGCTGCGGAGCTTGTCTGTGTCCTGTGGACTGTTTTGGTGGAGAAGGACTACAGCAAAGACCCCTTGATTCTGTAAGAATCAACAAGGAGTCGCGCAGCGGGGCATAGCCCGGCGTAGAAGCAGGAACTTGGGTTCAACCCAAGTTCTTTCCGCTGAATCGCGACACATCCGGCTTGGCTGAAATTTCGGCCCATCGGAGAATATAGAGGGATAGTAGGCCAAGGGTAGTGAGCGCAAATAGTGGGAGAGGCTTGAGCAGGATCCCGGGAAATAGGCAGACTGCCATCAGAGTGATCAGCGGCAGACGAATGGTTTCTGCCCATAAACTCCAACGTTGATGGTCCAAAAAGGCTCCTAGTGAGCCCGCAGTGAAAATGATTGCTGTGGCCCAGATTACAAAGACCGTTGGGGCAAGAACTTTTTGATACCAAAGGTACGTAATAGTTGTAAACAGTAGTATGCTAAATTGGATGAGGACATAGATCCACGTTGGCTTCGTGACCATTGTGATATATTTCTCTTGGGAGTTTGTGCGTTTGCCAGCATGACTCACGCCCTCTGGTATATAACCGGGTTGGGTCCACCATACCTTCAATTTATCTGACCACCGTCTGGACGAGGCCATCCGACTCCAAGATAGTTTTATATGGTGGAAGTTAGCAAAAACGGGATTCCAACTATTGGGCGGTTCGGTGATACCATAGATGACCTTTTCGTCTTCCTTAGCAAAGGTTCCGAACATCTTGTCCCAAATAATCAGCGTACCAGCGTGGTTTCGATCGATATATTGTGGATTCTGCCCATGATGAACCCGGTGATGACTCGGTGTATTAAAGATCCACTCAAGAGGTCCTAAATGATTGATCAGCTGAGTATGAATCCAGAATTGGTAGAGCGCATTCAATATCCGAATAATACCAACAAGCCAGGGCGAAAACCCGATCACTGCTAGCGGTAAATAAAAGATCCAAGAGAAGAGTCCCTGAAAAGCTGATTGTCTTAGGGCTACCCCTAAATTGTATTCCTCGCTCTGATGATGAACAACGTGAGCTGCCCATAGAAGATTACATTCATGACTCATGCGATGGAACCAATAGTAACAGAAGTCGACGCCGAGGAAACAAAGTACCCACACCCACCACTCGTTACTACTTGGACTAAAAACTCGATAATTTTCGTAGAGTACTACGTAGCCAACCGCAGTGAGAAGAGTCATGAACGCTTTGGACGTTTGCTGGATAATACCACATCCGAGGTTTGCAACTGAGTCCGCGAAGCGATAGACTTCCTCGCCGCGCCACTTAGATAGGCCCCACTCTACTCCCATGAGAATGAAGAATATTGGGATGGAGAGTGCGATAAGATCCATAACCTACCGTGATGATCGTCCTACTCCTCAGTCAATATGAAACCTGAGCTGCTGCTCAATTTGGTCAGGGAGTAACCAGGTTGCTGGCAAAGAAAACACCCATTGAGTAGGGGTGTTTGAACCCAAGCTCCAGCTTCTCCGCGGGTCTATGCCCTGTTGCGCAACCACTTGTTGATTCTAACAGAGTCAATTCAAAAGGTCTTTACTGTACAGCAGGTTTTTGCTTTACAGCAAAAGTCCCTTGGTTTGAACCCGAGTTCCAGCTTCTCCGCGGGTCTATGCCTCGCTGCGCAACCACTTGTTGATTCTAATAGAATCAATTCAAGAGGTCTTTACTGTAAGCTCGGCGTAGAACTATTATGAAATACCTGGTTTGGCCGAATATGGGGGCTCGGGGGGCGTTTAGCATAGCTGAGTCTCGGAGGCTTCTGATAATAGGGTTCACTACAGCTCATCGGCGGTTAAGCTAATTCCGGGTGCGTAACCGACTGCGTTTGACGTAGAAGAGCGCCCTCGGGGATGTGGTTTAGACCGGCGAAGGACTATTGTGAACTACCGAATCTGAATGAATATTCTGGAGTCGTTGCCTTATATCGTCCGTTGTGTGCTCACCCGGCCAATGTAGTTGTCATCGTATCTACATGACAGAAGTTCGCTTATCGAGCTACACAAGTGCTCTGCTGGGTTATGGCTCTATGGCCACACCCAGCCCACTTTGACGATGGCCTGCTAGGCCAGGAACTATCGCGAGGTGTTTTAGGGCGTGTCTTTAAGCTCCGGACCGCGTTCTGACTTGTTTCCCACATGTGTGAGGGGTCGGTGGCTTTGTCCCCCCTTCGGGCCCCTCGGTCCGGTGCATCCGGTACCCTCCCTCCGGGGCTGACCGTTCACACCCGCGGGCTACGGCGTCATCTCCCCAGCCAGAGGTTAAAGACACACCCAAGTCACGACCGGTTGCTAGCAGCCGGTTGATCTAGCCCTGCACGCATCTATGGGGCCGGTTTTTCCGTGAAAGGTCCTGACCACGAAAAGTCTTTCCTCGGCCGCGTACCGCCAGGTACGCTCGCCTCGTCGTCAGAGCGTTTCACGAAAAGCCGGCTCGATAGCTACACACATGGACAAATCAACCGGCTGCTAGGTAGCGTAGTCATAATTTTCTGGGCGTCAGGTTACTTGATCACAACCAGTTGCGTAGTTAGGACGTTTAGTCATGAGCTGCTGCGCGTTCGGTAGTTCAGTCAAGAACATTATTTAGTAAGGGGGGATATATCATGGTGGGAGAGCGAAACAACAAGGAGCATCTTTCGGGCAAGGTAGTAATCGAAACTCTTGGAGAAAAAGATGAAAAGGGTCGGTTTCGCGGTGGTGACCATCGGGGTGAGGTGGCGATGATTGTTGCTGGCAGCGTGATGGAGTACGTGGAACTGGTCGAATTCAAAGAAGGGACAACTCGTGCATTTTGTTATCATGAGGAGTTCATCAAGAGCCTCTATGTCATTAATGGTCCGGTTGTTGCGGCGCTTGCCGTGGTGGATTCACCCTTGGAGAGATTGGAAGTTGAGCTCTCGGCTGGTCAGATACTCACCATAAACCCCGGCGTAGCTCACGCATTTCTTGCTTTGGGCAGATCTTGGGTGCTCTCGATGGGTAAGGGATCAGACCCGTTTGTTGATCGGCATATCTATCGAGATCTAGGTTTTTCGCATGGTATGGAAGAGGAAGGGGTCTGAGTTGGGCACCGGATCCTTCGTTTTCGCGCTCTCTACAGCAAAGACCTTTTGTTGATTGTGTGAGTATCAACAAGAGGTCGCGCAGCGGGGCATAGCCTGGCGTAGAGGCAGGAACCTGGGTTCAACCCAAGTGATTTCTGTTGTATAGTCTCTTGCCAAACTAGAGCGCAGATCCAACTTAAAGCCCCATGGTAGCGTTGGACGTTGTGGAAACGGTAGTTCTAAATCCTACTCTGGCTCATATGCGTTCGCTTGTGCGCAATTCTACACAGTGGGAGTTTTGTCCCTTGCCGAACTAGAGAGCAGGTCCTACTAAAAGCCCTATGCCAGCGTTGGACGTTGTGGAAACGGTAGTGATCAATGCTACTCCAGCTCATGTGCGTTCGCTTGTGCGCGAATTTACACAGTGGGAGTTTTGGTCGCCCTGGTTGTCTTCAGAACCGGATTGCCCTCTTAGGTATCGGTCGGATGGCTTAGGTTATGCGTGGGATGGTTCTCTCATAGGTAGCGGGAAGATCGATATCCGTTCGGAAACGGATACGAGCATTATTTACGAACTAGAGTTTTTGAAGCCGTGGAAGTCTAGGTCTGAGACCTCATTTCATTTTAGTCCCGTGGGTGAAGGGACTGAGGTTGTGTGGAAGATGCGGGGGAAATTGCCTTTTTTTATGTTCTTTATGAAGAATCAGATGAAGGCTTTAGTGGGGTCAGATTATCGCCGTGGTTTAGCCAAACTCAAAGACTATGCGGAGACTGGCGTTGTCCCCTCAAAGAACGAATTTAGGGGAATAGGTGAGGGTCTAGTCTCGCCTTATATTGGCTTGCGGGAGTGTTGTAACTTGAGCGAGCTCAATAAAAAGATTCCTCTACAGTTTAAGAAACTATATGAAGTGGCTCAGGAATATGATCTGTCGTTGACTGCACCCCCTCTGACCATGTACCATAAGCTTGATATCGTGAAGGAATTAACGGACTATACAGCAGCTGTGATGGTGGCAAATCTACCAGCTAAAGTTCCGACGGGAATTATTCAAGATACCATAAATGCACCAACAACATACTGCGTGGTGCATACCGGAGCTTACAGACATTTAGGAAATGCCTGGTCTGCGGGAATGACTCGCCAGCGTAATAAACTGTTTCAGCCTTCGAAGCGAGTGGCGCCTTTCGAATGGTACCGTAGCGATCCTACGGATACGGCAGAGGATATGCTGATCACGGAGGTCCACTTTCCAGCAACTAACCGCAAGACGTCCTAACTGCTGTTGGTACGGTGGGGTGACCGCTTAGTACCTTAGCGTCCACTCTGGGGGCTGTATCCAGCAACTGACCGCAAGACGTTTTGACCATTGCTGGTACGGTGACTGCCTAATATCTTGGGCACACGTCAATTTAGGCGGTATCAAGCCTTATACAGCAGAAATTCTTTGGGTAGAACCCAAGTTCCTGCTTCTTCGTGGGGCTATGCCCCGCTGCGCGACCCCTTGTTGATTCTTACAGGATCAAGTCAAGGGGGCTTTGCTGTAAACTCGGTCAAAATGTCATAGGAGTATCGTATCTTCATTGATTCGGACCTGGATCGAGCTTTGCTAATACTCCTCCGGAGTATGGTTGAGTTGGAGGAGAGGGAGGCCCGTATGCGTCAAGCGCTAGGGTTCAAGCAGTTGGGGTCATCAAGGGCAAAGGCAGAAATATTTCTTGGCCTTAGTGCTCTCGCCCTAGGGCAAATACTCGTGATTAGGAGTCCTGATATATGGATGTTGGTGTGTGGTGCAACACTGATCGTTCTTGGCGGATATCTCGCGATGGCTGGTCATCGAAGCCATCTGTATCAAGCACATAACAAGATCAGTGCATATGTGGTGGAAGAGGGACTTGTCAGGGCCCGTTGTACCAAGGGGGGTGACAAGTGAAGGTGCATATTTGTCGTGGTTTGAGTTAGATGAAACCCAAGTGCTAAAACACACTCTATGGTATCTAATTGGAACTCTTTGGAGCGCAACACTAGGTTGCGCGATCCTTGTGAATGGCTGCCGCTCATCGCAAAGGGCTGCCAGGGCTCCAGCCCAAATTGGCCACCCAACGAGTAAAAACCCGACAAATGCAGGCAATCCAGTAAGCACTGCTCTCCGTCCCGCTACGGTCGAGCGGTGGGGGATCTTTGAGATAGGCTTGGCGGGTCCGTCGGTGGGTAATCCATTTATCGAAGTTGTATTATCCGCCCATTTTTCACAAGGAGAGCGGATAATTGAGGTGCCGGCTTTCTATGATGGTCAGGGGATGTATCGGGTTCGTTTCATGCCCGATACTATCGGGCTTTGGCATTACCACACCGAGAGCAATCGCCCGGAGTTGGACAAGAGGTACGGTGTCCTCGAGGTGAGCCCTGCTGGGCAAGCTAACCATGGTCCGGTTCAGGTGGCTCATACCTTTCACTTTGCATATGCTGACGGTACACCATACCGGCCGGTGGGCACAACCGCTTATAGTTGGAACCATCGTCCTGCGGAGGTTGAAGAGCAGACCTTAAAAGCCTTGGCTAGCTCGCCATTTAACAAGCTCCGTATGTGTGTGTTTCCACAGACTTATGGCACCGACATCATGCCTCCAACGTATTTTCCTTTCGCTGGAGAACCCACAGACCCGGATTATACTCGCTTTAATCCGGAATTTTTTCGGCATCTTGAGGAGCGCGTGGCACAGCTCAGCAAACTAGGAATCGAAGCGGATCTCATTCTTTTCCACCCATATGATGATGACAATAAATGGAAATTGAACGCCATGCCACGGGATGTAGAGGAACGCTATTTACGCTACTTGATTGCTCGTTTGGGGGCTTATCGAAATATCTGGTGGTCAATGGCTAATGAGTTTAATTTGATACAGTCGAAGACAGATGCCGACTGGGATGAGATTTTTCAGATAGTTGCAGATGCGGATGTGCATAGTCATTTGAGATCTATTCATAACGGAAAAGAATTCTATGATCACAATAAGCCATGGGTGACCCATGTAAGTATTCAGAATGGATTTGCAGTAACTAACCCGGGTGCAGCCCAGATATACCGCGATGTGTATGAAAAGCCGATCGTTTTCGATGAAGTAGAATACGAAGGCAATCATCCTCGCCGTTGGGCTCAGCTTAGTGGCCAAGAGATGGTTCACCGGTTTTGGGCGGGCACGGTGGTCGGTACCTATGTTGGGCACAGTGAGTTTTTCTTGCAGCCAGATGATGCTACTAAGCTTGCTTGGGTTGCCACCGGAGGCTCGCTGAAGGGGGAGAGTCCGCCACGTTTGGCCTTTCTACGTAAAATTTTGGATGATAGTCCCACAAGAGGTATTGAACCTATTGATAAATGGTGGCACCCTAATGTTGGAGGTCAACCGGGTGAATACTACCTTATCTATTTAGGTCGAGAATCCTTAGGTTCCTGGCCATTTCATCTTTATCATACAGGTATTAGTGATGGTGACGTATTTGAGGTAGATGTGATTGATACTTGGGATATGAAAATCACCCCGGTTAGTCATCAATTTGTTGCCAAACGGAAAGATCACTATTCTTTCGGCGATTCAGGCAACCGAGTGGTGAAACTACCGAACAAGCCGGGCATTGTCCTACGTGTGCGGCGTGTTGCGCAGGCTCAACAAGCTAGGGATTTGTAAGCGGTGTACTACAGCAAGAGGAGTTGAATTGATGTCTTCTGCTTTCCCCTCCCACAATCGTGAGGGGAAAGGCGGGAGCTTGGGTTTAGGGCGTGTCTTTGAACTCCGCCAGCGGAGATGACGCCGTATCCCGGGTGTCTGAGGGGCGGCCACGGAGGGAGAGTACTGGATATAGCAAAGACCCCTTGAATTGATTCAGTAAGAATCAACAAGAGGTCGCGCAGCGGAGTGTAGTCCGGCGTAGAAGCAGGAACTTGGGTTCAACCTAAGGGATATCTGCTGTATACCGGGCCGCCGGGCCCGAAAGGTAGGCGAAGCCACCGATCCTTCACAAACGCAGGAAACAAGTCAGAATGCGGTCAAGAGGTTAAAGAAATCTCCTGAGCGATTTTTGATGTTCTGTATGCGGCAGAATGGTCGTTGGGCTCTCCGCCATATCCGAAACGATGCTAGACCTGTTGGACACCAGAAAAAATGTTTGCGAAGTAAGGCTTCATGAAGAAGCCGCCGTCCTTGATCTTTGTCTTCATGGCTGTGTTGCTCTTTGCCTCCGATGTATGGGCACGAGACTGGTATGTCTCCGCGGAGCGAGGCCGCGGAAAGAAAGGGACCAAGGAAAAGCCAGCAAAGGACCTTGGCAATATCCTCAAGAAGCTCAAACCTGGTGACACCGTTCGTATTGCTGAAGGAGTGTACCTGGGGCGTGGAAAGAATGGCTCCAATACCGTGACTGTTCCGGTATCCATTATTGGCGGATATGCGGATGACTTTTCGAAGCGTGACCCTTGGGGGGCTCATCGAACAATTTTCTCCGGATATAACCAGTCTAAGAATTACACCCCGGATCCCTCTTTATTTGTCGATTTGTCCAAGTATTCGGGACCAGCCAGTGCCATCGTGGTCGATGGGCTTATCATCGATCATTCCGGTCGTAATCGTTACCGGTCAAAGAAGCAGCTTGATCTCCTTCTCCCCGCCAACCCCAAAACTGGCGAGAATCCTTCACCAAGCCTCGGTGGGCTCGTTGTTCGAGTATCTAAAAGTGGTAAATTCGATCGCGGCCCACGGTGGGATATCACTGTGACTAATAACATTGTCATGAATACGCATCAGAATCAGGCTGCTCTGAGTGTATCGGGGTATAAGGGCTCAACTGTACACATTCGCAACAATCTTGTGATCCAACATAGCGGGACTGGTATCTATTGTGGGAGCAAATACGCAGGAAGGGACGATCTTCCTGCCTTTAAAGTTACTCACAATACTGTCCTTTTTGCTTGGGATAGCGGCATGAGCCAAGCATTCAATATCGGATTTGACCGTTCCGTATTGGCGCAAGTCACAAATAATGTCTTCGGGTTTGCCGATCTATACGCGGTATGGAATGGTCGCAATACACCCGATCTTCTTTTCTCCAACAACCTTATCACTGGCGCCCGAAAGGGAGATTATCTAGAGTTCAATACCGTGATGAATGTGGAAGATATGGTGGATGAAGCGGATAACTTGCACGAAGATTCGGATGAAAATGTCACTGAGCTGATCAAGATTCCGGTTAGTACCGCCTTTGCGACTGCATATGGCTCCCGTGTTGTTGTTGACCGAGCTAAGGCTGAAGCGGATATTAAGGCTTCGAACAGCGGTGCCAATGTACTGCGCGGGATGCTCGGGTTGCCGCTTAGGGCTGGCGCTGTTGATTGGCCTAAAGGGAACATTAACATCAACCGTATTTCTGTGGATGATGCGGTAGCAGCGGGCGGAAAAATGTACATGGGGCGTGGTAGCCAAAGACCAACAAATCCCTGAATATTCGATTGCTGTGATGGAACTTGGAGCGAGAGCCCATCCCCAATGATGGGCTGTGAATCCCTGGCTCACCACTGCTTTAAATTGTTTTGATGAAACTTGGAGCGAGATTCCATCCCCAATGATGGGTTGTGAATCCTCGGCTCATCTCCACATTCGATTGTTTTGATGGAACTTGGAGCGAGCTCCCACCCCCAATGATGGATTGTGAATCCCCGGCTCCCCACCGTATTCGATTGTTTTGATGAAACATGGAGCGAAACCTCAATCCCCAGTGATGGGTTGTGAATCCCCGACTCACCACTGCTTTTAGTTATGTACCACATGGTAGTAGAGCGGTGCTGGATGTTTATGATTCACTATTTTGTTCCTATTGGATGTTCTGTGTTGTGGTGGGCGTAGTTATCGAACAAACTTTACTCCGAAATCAGCCTCACGACGGGATCCATCTCAACACGTGAGTGAGTTTATCCGGATTTCGGGTGATGTAGATAGTTTTAACTTGATCTTCGTGCATCTCTAACCCAGTGGTTTGCAAGGTGCCATCGTACTCGATGGTGATAAAACCAGGAAGACTATTGATGGTTGCCCACATGTGCCACCGAGGCATGATACCATTATCACTTTTGATCCGGCGGAAGAGGCCATTAAACAATCGGCACACCCGTTCCTGCCCAATCAACGGTCGAAGGGTTGCTGGTTTCCGCCCACCTCCGTCACTTACTAGGACCACGTCGGAAGATAGGATGGCCTGTAAACCGGATACATCTCCGCTTCGAGAGGCAAAGAGGAATGCCTGGGTGAGTGACCAAGCTTTTTCATCAGAAGTTGGGAGCTTAGGACGGTTTTCTCGGATACGAACCCGAGCTCTGGACGCCAATTGTCGGCATGCGGCTGGGCTACGTTCAAGACTTTTGGCAATTTCCTTAAAATCCATGTCAAAAATATCATGGAGAATAAAGGCTGCGCGCTCTAAGGGAGATAGCCGCTCCAACGCCAACATTAAGGCCATCGAGATATCGCTTGGTAGGTTTTCGGTGGCTCGAGGGTCAAGGACCGGTTCAGTGGGTAGGCTGTTTGAAACCACTTTGGGAACATCCCCTGATTGACCAATGATCGGCTCCGGAAGCCATGTCCCCACGTAAAGTTCCCGTTTGTGCCGAGCTGCTTTGATATGGTCAAGACAC
This sequence comes from Myxococcales bacterium, assembly GCA_019634385.1. Classification (GTDB taxonomy): domain Bacteria; phylum Myxococcota; class Kuafuiibacteriia; order Kuafuiibacteriales; family Kuafuiibacteriaceae; genus JAHQVK01. The sequence goes on along the minus strand of JAHQVK010000105.1, from coordinate 22,847 downwards.
AGGCGAGTGACTACTTTGGATAGGAAAGCGCCTGGACTTTGGACCTGGTCTAGATTCATCCCGTGCCAGCGTAAGTATGCCTCTTGGACAATATCTTGCGCCTCCACAACTGACCCGAGCATACGATAAGCGATGCCCACTAGTTTCTGGCGATGAGTTTCAAACTCTTTTGCATTCTCGCTGGTCACAGATCCCTCGCCGCTTACAGCAGAAACAACTTGGGTAGAAAGAACCCAAGTTGCTGCTTCTCCGCGTGGCAATGCCCCGCTGCTCCACCCCTTGTTGATTCCTACAGAATCAATTCAAGGGGTCTTTGCTGTATGCTTTGTTCCCTACCGATTTTTGCTCATCTGGATGTATAATGCGAAACCCGATGGACAACCGATTCCATACATTGATGGCACCGATGAGCAGGGTAAGGTTGGTAAGCTCCTCTTTCGAGAATTGTTTCTGGGCCTCGTCATAGTCGGCGTCGGGGGCATGGGTTTGCGCGACCAACGTGAGGGCGTCGGTCCAAGCGAGTGCAGCCCGCTCGCGAGGGGTAAACAAAAGCGATTCGTGCCATGCATCCAGCAGAAACAATCGTTCCGCTGACTCACCGGCCTTAAGAGCATCTTTGTGATGCATGTGGAGGCAGTAGGCACAGCCGTTGATCTGGGAGGCGCGCATTTTCACCAATTCGATCAAACTTAATTCCAGACCAGAACTCTGGACGTAGTTTTCTAATCCCATTATGGCTTCGATACCTTGGGGAGCGGCTTGGTAAGGATTAAGTCTCGTCTTCATATTATTCTCCTCAGGGCCCGGTGTGGCCCCTATCCATAAGACGATTCAGCTGACCGTGGTGTGACACGGAACCCGAACTTTGGTTGTGGCCAATGTCTTTGACGTACAGAGTCGGAGAGCTGGAAAGGGACGTAGCTGAGGAAGGGAATGAGCTACTTTCCTGTCAGCCTAGGTGGACGAGAGGGAGCACTTAGGGTGAATGAGGGGGAGCACTTAGGGTGAATGAGAGGCAGCGATTGATGGTTTCTACGTCTCCTGACAGTAAGTAGCGTGCAGCCATAAAGACTAAGGCGCGTTGTTAGTCTCATTATGGAACTTTACGAAGAACCGAGTTTATTGAGTGTGCGGACCCGGGTGGAGGCTATCGATAGGTAGTTGACGGTGAGGTTTCGGTCGGATGGGCCCCGCTGATTACAGGATTTTTGGGCGCATGTTAACGCCATCTCCTAGCTAGGGCGTGTCTTAAAGCTCCGGACCGCATTCTGACCCACATTTGTGAGAGTTCAGCGGCTTTGCTACCCTTTCGGGCCCCTCGGTCCGGTGCATCCAGTACCCCTCCCTCTGGGGTCAATCCCTCACACCCTCGGGCTACGGCGTCATCTCCGCAGCCGGAGGGTAAAGACACGCCCTAAGCGGCGAGTGAGGTCTGACCGCCTTGGTCCCTCTTCGCCCTTGAGGCTATGGTGTCTATTATGAACGCCCAGGATGTGCGTTGCTCACTAGATGAGGACCTCGCTGCAAAGCTACTTGATGATCCGGTGATTAAGACGGTCAATCAGCAGATTGAGCGCCAGGAAGAGGAGGGGTCGCAAGGGACTCGACGACAGCTTCTGGCCACTGCACTTCGAGTGACTGAGGCTATGGCTCCCGGTCTTCATCGAGAAACAGCGCGGTGTTGTGAGCGGCTAGGAGTTGATATTCCCGTGGAGGTCTATGTTTATCCTAGCGCCACCTTCAACGCGGCGTGTGTGAAACCGGAGGCGGGTCGGCTCTTTCTGATGTTCTCGTCGAGTTTGCTCGAAGCTTTTGAGGGGGATGAGCTGGCTTTTGTGGTGGGACACGAGCTGGGTCATCACCTCTATGGTCACCACGATATCCCTATTGGACTCATTCTTCAGGGGCAGGTCCGTCCACCAGCCCCCCTTGTACTTCGGTTGTTTGCGTGGTCGCGTTACGCCGAAATATCAGCGGACAGGGCCGGAGCGCTCTGTACGACGGATACAAAACTGCGGTCGGTTGCTAAAGCGCTTTTCCGGTTGGCGAGTGGGCTTAGGCGAGATGATCTAGTGGAGCTTGACCTCCAGGCACTTGCTGAGCAGGTGCAGGACATGGAGACCGAGGGCGAGATGGCAGTGGGGACCAATCAGGCGGATTGGTTCTCAACCCATCCATTCAGTCCCTTGCGGGTGATGGCGCTGGAGTGTTTTCAGCGCTCGGTCTTTGTGACCCAAGGTGGCGCAGAGAAGGTCGCTCTGGATACTGAAGTTCAGAGCCTCATGGCATTAATGGAGCCGTCTTATCTCGAGGATAAGAGCGAAGTGGCGGAGACCATGCGCCGGCTCCTCTTTGCGGCCACGGTGGCCATCATTCACGCTGGGGGTGTGATCACTGATGCGGAGATTGCGGAATTTGAGCGGCTTTTCGGAGCCGGTAGCTGGTCTTCGAGTATTGATGCTGACGCTGTAGTGGGTACGATCGACAGCCGGGTTGCGGATGCGATCAAGCTTGTGCCCCATGCCAAGCGTATGCAAGTCATGCGCGATCTTTGCCTGGTGGCTCAAGCGGATGGTCGCATAGAACCTGAGGAGCAACGAATACTACGTCAGCTGGCTAAACGTTTGGAGCTGCAGGATATACTGGTTGCTCAGGGAATAGCGTGTGGCTGTGAGCTCGATTAGTCGGTGTATTCACCATCGGTTGCTGGTTTACTCCGGTCTGCTATCCCTCTGCCTCAATGCTTAGGGCGTGTCTTTACCCTCCGGACCGCGTTTTGCCTTGTATCCATTGAGTGTGCGGTTGCGGTGGCTTCGCCCCCCTTTTAGACCCCTCGGTCCCCGGTACATCCGGTACCCTCTCTCCGAGGGCGACCCCTCACACCCTCGGGCTACGGCGTCATCTCCGCAGCCGGAGGGCAAAGACACGCCCTAGCGGCTGGTTGAACGGGTTGCGTAAACATCACTTGCATAACCCCATTCATCGAAAGGTTCCAAGAAAACCTATTGCGAATAAAGCGAATTGGCTAAATTACCAAGTAGTTAGCTGCTATTAAGTTCATGTCAACGGTTTAACTTTACATTGCATTTCGGCTCTTCCGTGCGGACTGGCTCAGCATGGTTTGGCTGCACAACCATTTGAAGACTGATGGAATAGTGTGAAGGTTCACTCAATAGTCTTTGCGGTGTTCAAAACAGCTAGGATCTATATATTTATGATTCCATGCGTAAGTTAGCGGGCAAGAAGGCGCTTATTACCGGTTCCAGTCGAGGGGTGGGGCGACAGATCGCCCTAGCACTTGCAGAAGAAGGTTGTGAGCTGTGGCTTCACAGTCGTTCTACAGCGCACTGCGATTCACTCGTGGATGAGCTGAAAGAACGGGGTGTACAGGTACAGGTGGTAGCTGCGGAACTGTCTGAGGAGGCGCAGGTAGAAGCGCTGATCGATGACGTTTTAACTAAGACCGGCGGAGTAGATATTCTCTATAACAATGCTGCCATCATGACTCCGTGGCGGGAAGCTCATACCACGCTGCCTCAGGACTACCAATTGTCCTTTCAGGTTAATGTCACTGCCTTAGTTCGATTGTGTGACCGGTTTCTCCCCCCAATGTTGGAGCGTAAGTGGGGGCGTATCGTTAACGTGACTTCCGGTATCGAGAACGTTCGCGAACTTCTGCCATATAGCATGTCCAAAGCGGCGGTGGATCGTTACGTACGCGATGTTTCTCCGTCACTGACAAATACTGGGGTGATTTTGAGTTTGATGGATCCAGGCTGGCTGCGTACCGACTTGGGTGGTGATCAAGCGCCGAATTCGGTGGAAACCTGTCGCCCAGGGGTTCTTGTGCCGTTACTGCTTGAAGATAACGCGCCCAGTGGGCAGTTCTATTGCGCACAAGACTACCGAGAAGATGTGCTACCAGCCTAATTAGGGCCTTTGGCGTAGGGTTATGGGCTGTCCTTAGTTGGTCATCTCAGTCGTTTGCCTCGTTAGAGGACGTCCGTTAGAGCTTTTTGTGTCCACTAGAAGGCGTATTCGTTGATGGTCCCGATTGCCATCGGCTTCTAACTGGGTCAAACCTTTTGCTATGCGCGGGATGTGTACGCTTTTCCCTGTAGCTTTGTTAGCTACATTTGTGCTGGCTCACTGCGCGGGGCCGCCGCCTCGCGTTACTCCTCCTTCTGCACCGAAGGTTTCTCGGACGCTGAGCCAGATTGTTACGGAGCTTACGAAGAAAGTAGGGTCAGGGGCGACGGGGCGAGTAGGCATTGTTCCGTTTGTCGAGCGTCGCTCCGGTGAGCGAACCTTGGCGGGGGATTATGTTGCTGACTTCTTTTACCCGGAGCTTAAGGAGATAGCAGAGGTGTTGGTGGACCGCGGTTTTGCACTGAGAGCCGCTTATGATGAATTGTGTCGGTCCCATTCCTTGCGAGTGGATGCGCAGACCGCCATCGATATCGGCCGCCAGGTTTCTGCTCAGTCTGTGCTTACCGGGATGCTTACCGACCTCAAAGGCGAAGGGCAGCGGCTTGATGTCAGACTTTTGGACGTCGCTTCAGGGCGGGTTTTGGGTTCGGCTGGCCGTTTTCTTCCCGCCGGCTCTATCCCTTCAGATCTTATTGGAAAGACTCCCCCCGACTTCGCTCTCGAATGTGGACAATCATCTCCCTCCGAAGAGGCGGTTGACCTGAATGTTGCGGTTCGGAAATGGGGTGGTTACGCGGGGGGGCTTTACTACAATGGTGGGCTGGAGCCCTCGGCAGAGTCCCGTTTCTTGCGGCAGGGCCTAAGGGTGCATTTTAAGGTTTTTGATAGCATTGCGGCATCGGTGAAGGCTTGGCGCAGCGGTGAGGTCGACGTTATGTGGATCACCGTAGATGCTCTTCCTACCGAGTATCACCAACTGAAGAATGAGCAGCCAAAGATTTTCCTCCAGACCGGGTGGTCACGAGGAGAAGAGGTGGTGGTTGCTCGGGATTCAATAACTACCCTCAATGACCTGAAAGACAAAAAGATAGCCCTCGAGAAAAATACGACCGCTCACAGCTTTCTCCTTGTGTCTCTTGATCTGGCCGGGTTGGACTATGGCGATGTGACGGTGGTCCCTGCTCGCAACAATCGTGACGCGGCCAACAAGTTCATCCGGGGGGATGTGGATGCTGCGGTGATGTGGATCGATGAGGATGAGCATTCCTTGGAAGTGGTTCGAGACGCGCACCGACTGGAGAGTACCCAGGACGCGAGCTACCTTATTGCAGAAAGCTTGGTGGTCCGTTCGTCGACCCTCCGAGAAAAGCGGGAAGCTATAGGGCGACTGGCTGAGGGGTGGCTCCGTGCCAATGCTGAGCTCAATCGTGATCCACGTGCTCGACGTAAAGCGACAGAACTTATGGTTGAAGCCTTTCGGGTGAGTCGACATGTGGCGGAAGCTGAGATGGATATGGTTCGTCTTGCCACCTTGGGAGACAATCAAAACTTTTTTGGCTTGAATCCAGCGTATAGAGGGGAGAAAGGGCAAGCTCTCTATAGATACTTTATCAAGAGGTATCAGACAATCAAAGTGGCTAGGGGGCGGATGCCAGCATGGTCTCAGCTCAGTGATACGTCGGTCTTGGCCGGTCTACAGAGCCGCCTGCAGGGCCCAGAGCACGAGGCTGAATCTCCCCCTGACTTCGGCCACTGCCGAGACAATGACGAGTTGCCTCTGTCCAAAAAAAGCCTGGCGGTGACCTTCAAGACCGGTGAATCTCAACTGACTCCGGATGATCGCCATATTATCGATGAGGAGTTTGCCCACCTTGCAGAGATCTACTACAACGATTGTATTCGTATCGATGGCAATACCGACAATCGAGGCGCCCTGGACTATAATATACAACTATCAAAAAAACGGGCCGCCTCTGTGGCTCAGTACCTTCGTAAGCGCTACGGGTTCTCTCCATTAAGGATCATTTCGGTGGGTAATGGACCTAACAATCCGGTGGATACCAACGACACCGAGATTGGGCGCGCCAAAAACCGTAGAACCGACTTCGAACTCCTTCACAAGCGGCACTAGGGTGTGGCTAAACTCGGCAATGAGCTTTATAGCACAGGGCTCTGGTATGCCGGAGTGTTTGGCTTCTGAGGGAGGCTAACCATAGCTACAACAAAGACCCCTTGAATTGTTTGAGTAAGAATCAACAAGTGGTCGCTCAGCGGGGTATAGCCCAGCGTCGAAGCCGGAACTTGGGTTCAACCCAAGTGATTTTTGCTGTAATGCCGACAGAGAAGCTCAGCCTCCTCAAGCAACCGGAGTGAACCAGCCTACTCAAGCAGCCGAAGTATCTCCGTGCGAGAGTTTTCAAACTCGGCGAGCATGCTGGTGTGCACTTGCTCTTGCACCAGAGCTCGGGCAAGGTCTGCGGTTTCTGCAACATAGTCCGTATGTGTTACCGCGGCTATACCCGCTTCGAGGTCAATGATCGCGGACGACTCAGCGGATAGTGCGCTTTCTAGCCGATTGAGGGTGGCGCCTACCGAGGCTTGGCTTTCGGCCAGGAGATTTATGGCTTTGTCGATTCTGCCTAGGGGATTGGTGGTACTATCTCGCAGATCGATGTCGTCGAGGCCCAGATTATTGGTGGATATGGCGGCAAGATTGATCTCAATGCGATTACTGCTATCTGCGCCGCTCTGAACGGACACGGTTTGACTGGAGATGGTGGAGATCTCGTTGTCTAGAGGCCATATAAGTTCGAAGCCCTCCATGGGTTGGCGTTCGTAGTCATAGACATCTGGTACAACATCGGCAGCGTTTCGGACTTGGCCGCCGTCAGCGTCGAATCCACCAATGGCCCCAATATCATCATTGCTGAGGTCCATAGATTGAAGGAAGCTCAGACCGTTGGTTGTAAAATCGGCACCGAAATCGCTTAATCCTCCGGCATAGGTGCCGTTGGAAATATTCTGGAGGGCGCCATCAACGCCGGAGCCTACGTTAGTTTGCAGGTGGTTAAATATATCTTTAATACCTTCGCCACCCGCATTTTTAATACGGTCGTGGAGATAGCGGATAGCTACGTAGCTGGCGGTATAGTCATCCGCGGTAGAGAAGCTATGGGTGCCTCCGCCTCCCCAGGTGGCACCCCCAATGAGTTCTACCGCACGATCAACAATCTCTTGCTCCGTGTGTCGGGTTAGGGTGCCAACAACGCGGTCGTCCGCTCCGGGAATGAACTCAGCGGTACCTTCTTTGAACCAGGTGCCTGACCCGGTGGTGGTACCGTCAGCGATCGCCAACATGTTGACCGTCCGATTCATGGCCGCGTGAACGACTTCGTGGGCGATGATCCGATCATACTCTTCCCCAAAAACGGCATAGTCGTCGACATCGATCACAAAGCTGAGATTGATACCGGTGCCAGCGGGGTTGAATGCTAAGCTGTAGAATGATGCTGATACGTAAGCGGCCGTGTTGTAAGCTCCGTCGATAGACCGGATATCCATGGTCATAGATGCTCCGTCCGCGGTAATACCGTAATACTTGCTGACTAGGTTTTCAGACTGTTTCAACCATCCAGCTCGCAGTTCGTCGATCACGTCCGCTTGGGTGGCGGAGAGTCCAGTTGATGGTGCTTGATTGCCTATCAACTTAACTCCGTTGAATTCGGTTGTACTTGCCGTGTTATTGATCTCGGCTTTGAGGGTTTCGAATGTGTTGACGAGATCTTGTTTATCAGCGGCGCTGCGGTGGTCACTAGCGGCGGCAACCGCTAAGTTTCGCATTTCAGTTAGTTGGTCTGCAACTTTGGAAATAGCGTTTTCGGATACACGGAGCATGCTTATACCGTCATTGAGAGCACGGAGTGATTGGTTTTTGCCTCGTATTTTTGCTTGTGTATGTTGGATTCGGTGAATGGCTGCGGGGGCATCCGAAGCCCGAATCATCTGCTGTCCAGAGGCGATACGTGCGATGCTCCGATTCAGTGACGTACGATTGTTGCGTATCGTTTTGCTACTGAAAGCCATTGCCCGATGGGGGGATAGAGCTGAAAACATTCAGCTCCTAGAAATCGGTCATTGCGTGGTTGCACTGGAGAACAACATGTTGCGCGCAAAAAAAAAGTGTATGGTTTTGGAACGTGGTCTGAAGAAAGTGCAAAAAAACTATCCGATGGTGAAGGGATGGCCTCCGGAGTTTGCTGGGCACCAGTAAACTCCTTGTCATGAAGCTATTGCGAGAGGGTGGGGGTACTAGCTGGTTGGGTCTCAGCGTTGATGTGGACAGACAACCACTCGTTGATGCGCAGCGCTGCCGCACCGGCGGCAAAGGCTACGAGAGCCAGTCGCTTTTGGCGGTTTCCATTACAGGCTTCGAGCATGGTGTCCGGGGACACCCGGTAGGCGCACCGTGCTACTAGGATTCCAAGCTTGACGAACTCTTGGTTTTCTTTGTTCTTCAGTTCCAACTTCTCCTCCTGAAACCAGTCGCGGGTAAAGGTAAGCTCCCTCCCATCCCACCTGGACAAGTGGGAGCGAATTGCCACGAGTACTTCTTCGTCAAATAGCTCTTCTGCGGCTTGCTTGATCGCCGACCACGCAAACGTGAGGGCGGCTAGTCTATCGGGGCGCTCTTGGGTCCAGCGTTTTGCCTGTTCCTCATCTTGCTCTGCCATAGATAGATGCACCATCTCCGATGTAGAGCCCAGCGCGGCTAGGCCTTGGCCGGGCTCCCAGGCGCGCTTGAGGCCTAAGATTCCCGCTATAGCAATGGGCGGAGGCTTGGAAAATAGCTCATGGGTGAGTCCAGACTGGGGTCCGATAACGTCCACGATTCGGTTTATATAGTGGAACGTAAACATCGTGGCCGCGATGTCTGTCAATTCTTCGGTGGTGAGTTGGGCAGTGTAAGCGGCTAGTTCTTTGGGTTGCTTCCCACGTATGGCGAGTTGGGTGAGAAGAGCATGTCTTGGGTCCTCTATGGCCGCCAGGTTTCGAAACGTGAGGTTCTTAGCAAGAGCTGGGAGCTCCGAAGCCTGTAGCAATGCCGCATGATTGTAGGTGCAGTAGTAGCAAAAATTAGATAGGGAAACTGCTACCGCTACGATCTCGCGCTCCACCCGGTTTAGACCTTTGGTGTCCCCGAGATACAAGTCACGGACGATAACGTAGCCAGCAGCATAAACTCGAGCGTCGTGACGTTGCAGGGCGGGAGGAAAGCTGGCCCACTGTGCAACCATTAGATCTCGTTGGATTGCACGGAAGGTAGCCCAGAAAAGGGGACGATGGCTTTTGGAAATCTCTCGCGGGGTTTTACGAGCGGAGCGGATGATCCAAACCAACGCCACTACCAAGACAAGTACGACGATACCGGTTACGACCGTCGCCCAGCCGAGATCCAGCGGAATATTCATCATTAGTTTATGGCCGATGTTTCTACGCTTGTCACCGATGTGTTCGACTTACCAGGATGAGCTTGGTTGGTGATCTACACCATAAGAGATCTCTAGGGCGTGTCGAGATCTCTAGGGCGTGTCTTTCTTGTTTCCCACATGTGTGAACGGTCTGTGGTTTCGCCCCCTTTTGGACCCCTCGGCCCGGTACATCTACAGCAGAGATAATTCAAGTGGTCTTTGCTGTAGTACTCTCCCAACGAGGCCGGCCCCTCACAAACGCGGGCTACGGCGTCCTCTCCGCAGCTGGAGGGTAAAGACACGCACTAGCAGCCGGTTGATTTGGCCATGTGTGTAGCCTATCGAGCCAGGCTTTTCGTGAAACGTTCTGACGACGAGGCGAGCGTACCTGGCGGTACGCGACCGAGGAGAGACTTCTTGTGGTCAGGATGTTTCACGGAAAGACCGGCCGATAGATGCTTGCAGGGCTAGATCAACAGGCTGCTAATGCGCGAGCGAGGGTTGTCGAGGCTTTGGCGGGCGGACTAAGAGAGTGATCTAGCCGCTGCTCACTTGTTCATAAAGCGGTTGATCATCGAAGGCCCGAATCATCAGGCAATGAGGGTGAGCCGGTGTCGGTCGAAGAAGATGGTCTGTCTGTACTGACAAGGACCGATGGCCTGATGCCTGTCATCAGGCCCCTTTTGCCCTAAGGCGTCGACTGATCACTTACTATGTTGAGAAGGCTGGATGGCTGCCATTGAGCCAACCCGCTTAAGGCGTTGACTAAGCACCTACTATGCTGACACGAGCGGTAGCCGGATGTTGTTGTTGTCAGGCCAACCTGCTTAAGGCGTTGACGGCTCATTTATCGCAGCGGGCAGTAGCGAATTCCTCCAAAGCCTTCAGCTGGTAGTGCAGGAGATCCAGCCGGTCGACTTTGCTGCTAGTTAGGGAAACCCAAACTACTTGGAGTTCTCTAGGGCGTGTCTTTACCCTCCGGCTGCGGAGCTGACGCCGTATCCCGGGTTTATTAGGGTTCGGCCCCGGAGGGAGGTACGGGATGTACCGGGCCGAGAGGCCCGAAAGGGTGGTGAAGCCAGCAACCCCTCACAAATGCAGGAAACAAGTGAGAACGCGGTCTGGAAGGTAAAGACACGCCCTAGAGCTATCTCTGCGGTAGGTGTTAGTATATTCGCTAATGCTCGATCTACTTAATTACGGGTTAAGGATGTGATCTTCACCATGTCATCGCAGGATAGTAATTCTACAACTTGGAAAGCAATGGCATTTCGATTAGATCTGTTTTGTATCTATAGTGAATGGTTGAGAGCCTCTTATCGATATTGATTGTCATTATCACTTAGCCGGTGTATGATGTACCTGGAAAGTACGGGCGCTCATTCTTTTGAGATTAGCTATGAAGAAGCCACCGGTACCCATTAGACCTCCTGATGTCATGACCTTGCGAGAATTGGGTGAGCGCATTGCTTGGTCTACGGGTGATGACGCAGCCCTTCGTAGAATGCAGACCATAACCTCCTGTGAGATCCAACACATCGGCTTGACTCAAAGGATGGCGGTCGAGTGGTACCGCTTCTATATTGATATCAAACGGCTGTTTCCGCGAAATCCCAGTGCGCGTGGCCGGGCCAAATTGATGTATCATATCTGTCGCGAGTTAACGATAGCTGAAAATGGAGAGGGGTGCTGAGGTCGGGCCTGAGTCGACTATTGATTCGAAAGCTACGAAAGAATACAGCAAAGACCCCTTGGTGATTCTTATAGAATCAACTCAAGTGGTGTTTGCTGCATCTGTTAACTCAAGTGGTGTTTGCTGTATCGGTTGTGTACGCGCAGTATGCGCTCTCTTTGTCGAAGTATTTCTCCCAAACTCCTACCTCGAACTTATGCCTGTTGGACCAACTCCATCGATCGCTTGGGGTGTGATGTTAACAGCCGGTTGATCTAGCCCTGCACGCATCTGTCGGCCGGTCTTTCCGTGAAAGGTCCTGACCACGAAAAGTCTCTCCTCGGTCGCGTACCGCTAGGTACGCTCGCCTCGTCGTCAGAACGTTTCACGAAAAGCCGGGCTCGATAGCTACACACAGGGCTAAATCAACAGGCTGCTAGGAACGTTCTCGAGCACAATCACCTGGAGAAAGGTTTCGCGACCGAGATGTAGTTGTTAGGACGATGCGGTTTTGGCACACTGAATGATATGAATCACACATTGCGTGCGCTTGGATCTTCCGACCGTAGGATTCACGCTCTTGGGCTGGGCTGTATGGGTATGAGCGATTTTTACGGAGGCAGGGAAGACAAGGCTTCATCTATTCGGGTCATTCATCGGGCGTTGGAACTGGGCATGACCATGGTAGATACCGCTGATATTTACGGCCGCGAGGGGGCAAATGAGTATCTGGTGGGGGAGGCCCTAAGGGCCCATCGCGAGCAAGCCCTTCTTGCTACAAAGTTTGGTATCCAACGGGACGCGGGAGGCGCGTTTCTCGGGGTATGTGGCCGGCCGGAGTATGTGCAGCAAGCATGCGAGGCGAGCCTCAAGCGATTGGGTGTAGAGGTCATCGATCTGTACTACCAGCATCGGTATGATCCTGAGGTGCCGATCGAAGAAACCGTGGGCGCGATGTCTCAGCTCATTACCCAGGGAAAAGTACGGCACCTCGGACTTTCTGAGGTGGGGCCGACGACTCTCAAGCGGGCCCACGCCACTCATCCCATTACGGCGGTTCAAAGTGAGCTTTCACTGTGGACGCGAGATTTTGAAAGCACGGTGGTGCCCCTCTGTGCAGAGTTGGGGGTGTCGTTTGTGGCCTATAGTCCGTTGGGGCGAGGTTTTCTTACTGGGAAGATCCAGTCCGTCTCGGAGTTGGAACCCACCGATTGGCGAGTGGGCAGCCCACGGATGCAACCGGGGGCCTTTGAGCGGAACTTGGAGCTTGTAAAACAGCTGGAGCGCTGGGCAAAAACACAGAACGTGACCGCCGCCCAGATGTCTCTTGCTTGGGTACTATCACGAGGTGAACACGTTTTATCCATTCCTGGTACCCGAAGCCTGCATCGATTGGAAGAAAACTTTGGAGCCTCAGATATTCAACTCACGTCGATGCAGTTGCAGGCTATTGATGAGTTGGTACCATTGGATAGTTTTGTGGGGCACCGCCTTCCCGAGAAGTCTAGGGCGCTCATAAGTGATTGAGAGCTCGATATAAGCGCCGAAATTTGATGCCCAATGGGAGTTGATTACAGGCCGCCAACTGGGACCACGCCTTTATTGCCTGTTGGTGAGTCGTTACCAAGCTCACCGAATGTTCTGCGTGCGTTGTGCGGGTGTAGAAAGAGCAGTATTCTATCGGAAAAAAGCTGAACGAAGCCCCACTTCGGTGTGAACTTAACGCGCTCAAGAAAAGCGAGTTCCCGTGGATGGTGCAAAGAGTGCCGTCTGTGGGACCGTCGCGCTATACGTGAGCGCGCAAAATGGGTTTGTTACGAATGATGCAAAGCCGGTTGGATGTGGTTGGTCTTTTCCATTCGGCTTTAATGGAGACTGCTTTGGACAAAGAGTGCCTTTGGTAGCGCCGTCGCGGTATGGGTGAGTCCCATTGATACCGCGGTATGAGTGAGCCGATAGAATACAGCTTTCGTCGAATCGGTTCGAAGTTTTCTCAAGTCAGGTGGTGAAAGGCCGACGCGACCATATCGATGAGCGGGTCGATATCAACTTTGAATGAAACTCGAATGCGGAGTGTGGTTAACGCGCTCAACCGTGTACAGGCCCTTATTGAGTTCGATCTCTCTGGTACGATCATTGATGTAAACGACAACTTTCTGGCCGCTGTTGGGTATACGAGATCCGAGGTGGTGGGGCAGCATCATCGTATTTTCGTTGAAGCTACGTATGCTGATTCTGAAGATTATTTAGCTTTTTGGGACAAACTAAAACAGGGTCATTCGTATAGTGCGTTGTTCCCACGATTGACGAAGGAAGGCCAAACCATTTGGCTGCAGGCGAGCTACAACCCAGTGTTTGACGAGACCTCAAAGTTGGTCTCCGTCTTGAAAATCGCCACAGACGTCACTGAGCAGAAGAGGGCAGAGGCTGACGCCAAAGGACAGTTGGAAGCCATCAATCGTTCGCTAGCGGTGGTCGAGTTTAGCCTGGATGGCACAATTAGAAGCGCGAACACGAATTTCTGTGAGGCCTTAGGTTATTCAGAGGCGGAGCTCGTAGGACAACACCATCGGCTGATGGTCGACCCTAAACATGCGGTATCTGAGGCCTACGCTAACTTCTGGGAGCGTCTAAAGACCGGGGAAGCATTCACGGAGGAGTTTGTTCGCTACGCAAAAGATGGCCGCCCAGTATGGATCCAAGCCAGTTATAATCCGATATTAGACTCGCACAAGATCCCCTATAAGGTTGTGAAATACGCGACCGACGTGACTGAACAGAAGCGGCGGGAGGCTGATTTTAGGGGACAGCTGGAAGCCATCAATCGTTCGCTAGCGGTGGTCGAGTTTGGGCTGGATGGAAAGATCCAAAGCACGAACGCGAACTTCTGTGAGGCCTTAGGTTATTCAGAGGCGGAGCTCGTAGGGCAACATCATCAGTTGCTGGTCGACCCTAAATATGCTGCTTCTGAAGTCTACGCCAATTTTTGGCGCCGATTAAGAGCCGGGGAAGCATTCACAGAGGAATTTGTTCGTTACGGTAAAGATGGCTGCCCAGTATGGATCCAGGCCAGTTATAATCCGATTCTAGACTCGCAAAACACCCCTTATAAGGTTGTGAAATACGCGACCGACGTCACTGAGCAGCGGCAGAAGGAGGCTGATAGCAAGGGGCAACTGGAGGCTATTGATCGCTCGCTAGCAGTGATAGAATTTGATCTGGACGGCACTATTCAGCGAGCCAATTCGAATTACTGCAGGGTTGTAGGCTACTCTGAAAAAGAGATAGTTGGAAGGCATCATAGTATATTTGTTGATGCTGAGTATGCCGCCTCAGCTGCTTATACTGATTTTTGGAAGCGTTTAAAGGCCGGTGAGGTGTTTACAGAGGAGTTTGTTCGCTATGCTAAAGATGGCCAGCGAGTATGGATCCAGGCCAGCTATAATCCCATATTAGACTCTCAACTACTACCCTACAAGGTAGTGAAATACGCGACTGACGTCACCGAACAGCGCCAAAGAGAAGTTGATGTCCGGGGGCAATTCGAGGCGATTGATCGCTCCTTAGGGGTGATTCATTTCGGGCTGGATGGGACTATCCAGGGGGCCAATGCTAACTATTGCGAAGCCTTAGGCTACTCCGAGGATGAAATTATTGGAAAGCACCACCGTTTGTTTGTTGACCCTGAGTACGCGGGATCTGCCGCATATGCTGATTTTTGGCATCGTCTCCAAGGTGGGGAGGCATTTACCGCGGAGTTCCCCAGGCGCCACAAAAATGGTCGTGAGATATGGATCCAGGCGAGCTATAATCCCATCCTGGACCTCAAAGGCCAGGCCTATAAAGTTGTAAAGTATGCGACTGATGTCACTGAGCAGAAGCTGCGTAGTACTGATTTTCAGGGCCAGGTGGAAGCGATTCGTAAGGTGACGGCAGTGATCGAGTTTGAACTCGATGGTACGATTCGAACCGCTAATGAACTATTTCTCAATTTGATGGGATACACCCTCCAAGAGATAAAAGGGCGTCCTCACGCCATTTTTCTAGATCGAGACTATGTGAAGAGCAGTAGTTATCGCAGGCACTGGGATCAGCTCCGAGACGGAAAGTTTCTTCAAGGTTATTACCCCCGCTATTCCAGAACTGGTCAGGAGATCTGGATCCACGCCAGCTACAACCCAATTCTAGGTCCTAATGGCAAACCTTATAAAGTGGTAAAATTTGCTACAGAGGTCACCGGGCAAGTATCAGTAGCCCGCTCAGTTGAGACCTCTACTGAGCGCTTACTTGAGTCTAGCCGGGCAATGGCTACTACTTTGGAGAAGACATCAGCTCAAGTGAAGGCGGTGAATGAAGCGGCGAGTTCAGTCAGCAGTCACATTTCGAGGGTTGCGTCGGGTATGGGTGAGCTCGAATCGAGCGCTCAAGAGATCGCAAGGAATGCCTCGAGTGCATCGCTTGTATCGTTCGAAGGCGTGGAGGTCGCCGACAGTACCAATGCAGCGGTTGCCAAACTCGGTGGAAGTAGCGATGAGATTGGTAAAGTCATCAAAGTCATCACTTCGATCGCGGAGCAAACCAATCTCTTGGCGCTGAATGCCACCATCGAAGCGGCTAGGGCTGGAGAATCAGGCAAGGGATTTGCGGTCGTTGCAACGGAGGTCAAGGAGCTCGCGAAGGAGACGGCTGCTGCGACGGAGGATATAGGTGAGAAGATCGAGGCTATTCAGGCAGATACAAACAACGCAATGATGGCCATTGATCGGGTGAGTGAGATTATCAAGCGGGTCAGTGATATGCAAAAAACCATTGCTGCAGAGGTTGAACAGCAGACTGCGGTGACCAGCGAAATGTCTCGAGGGATCAGGGAGGTATCACAGGGTGCGGTAGATATCGCTGAAACCATGGGCGCTATAGCGACGGACACTGGTGATGCTACACAGAATGCGCATATTACCGAGTCAACGGCTTTGGAGCTCAGTCGGGTGACGTCTGAGCTTGATCATCTTGCGGAGAGTCATAACTAGGTCGTGTCTTTCATACCGGCGTAGAACTATTACGAAGAACCTGGCTTTGCTTAATGTTCAGACTCGGAGGGAGGCTAGCGATAAGCAGCGGCCCCAGGAGGCCTTTGCTAAAAAGAGAACCGTAGGTCACCAGCCATGCAGGTAGACCAGGGACAAGTCATCGACAAAGCTGATCTCTGATGCGTCCCCCGGCTAGCAGCCGGTTTATTTGGCCCTGTGTGTAGCTGTCGAGCCAGGCTCGATTAGCTACACACAGGGCTAAATCAACAGGCTACTAAGTGGTCGTGCAGCACGGTAAAACCATGGCTGTAGAAGGTTGGGTTCAATCCAAGTGGCTCCTGTTGTAGTGCTTCGGTGGCTTTCTATTAGGTGATTGTGCTGCACCTTGGGGGAGGAAGAGGAGCGACTTGGAGGGTGCGAATATTGCTGTGAAGAGCTCATAGCAGCGAAAATGGTGGTGAGGGGGCTTTATTTTTCGCTTGATTCTTACTCGCCGGCAAGACGTGCGCACACGTTTGTGGGTATCAACCAAGCCGGTAAATATATTGCTAACGACACCCGTCTTTAGTTTTTAACAATAAATTACTCCTGAGTCCAGACGCAATGGAAGCGAAAGTCTTCTGGCATGTATGTGGTCACACTCATGTCAGCTGAGTTGTCTTATCTCCGACTACGTCAACTCTATGGGGAACAGATTTTCGATGAAGTCGTCACATAGCTACAAATCACTAAAAGCACTAGTTGATAGATTTTCTCCCGAGGAGTTATTGGGCCAGTTTGTCTTGTCACGAGGGGCTCCTAATTCTGACTGGCCTTGTTTCCGAATTGGTGACTGGAACCTAGCCGTAGAGAGTATGCTCGCATGTATACCAATAACCAGTAACAATGAAGTGGTTGGTTGGTTACTGGGGCAGGCGATTGGGCCAGATCACAGAGTAGTTGTTGATTCCCTTGAAATACCACCGGATCGGGTTGAAGAAACAATCTATGCTCACGGAGGGCGTTTCATTGTTATCTTGCCTTTGGCTCAACGTATTTACCTTGATCCCTGTGGACTTCTCCCGGCGGTATTTTGCGAACATCTGAAGCTCGTGAGCTCCACCCCGAGCCTCATTCCCTACGAAGGGCAAACTCAAGATAGAGAACAGTTGATTCGGTCTTTGGGTATAACAGAGCGCAATGCCATGTTTCCGGTTGGTATGACCTCGCGCAAAGGTATAGAGGGAGTACTGCCCAATCACTACTTAGATCTGAAGACGTGGAAGATAGTGCGGCATTGGCCAAACCAATCCCTCGAACCGATTGAGGATATCACGTCCGCCGTTCATGAGATAGCTGACCTGGTCAAACAGCAGATTGAGGCTACCACAACTCACAGGCCAGCAACTCTTCGACTGACCGCGGGCAAACACTCAAGAATGTTGCTTGCGTGTGCTCGCGGCGTTGTGCACAGCATGGAATGCTGGACGGCAGAGTTACGCGACTTTGCTTCGATCCTCGACTGTGATATAGCCAAAAGGGTGTCCGCTCGAGCGGGGGTTACTTACCGATCAATCACTTTTATCGAACCGGACGAACAAGACTTAGCACTGTGGCTGTTTCGGACCGGACTCGGGACTGGGGAATACCGAGGAAGGCAATTGTTAACCACATTACGCAAAGAGCTTGATCCAACTCGGGCTGACATTGTCGGATTTGCCGGTGAGATCGCTCGCGGATTCTATTGGGAAGCCAAAGATACACCCTCAACAAATATTAGATCCCAACGACTGCTTAGGCATTGTTGCTGTCCATTAACTTCGGAGACCCTAGAGCGTATGGAATGCTGGAGAGCCAATGCAAGCTCTCAAGTCATCGACGCTCTGCAGTTATTGGATCTATTCTATATAGAACAACGGCTTGGCTGCTGGGCTGGCATTTTAACCTATGCGGGTATGGTTCATTCCCCACATCAGGCTTTCCCCCTTTCTCATCGAAGGATTGTCGAATTGATGTTGCGCCTTCCGGCCGATTATCGTCGTAGCGGTCAACTTCCGGTCGACATCATAGCTCGGGAATGGCCGGTTCTTCTCAAGTATCCATTTAATACCCCCATCGATTTTAGCCTCTGGGCGAAAGGCTCGAGGATGAAGCTCCAAGAGCTTATCATGAGGGTTCAACGCACTATTCGAGACCCTCGTCGACTATACGCCAAACTGGTTGGCTACTGAGTCATGCAGCCTTTTGTGGCTCTAGCAGGGCATCGGAAAAGTGAGTTAGGCGCTTCGCTGGTCCTTTTTCCGTGGAAGGTCCGGACCGGCTTCGCCTTTCATCGGTAGCATACGCCCGGTATGCGCCCACTTCATCCGGAGCGTTGCACGGAAAAGAACCTTCGCGGATCACCCATCCCACTTTTCCGATGGCCTGCTAGCAGCCCGTTGATTTAGCCCAGTGTGTAGCTATCGAGCCAGGCTTTTCGTGAAACGTTCTGACGACGAGGCGAGCGTACCAGGCGGTACGCGACCGAGGAGAGACTTCTTGTGTTCAGGATGTTTCACGGAAAGACCGGCCGATAGATGCCTGCAGGGCTAGATCAACAGGCTGCTAGGGCCTCAAGCTTTACAGCAAAGACCGCTTGTGAATGATTACAGAATCACCAAGGGGTCTTTGCTGTAATTCCGTATGCGACAAGCAATTGCCCGGTGAGATCCTCAATGATTGCGGTCGCAATGAGATAGTCAGCTACTGCCCGCGCATAGCGAAGCTGAGCATCACGCCATTCGTCCTGACGCATTAGCACATCAAAGTTGGTCGACTTTCCGAGATCAAACCGCACCTGCTCGGCATCAATGTTGCGTTTAGATAGTTCTATGGCACGGTTTTCTAAGGCCATTCGGGCGCCAGCGGTCTTGACTCTTTGGGTGGCTCTCAATGCTTCGGCGGCGACTGCTGTTCGAGTTCGTGCAACATCGAGTAGTATACGCTGGAGGTTCTTTTGGGCTACCTGATAGTCACCACGGGCGCCTCGGTTTGCCAATGACTGCCGATAGGTGAGGCGAGCAGTGGCTGTATAGCCGGAGATCCGGCTCACCTGATAGATGCTTGATGTAAGTTCTTCACTGACTCCGTTGGCGGATAGCAATACTTGCAAGTCTAATTGTGGCCGTCTTTGGGTTTGAGTAAAAGCCATCTGTAGCTGTGCTCGCTCCACCTCCGCTTGAAAGGCAGCAATCGTCCAGTTGTTTGCCAAGGCGAGGGTGACCACTTCATCGGGATGGATCTCTTGAGCTACCGCTTTTAGCGGTTCAGAAGGCCGAAGAGATAGTCCATTTTCATGGGCAACTACTCCGGATAAGCATTTTAATTCCAATACTTGAGCATAAACCAGTTGCTCTGATACCAGCAGTGCAGCCTGTCGGCTGGCAATGACCTGCTTCACCGCTAAGCCTTCGGCTTCGGGCACAATTCCGGTGGCAATCTTTTTGGATGTGAGACTCAAGCGGTCTGTGGCTTGCTGGAGACTGCGGGTGCGGATTTCTTGCTCTCGGGTCGCATAACTGAGGTTCCAATAGGTCTCTATCACCTGCCTCACTACTGAACTTATCTCACCATGCTGCTGGATAGAGACCACGTTTTTTGTCTTCACCGCCTGAGTCAATGAGTTACGCGCTGCTTTCCGGCCTCGGCCCCGGAGTAATGGCTGTGTCAATGATACCTGTGCCCTACCGGTATACAGATCTAATTCTCCCCCAGATACATTGAAATTGCTTTCTGTATAGATAGCGCCAAAACTTAAATCGACTAAGGTGCCGGTAGCGAATGACTTTGAAAAAGATAGTATAGCCGTCGCTTCTGTTGACTTAGGGACCAACCGTGTGGACTCACTCGGTGGCTGTTGCTGATCGTAGGAGATATCTAATCCCAGAATAATATCATCTACTCCCGAGGCACTCAGGACCTGAGCCTCGGCTACCGCCAAGTCAATCGATACTTGCTGAAGTTCAGGGTTATTTTCTATCGCTTGCACCAACGCCTCAGCCAGTCGGATCCGGTGTTCTGGCCGATTCACCGCCAGCTGTTCGGGGTCAGCGTACGACAACAGAGCAACCAGCCCTAAGCACAAACTACTTACCTGCACATGGGGTATATATGCAGGTGGTGGGCCAAGTTTTCGTTTTTATCATTGGTAGTGATAGATGAATGGTTATAGTTACATACCGGTTTCTTGGGACGAGTAAGTACCCGTGTCTGTCACACGAGAGTGTCCGCCAGCGCGCACTCGTACACCACCGGACACCGGTTGTGGTACCGCCTGTCCGTTCTCATGATGCTCATGTCCGCAGGGAAGGTAGGCTTCGTGCTGAGTGGGGGGGCTTAGCAGCCGGTTGATTTAGCCCAGTGTGTAGCTCTCGAGCCAGGCTTTTCGTGAAACGTTCTGACGACGAGGCGAGCGTACCTGGTGGTATGCGACCGAGGAGAGACTTCTTGTGGTCAGGATGTTTCACGGAAAGACCGGCCGATAGATGCCTGCAGGGCTAGATCAACAGGCTATTAGGGCGTGTTTCAAGGTTGGACAGGGTAGCCGCCATCTCGTAGTACAGTAGAAACCACTGGGGTTGAACCCAAGTTCCTGCTTGTCCGCGAGGCTATGCCCCGCTGCGCGGCCCCTTTGTTGATTCTTAGAGAATCACCAAGTGCCCTTTGCTGTAGAGAAGTGAGCCGTTTTGCTACTTTGGGTGGCAGAATCCGGAGGCACAAGGACGCGGGATAGGGGCCCGATCACCGTCGTTACCGCGGTTTAGGGTAGTCGCAAACGTCCAGCTACGTTTTCTAAGCGGGTGACATTGGGAGCCTAGTTTACGTTTCTTGAGATAAGAGCTATCTTGGGCGTCATACCGTGCTTCGAATACAAACCCATCGTTTGACACTCATGCCCATTGAACCGAGGGATATGGATAATCTTGTTGCCCTCGATTCTGACCCTGAGGTGATGCGATTTATCAATGGTGGCGTAGCAAATTCTCGAGAGGACTATGAAGCCGAACTCTTGCCCAGAATGCTGGCGTTTAGGCACCAACCCTATGGCTATCTTAAGGCGCTAAGTTCTGTTGGTACCGCTGATACCCAAGTTTTTGTGGGTTGGTTTCATCTTCGTCCATCCTATTTTGAAGAGGGGAGCCTCGAACTGGGGTATCGGCTTCAACGGCGGGTTTGGGGGCAAGGGCTCGCCACGGAAGGGGGCAAGGCATTGGTTGCTCACGCTTTTGAGGTTCTGAAGGCACCAATAGTCGATGCCTGTGCGCTCGCTGACAATCTGGGGTCTATACGCGTTATGGAAAAATGTGGGCTTCGTTTTGCCGAAGAGTGTAAACACCCCAGAGCTTCTGTGGTGGTACAGAGATACATTTGCAAGCCAGAGGCCTAAGATGGTCTGCCCGTCACTCAGCTATGGTTAAGCCTAGCCCCGAGTCCGAAATTTCAGCCGCCCGCTGACAGAGAATGAGTTATGCCAACAAGGACAGACGCTTCTGGGCCATTACATTAGAGATCCCTTGGGTTGAACCCAAGTTGCTGCTTCTCAGCGTGGCAATGCCTCGCTGAGCGACCCCTTGTTGGTTCTTATAGAATCAACAAGGGGTCTTTGCTGTAGATATGTCGTATCCGTCGTGGCTTTTTTTCTTGCTCAGGTTGGCGCTGCCGAATGTATGTCCACATATTGTTGTGCCCGCAGGGAAGCGGTGCAGCGATTGAAGAGATATTTTTGGTGGGTAGAGCCCGAGTGGCTATTTTGCTGATGGTTTTAGACGGCCATTGAACAGGTCAACCCGTGGGTTGAGAGGATTACCAGATTGTCGCCTAAATGATACAATTTGGCCTACATGCCATATCGCATCAGAAATGGGGCCGTTTATACCATTCCAAAAGGGTATTTTCTTCTCTCCGAAGATAATGTGAAAATTTTCGAAATCTTTATCTTTGGCTTTTATTAGAATATCGGAGGATTTTTTCAGATTATTGAGCGTTCGTCTACGAAGTTCATTATAATCGAGTTTCTGTATATTCTCTTTCTGATTGGGTACTCGATGGAGAGCGTGTAAGATCACCGTGGAAAGCCGATATATATGTTGGAGTGTCTCTCGGGTGCTCCGAGCTTTGGGACTAGGGCGGTGATTGAGGTCCTTGACGCTCAAGGCTCGGGTTGCCCAGTGATATCGAAACCCCAAGCTGTCGATCAGTCGCGCTGCTATTGTTCCCGCTGAGTAGGTCTGTGGATAGGAGGGGAGCTCTTCGTAGGGAGAAGTAGCCATAGGATCTGCGGAAGCCGCGGATATGACAGTGAAAAAAACAGAAATAGTTACAAATGAGTGAGAGCGATGTGCCATGATCTGAATCATACCGATCACAACCCCTTACCATTTTTGAAGTCCGCTGAGAGGTGGGCATATTGGGCTTTTGTGGGGTATTTCCGGCATCGAGCACCACTTTGTCCCTCTGATCAAGATATTGATGTCGCGTATCCTTACCTACCGCAACACACGCATATTGAAGAATGTATGCGAGTTGCAACTGGCTCTATTGAGGTGACCTTTACTCTGTTGCCGCAATAGCTTTGCCGCACCCAGTGGCCGTGGCAAGCGGTGATGGGCGACAATCCGAGTTACAATTCTTTCGTTACGGGGGAAACACGCCCTGCGGACTCGGTCTCTTGGGAGTATGCGCAGGCGTTTCTGGAGGCACTCAACACGGAAGTGGCATCATAGAAGCTCGATT
>JAHQVK010000104.1 GCA_019634385.1 Myxococcales bacterium | reverse complement strand
TTTACAGACTTTCTTGTAGAAAAGAAACTACTTCTAGGAAGTCAATTGTTGGTTCAGTTCTTCCCAAGATACACGATGAAAAAGAGCGTTTGGGCTCTTGATTTCGACATGAACTAAGCCTCAGGATTGTTCCAGATGCCCTATTGACACCATTTAGATACATGTATCTATCCATTGCTTATTGTGTGCTTAATTGCTATAAAGCCACCGAGGGTAAGACAGGGATATAGATGGTTGCGCTGTAGTCTCCAACGTCGCTTCGCTTACACTAGCGACATGTGGCCAAGGATAGGACCGTAAATGATCCGCCGTTATCGGAACTTCCTTGTCGGTGTACGACATCGCTGGCTGCCTGACCTCGAGGGCACTCCGTGGGTCCAACGCGGGCTACCGTGCGGGCGATTTTTTCTTCTTGGCTTTTTTCATGTTTTCCGCTAAGCATTCAAAATCAAAGGAGCTTGTAAACGATCTGCTTCGGGCAAAACGTGTTCAGGAGCATACTTCGTAAGTATCCTGAATCAAAGCGTATCTGAGGTTTATAAAGTATCCTGGAGCGACTGGGGGTCAAGAGGTCGGAGGTTCGAATCCTCTCGCCCCGATTCGGTGAACGCTGGAAAATACTTAATTTTATCGCATTGTGGACAATTACCCTCCATTGTGCTGACCGGTCTCGTGGGCATTTTTATTCTCCGCGCACAAGAGATGAGGCCTCATCCGAGCCTACTCAAGAGAAAAGATTTATAAACAAAGGTAAGCGGTTTTAGGCCCTGCTGAGAGGCATTACAATGGAGCAGATTTTATCGGGTCCGTTGGAAGGACAAAACCGGTGCCCGCCAGAGTATGAGTGCTTTCATTCATTGAATGAGGCCAAGTGCTTCGTAGGTCGACCTATGCTGGACAGGTTGGACGCCTCACGAGTACCGTCAATCGGTGTCGCGGTCCGCGCTCCTTCCGTGTTCTCCACCTCTGGACGAAGATTCGCAATACCTCTCGAACCAGTTGCTGACATACATTGGTAACAAACGAGCATTGCTGGCCGCTATTGAGGGGGGAATTAGGGAGGTCAAACATCGTCTCAATCAAACTACACTGAGAGTGGCTGATCTCTTTGCTGGCTCTGGTGTTGTCTCCCGTCTTCTGAAGCGTCACGCGCGCTACCTTGTATCCAACGATTTTGAAGCCTACGCGGCGGTGGTAGCACGATGCTTCCTTGCGAACCGTTCATCGGTGGATATGGGCGCGGTTCAGGATGCTGTGCATCGTCTCAATCAACGGGTGAGCACCCAATATCTGCCGCGTGGATTTATCAGTGAACTTTATGCTCCCGAGGACGAACATCTTATTCGCAGTGGAGAGCGGGTTTTTTTTACCCCAGAAAATGCTCGTCGAATAGATGATTACCGAAGGATGATCGAGGGTGAAGACTCCTCGCTCCGGGACTTTTTATTGGCTCCTTTGCTCAGTGCGGCGTCGGTACATGCCAACACCTCGGGCGTGTTTAAGGGATTTTATAAAGATCGGGAGACAGGGATAGGCAAATATGGTGGGCGCGCTGGGGATGCATTGACGCGAATATGCAAAGCGATTCAACTCCAGCCGCCGGTGCTTAGTAAACATGAATGTAAGGTAGATATTTTTCAGTGCGATGCCAATGCTCTTGCGGGTAATCTATCGGGACTGGACCTGGTGTATCTTGATCCTCCGTATAATCAGCATCCTTATGGCTCGAACTATTTTATGCTGAACCTGATCACCCATTATCAGCGACCAGATAACCTCAGTCGGGTATCCGGTATACCGGTCGACTGGCAGCGTTCCGGATACAACGTGCGAGCCCGTTCATTGTCTCTGTTGATGGAGCTCATCGAAACGCTTCAGACGAAGTACATTCTTTTATCCTTTAATAATGAAGGATTCATAAGCAAAGAGAATTTGATAGATGCCATCTCTACCATTGGTCGGATTGAGGTCATGGAGACGACGTACAATACCTTTCGTGGCAGTCGAAACCTCAAAAATCGTAGTGCTTATGTGACTGAATATCTTTTCCTTATTGAAAAAAACGGTCCATAGGTGGAGCTCGGCGAAGTCAATCAACTACTATCTAGCAGCCTGTTGATTTAGCCATGTGTGTAGCGAAAGGGTGGCGGAGCCACCGACCCCTCAAACACGCAGGATACAAGTCAGAACGCCGTCCGCAGCTTAAAGATACGCCTTACACTAGCAGGCCATCGGAAAAGTGAGTTAGGCGCTTCGCGGGTCCTTTTTCCGTGGAAGGTCTGGACCGGCTTCGCCTTTCATCGGTTGCCTACGCCCGGTATGCGCCCTCTTCATCCAGAGCGTTCCACGGAAAAGAACCTTCGCGGATCACCCATCCCACTTTTCCGATGGCCTGCCAGGGAGTCTTACAGCAAAGACCACTCGGTGATTCCGTAAGAATCATCAAGTGGTCGCGCAGCGGGGCATAGCCCCGGCGTAGAAGCAGGAACTTGGGTTCTACCCAAGGGATTTCTGCTGTAAGTGTTTTTGTGAAGAGTTTGAGGGTCGGTTCATTGATTGTTGGCGTTTGGAGTTTTTGGAGCCGATAGAACTTTTTGCTGAGGCGGGGTGAGGCTTCGAGGATAGACAAGTTTGACCACATGATCGATCGCCTGCTCCAGCTCTTTGGTTGCCGCACAAGAGCGGTAACCAGCCACGCTGACGCACATTCGAATGTGTCCGATAAAGAAGTAACGATGGAAAATCCAGTCACCATTGGGGAGTGTACAATACAGAGATAACCATTGGCTCCCCTGGTGGGTACTTGATCCCATCACCGCGGCTTCTACTGCTATGCGTTGACAAAAAGGCACGGGGCCGCTGCTGGCAACTACCAATCCCGCTTGGTCAGAGACCACCACCGCTAAGAAAGAACCATAGGCTTGCATGGTTTCGAGTAAAGCAGGAAGGGCGGAGCGTCCCTCATGACAAAACTTGTGAATGGCTTGAAGCAAGCTGGTGCTGTTGGGGTTGTCGTTTTGATTTGAGGCCCGGTTGGGCGATTGGCGGTACGATCTGCCCCCCAGAATATGACCGCCAAGGGCTGCACACAAGAGACTGGCGAAAGCGGCGGCGATGATTCCAACGACTACACTCATGATTGGCGGCTAGGGATGGGTCTGCAGGTTGGGCGCCGACTCTTGTTTGTGCTGGTTCGGTTGAATGTGGGGCAACCCATTGTTAGCTTTATGGCGCTGGTGTTTCGACGTGGCGGCTAAGATGACAGATAATCTGGAGAATGTACTAGGTATTGCCAACGATAGATCGTTAGAACTGGTGCGGAGGCGGGGTTCGGATGCAAGTGATTCGCGAAAGTGATGCCCGATACCGCATTGACCCGTCTTCTGTTCTCGAGCACGATACTACTATTGTTGGACCTGATGAGCTCCCCGCACACCGTCTTGGCATCCAGAAGGGTAGTTGCATGTAACGATGATACATGCTTGGCAACATCGAGTGCGCCCTCATCATCTACTGCTTCCCCGATGGTGGGTGAGGTAGGTACGACGACAGCGTTTTCGGCTATCGACTACCTGCAATTGGCACGATTTGGGATGAGGACCCTGCGGATAATTGTTGAGGGGCTCGGTGAACTTCAGGTGGTTGAGGGACAGTTGTATGCGGCCAAGGATGATCTGGGAGATGGTTTTGATGCGCTGATGCGCATTCTCATCGGCGGTGGAATGGGACCGGCGCGTGCCCGATGCGTTGATGAGTTGGCACTTGTGTCCACCAATTTGGATATTGGGGTAGAGGAAGCCATCCTTGAAGCTGCTCGTCGACTTGATGAGGGCGCAGGGCCGGTAGTACTCGGTGAGCACGACCTTACATTTGTGTGGGACTTTGATGTTGAAAGCCCCCCGGATGTGGCTGATGAACTCGAACATTTTGATGCCGTCGAGCGAGGGATTGAGGCACTTCTAGATGGGGAGTACCACGCCGCGCGTGAGGCTTTTCGTCAGGCACAGACTAAGGGGACTCAGTTAGGTTTGGTGCAGGCGAATCTCGCTCGATTGGATCAGATTTTGGGTACGTAGTGGTGACCAGGGGGGGAGCGAAGACTTTTGCCCTCCTTGCGGTAGGTGGGTTGAAAGATATGTTCACCCGCGCCAACCATCAGAGCTTAAGCTGATTGAATCATGGACTCGTGATAGTTGAACCGGTCAATACTGATATTTAGCCAAGGCTGCATTTCTCGCATCGCAGTGGGGTAGTGAGGCCATCTATGGATGCTGTCTTTATAGAGAACCTGGTTCGGTAGCGCTAAATCTTCATGCAGCTGGAGTTCTTTGAGGAGTTTGACGAAGGTGGCTCGAGGGGCGGTGACGAGGTTTTCGTATCGGGTTTCGATAATGGGAGTCTGCAGTTGAGTCTGAACTGCGTGGAGTACTTTGAAACACGCAGCGTGATATCGAGCGGTGGTTTGTAGCTCCACAAAGTTTGCAGTGGCCGCAGTGGGACGGTAGTTGTGCATAAAGCAGCTTAAGCACGCATCCCGGGGGTCTCTGAGAGCAAAAATAAACTTACTGTTTGGAAAAATGCGGGCAAGAACAGGTAGTCGAAGAATATGAAGAGGGACTGGATCAATGAGTCGCTGGCCACGAGGAATTGGTTTAAGCGAACGGTTACGTACGGAATTCCAGTAGATCGCTTTCGCTCGTGCTAGCTCGGAGGGCGATCGATGGCTAAGATCGGGAAACACGCTGGTTACGCTTTGCAGGGTGTGAATGGTTGGTTCTACCGTTGCTGCTTCGGATACAAGATGGAGTTTCGGGTGATTGGCTAAAACTTGTCCGATAACTTTGGACCCTGATCTCGGGAAGCCTAGTAGGAAAATAGGATCTTCAGGGTGATCTGCTGATCTTGGTGCTTGAGGCCATCGCCGCAGGACAGCCGATTCTACGGTTTTTGCCCACGTTTCGACGTTGCCTAGAGCCTCCGGGTGGGGGTTTTCGTAGCTTTTGCGTAGGTTGCGCACCGTATTCATCGCGGCCCTAAGGCGATTGGCGGCGAGATAATGCTTATAAGCTAGAGTGTGTTGATGTGTGTTTCGATAATACTCCCCAATGAGTGTGTGCCCTTCCACTTTGAGGGAGTCGCTGATGGTATCACGCAGCGTCTGCTGAAGAATATCTATGGCACTAGGTAAGCCGAGCTGTAGTTCGATCTTCCCGAGTAGAATGCGGGCGGTTGCCAGTTTAGGAGCAAGATTTACCGCGGTCCGAGCGGCTTGGTGCGCTGATTCGAACTGTTGGGTTTTTTGGTATGCATCTGCGAGTTGGAGCCAAACGCCGGGGTGAGAGGGATGAGCCAGGCTATCGAGCTCCGACTGCCGAATAGTCTCTTGGACTTTGGGGGAGCCTAGTTGAAGCGCGGGATGCGGGTAAGCCAAGTGGGACTGAGTCACCACAGTTTCGGGGGGAGCCATGTGTTCCTGTGTCATCGTTGTAAAGGTCGGCAATCAGGTCCGTGGCTTTCGGAGATGAGCTGCCGTATGTCGAAACGCAACCAGGGATCTGCCCGCTAAGGCATATCTTGCGGACAAAATCTAATTATGCGGAGTGTTGATATGTTCTGGGGAGGCGGCGAAGAGTGTTCACAATGGGTGTCTTACAGGGTTGGAACGTTGCCCCATGGATTGCTGTCGTCAACGGTGGAGACGAAACGCTCTGCTCCGTTACGAAAGGTTTCAATGACTATGTCTTGGAAGCTACCTTCAGTTGCCAATATGGTCTGACCTCGCTGCTTTAGTGAGGCAAATTGCCGCCGGAATATATCAACAAGAGGTACGCGAACTTCGTAGTCGAGATCTCGTTTGGCCTTTGTGCAGTCAAAATATGCCGGCCACTGAGCCATAAAGTGGGCAAAGACACTTCTTATGGGCAACATGGTTCGCAGCCACGAGGTAGGTATGTATATGGGCTGGAATCGGCCGCCAGCGGCTTCTGCCATCGCTTGGTGGATGCGATTCCAGGTGGCGTGTTCGTCCCCAGTGAGATGATAGCTTTCGCCAAAACTGACTTCACGCCCGAGGGCGTTCACGAAGGCGCGGGCGACGTCGGAGGCGTGAGCAATATTTGCACCCGACATTCCGTTGTCGGTGACAATGATGGGCATGCCATTTTTGAGTCGCTCAGGCAAAGTTTGATCAAAGAGCAAGCCATAAAGATCAGAGCCTTCACCTACGGTTAATGCAGGGCGTAAAACCGTCGTCTGCAAACCGTTTCGACCATTGGCATCTAAAACGATAGATTCTACCTTGGATTTGTTACGTCCAAAGTAAGTAACCGGCTTGTGTGGTTCATCTTCTGTGGTTGGCAGTCGGCTGAGAGGACCGCCGTAGACACAAATACTTGAGCTCACAATCAAATGTCTGGTCTTACCCGAGAGGGCACGTATTACAGAGGTTGCGTGCTCGGGAACGAATGACATTAGGTCTATGACGCCGTCGAAATGTCTACCTTGTAGCTTAGATTCAAGATCGGGCCCGTCAAAGTGAGTGCCGATGATCGACTCTACCCGAGTAAAAGCAGGCGAAGACGTGATGCCGTTGTGAAAAAAGGTAACATTATCTCCCCGTTTGACTAGTTGGTCGACAATGGCCGCGGAAATAAGCCCTTGCTCACCAATAACAAGAATATCCATGGTTCTCTTACTGTCCCCTCTCAGTTTATGGGTTTGGCAACAGAAGTCAACTTCGGCTTTTTCTGGCCGAGCGGGCGGCCGGTTGATTTAGCCGAATAGCTATAGTTCTTAGTAGCTTTTCTCGGGACCTTTTTCGATGAAGAGGTCGAATAGCAAGTATATGCAACCAATGAGAGGCAAAGCCGGTCATAATGTTCGACGAAAGACGGTCTGTCAGATGATTGCTCGTTCAAATCAACATGAAGCAGAGAGTTCTTCACTTGCCTGTCTCGTCTGGGTATGATTGGCTCAGCCTGCTAGGCTAAGAGAACGAGTTTAGGCTCATAATAGTGTCTGCTAGACAGATGTGAAAAGAAACTCATCAAGGGTGATATAGTGGTTGATGAATTTCATCTCACTGTAGAGATTGTTGGTTTCTGACGAGTCATCGACGGGGACGGGCATACTTGGCACGCGTCATTTTGTCCAAGTATATTTGGTTTACGCCGAGTTATCCGATGGCCTGCTAGACTAGCAGCCGGTTGATGTAGCCCTGGAGGTATAGTTCAAGATAGGCTTTCGTGAAATACTTGGACGAAGAGGGCGCATACTCGATGTGTACTCTCGATGAGAGAGGGAAGCTGATCGGAGTGTTTCACGGAGACCACTCGGGTCCAGCTTAGTGAGTCAGATCAAGGGGCTGCTATGGTGTATCTTTGACTCTGGCCGCGGAGATGATGCCGTATCCCGCGTGTGTGAGGATTTGGCCCCGGAGGGAGGGTACTACAGCAAAGACCCGCCCGAGAGGGGCGTTAAGGTGGGCATGGAACTGTGGGGCGTCTTGGTTTACCTGGGTGCTCGGACTTGGACGGTAGGCTCGTTATGGCTAGGGCGTGTCTTTACCCTCCGGCAGCGGAGATGATGCTGCATTCCACGTGTGTGAGGCTTTGGCCCCGGAGGGAGGGATGGGACGGGATGTGCCAGGATGAGGGGCCCGAAAGGGTGGCGAAGTCACCGACCTCCCATACATGAGGGAACAAGTCAGAGCGGCCTGGAGGTTAAAGACACGCCCTAAGGTATTGTCTCTTGTACGGAGCTACGTCGTCATGGATCTATTTCAGAGTAACACTGTTTATAGCAAATATCGCTTGGATTACATCCAAGCTTTTACAGTCATGCTCGGCAAAGCCTTACTGCGCGGTCAGTTGAAGGTCTTTGGGAAATAGAGGAGTCTCACTCGCTGATCTCTTGTTGTTGGTAGTGAGTTGGGCGAGTCCATGGGAGTTCGAAGAGAATATGTCCATTATATGTAATGTGTGTGTTCTGAGTTGTTCGGAAAATCACGAGGTTTTCCCACTTGGCGTACGCTCTATGACCAGATCAATGAGGAGGGAGTAGCGGAAGGGGTGAAGTTGGACCATATGGATCCTACGAGGATCAATTGAATCTTAGTAGGGGCTCTTGATGCTCATTCAACCATCAGAATGAGAATTGTGATGTGATGATGAACATCAATTGGAAGCTAGGGTTGGTTGAATACGAATCAAATCTCTTGAGGTCGGGTACAAATGTGATGGTGGGAAGAGCGCCTGGACCAAGAGGTCCACCCGAGATTTTGCACGGTTGCTATGCCGAATTCCTGCGCGAAGGCGAGGGATCATGTGCTAAAACTACCTTAGTGTGATTGAGAATCTTAGTTCGGTGATGCAGCGTCAGGCCTTGGCATCTAGTGGTTTTTGATCGGCTAAGAGAAAGGCTAACAACGCTTGTTGTTTACGGCTGGTGCAAGTGAGTTTAGGGGTTTTTATCTGGGGGATCATGCAGTCGTCTGATGGTTTGTGCCCCATGCTTATTCCACCCATTCGGTGCCCTAGGAGTAAACCTATGATTGAATTCTGGGTTCCCCTGACCGTCTATTTGGTTGCTATGGAGGAGAGGCTGACGTGTGATACTATTAAAAGTAACGCCGACGAAATAGTGCCACAGACCTACGTGGGAGTGGGGTATCAGCTACAAAATTAAGGTACTAGCAGGCCATCGTCAAAGTGGGCTGGGTGATCCGCGAAGTATCTTTTCCGTGCAACGCTCCGGATGAAGAGGGCGCATACCGGGCGTATGCAACCGATGAAAGGCGAAGCCGGTCCAGACGTTCCCCGGAAAAAGGACCCTCGAAGCGCCTAACTCACTTTTCCGATGGCCTGCTAGGGTGTGTCTTTACGCTCCGGCTGGGGAGATGACGCCGTACCGTATCCCGCGTGTGTGAGGATTCGGCCTTAGAGGGAGGGTACTGGATGTACCCGGCTGAGGGGCCCGAAAGGGTGGCGAAGCCACCGAACCCTCACGAATGTAGGAAGCAAGTTAGAACGCGATCCGGAGTTTAAAGACACGCCTAGTGTCTGTCTTTAGTGTTGGACGAGATCTGTGGCGAGTCCCCTTGCGGACGATAATGTCCGGACATCAACGGTCCTCCTCTTCTTATTAAGGTCTTTTACTCCGCTAGATAGGGATAGCTGTCCTCCGAGTCTGGATATTCAAGTCAAGTTAGGTACTTCGAAATAGTTACACGCCGGGGTTAAAGACCTGTTCTCTTGGCGTGTTGCTGAACTTGGTAAGGAACTATCGTTAGTACTTGGGTAGCCCACTGTTGATCCGCTGAAGAGAAGCAGCGGACTGAGAAGGGTGTGGTCGTAAATAGTGAAAATCTAGCATTGTTTTTAAGAAGTTTTCATAGGCTGAGTTAGCAGCATATGCCGGGGCCGGATTGAGTAACCATCATTGGACTGGTCATTTGTGGAACGTTCCAACCGCTCCTACTTGCATGTGCCCTCTTTATCGAAACGTGCCCCAGAAAGTCTGCAGTGAACTTATAGCCATTGGCAAAATTATTCGGTCATGCGCTGTTCAGGTCGTTGTGGAACTATTGCCAATTGTTTGATTTAACAGAGTGTTTAGATTCAGAGGGAGGCTGGTATAGCTGGCAGACTGGGAGGTCTTCGATACGCGAGCAACAGCGTGCTTTATGGGCATCAAGTGAATCAGACCGATTAATAAACCACGCCTGACGTTATAGAGCAAGTTGGACTCGAACTATTCCTTCATTGTGTTGAGGGGCTGCTGGGGGATCCATTGTGGCGTTGTGTCCTGGTTGGCTGGATTAGAGCGCAGGTAATGTTTGCGTGGCTCTCAACTGCGATAGGTCTAACGTTTGGACCGAATTTTATTGGGGGTTTAGATTACAGTCATGGGTTGATTGGTTTCAAATTTGGTGCTGGTAGAAGTAACTTACTTTAGAAACTTAGAGAGTGGGCGTGCAACAATCTTCAATATCGCTTAGACTGAGGAAGTGTCCCGTGCCGGGGAAAAAGCTTGGGAAACCATTCGAAATGGGATTCTTCGGGGGGTTTTTCTCCCTGGGGAACGCCTCAAAGAAGAAGAGTTGGCTGCGCAGACTGGAGTGAGCCGCACGCCGGTGCGTGAAGCTCTCCGTCGGCTCATCCGGGAAGGATTAGTGGAGCATGCTCCAAACGTGGGGACCCGCGTAATTCGTTGGACTGAGAAGGAACTCGAAGATGTCTTTGAGCTCCGTGCTTTGCTGGAAGGCCATGCAGCAGAACGTGCTGCGGAAATGATGTCTGATGAGACGCTGCAAAAACTTCGGGTACTGACCAGCGAGATGGAACTACTGGCTTCACAAGGACTAAAGCCGGAAAGTCAGGATGGTATCGCTCAACGGAATCGTATGTTTCATCGCTTGATTCTAGAAGTTGGCGGGGGGCCGCGACTTGGCGATCTGTTGTCCACTATCGTGAGTGTTCCGGTACTGCTTCGAACTTTTCGCCGATACTCTGAGCATGAACTTAGGCGAAGTATGCAGCATCACAGAGAAATCCTCGAGGCTATTGAAGCTGGCGATGGAGTCTGGGCGAGAGCGGTCATGCAAGCACACCTGCGAGCTGCGCTTCATGTGGTCCGAAGCAGTCGTGCCGAGGGTGATGTGGCGCCCCTGCGATCGGAGGTCAAGCTGAGTAGCACTCCGGCTATGCCAAAGGATGCTAAAAGAGCGTTGGTCGCATCTTTGAGTAAGGTGGAAGCGAAGGCTTCCGTTGAAGTGAGTTCCGCCGATCCGCAGGTGCAGGAGGCTTACGGAACTTCAGCTACGGAAGAAGATAGTACTACGGCGGGTGAGGTCCTTGAGGGGTTGTCCACCAAACTGAAGGCTGCTCAGCAGAGGGTAGTATCTCAGGTTTTGTCCTCTGAAGTGGGCCCCACTATTGAGCCGGAACCGGTGTCAGAGAGTTTGGCTTCGGAAGAAGATTCCTCTGAGTCAGCCCAGATGTCTGAAGATGATCAATCGGAGATGTTGTCCTCTCAAGTCAATTTGGTTGATCCTGTGGATGTATCCCCTAAGTCAGCGACCGAAGTGGCTTCAGATACTCCTATGAAAGTATCACCAGAGTCGTCATCCACCGCCACTTCTCCTTCCGAAGCTACAGTGGTGGGATCATCGGCGTCTTCCCCCGTTGGAATAGCGTCGGTGGGATCGGTTCAAGGGTCTGGGCGTAGGGTTCGGAAAGTAGAGACTCAAGGAGATAGTTCGGAGGTTTGAAATTATCCGGCGATTCTGATTCTGAAGGCCTCTTCACTTAGGGCATAAACTTGAGTACGGAGATGATTCGTGAGCTCGCGACGGTCTTTTATTGGATTGAGCCTCGCGTAGGGTATTGGGTCTCCGATAACCATATCGATCGTCCGGCCGCGCTTGTTAGTTATCTCTCGGATCACTAATGACAATCGGAGTGTTTCACTTAGCTGGCTCGCCCACTGAAAAAGTCTTGAGTTTTGGCCGGGGAAGAAAACGGGAACGACGGTCGCTTTTGCGGCATGGATGAGCTTTGCTGGTAACAGCTTCCAATCAAGATCCGTTGCTGAACCAAACATTCGGGGGGCGGTAGCAATGCCGCCGCCCGGGAAGATAGCAATGGTACCACCTTTTTTTAGATAGCCGATTGCTTCGTTTCGGACGGCGATGTTTTGGCGAGCTGCTTCTCGGGTGCCGGAGAAGTCGACGGGGAGCATGAAGGACTGAAGGGCGGGATCCTTAAAGAGGGCGCGGTGGATCATGATTTTGAAATCGGAACGTGCCTTTATCGCAAGCTCGCAGAGCGCTAATCCATCAACAACGCCAAATGGATGGTTCGCAATAAGCAACAGTGGACCATGCTTAGGGATCTTCGCCATTTGATTTGGGCAATACCTAGATTGAACCTGTAGCTCTTTTAATGCTTGGCTAAAAAAAGCCTCTGGTTTTGGGCCATCGGGTGCATGTGTGGTTTGCGAGCGCGCGTGCTCGTATAACCGACGTAGCTTGGATTGCCCAGAAAGTTGCTCAATTCCCCGTATGACCACCCGCTTTAGGCGGGGGTCGTGAGGTTCAGCATATGTCAGTAGTTCGTCGTTTGCTGGCCCCATGATTATGACGTCATTGTGGCTAGGAATCGTGCAGTTGTCTCTAAATCTCTGCGATATACCGGGCAAGTTGCTGCGCAACTTCGTCGGGGCGCTCTGCATGAAGAAAATGGCCAGCATCTTCTATAATTATGGAACGAACACCCAAACTTCGAAGGCGTGTCATATCTTTATCGGGGATAAACTCGCTGTTTGCTGCTTTGATGAGGGTTGTGCGTTTCGCGGGTTCAATGTCCGGCCACAAGTTCTCCTGAGCGTGGATATTGTGCATACAGCGCAAGGCTTCTCGATCAATATGCCAGCAAAAGCCATTGCTGTTAGTCGAACCATTCATGAGCAGCCATTCAGCAATAGGTCGCTCAATACCTGCGGTCTCTAGAATGTCGCGCATCTGCTGGCGATTATCGGTTCGAGAGGGCGCGTCACAGAGGATTTGAACAATCGCGGAAGTAGCGCTGGGCTGGATTAAGGCGCCGGGGCTGATGTCTAAAAGATGCACTGATGAGACCCTCTCCGGACGAAGACGCCTTGCGACGAGCGCGACTCGCCCCCCCATAGAATGGCCGACCAGGGGCAGAGCGGAGGTAATAGCCAGTTCATCCATCAGATCCCACAGAGCTTGTGCGAGCTGCTCGAGGTTGGCATTGGGCGCGAGAGGTGGTGAACGGCCGTGGCCAAGGTGGTCAGGCATGATCATCTGCAAGTTCGGGTCATGGGCTAGCCAGGCGCTGGCGAGTCCGCGAAGATTTCGTCCCGAACCTAGGAAGCCATGTAGTAACAGGACGGGATGAGTGCCTTCACCTTGGGTTATCATGTTAAGCACGGGTTCAGATTAGCATCTAATCTGTGGTAGCGCTGAGCGGTTGGGTACACTAATAAAGGGCTTATCGTGCGACCGGTAATTGAGGTGCTTCCGCACCGTCCACCTTTTCTTTTTCTCGATGAAGTTCTCCAAATGGATGAGCGCACCATTGTGGCCCGGCGGGTTGTTAGGGGTGACGAGCCCCAGTTTGAGGGACACTATCCAGGGCGGCCTATTATGCCCGGGGTGCTCCTGTGTGAAACAGTGGTGCAAGCCGGCGCGTACCTCATGGCGACGCTTATGGGTGAGGACGCGAAAATGAAGGGAGCTCCGGTGGTGGCTCGTCTCAACAATGTGAAGTTCAAACAGATGGTGACGCCGGGTGATGATCTTGAGGTTCATGCAGAGCACCTGCGCTCTCGGGCGGGAGCACACATGATGAAAGGCCACATTCTTGTGAAGAACACGATGGTCTGTAGTCTAGAGTTTACAGTCATGCTGGTTGATGATGAGTCTACGGAGTGATGAGCCTCTGTGAAGCGAGGACCTGATTCCCTGTACCGAAAATTTGAATCTATTCGCTTCCTTGCGATACGAGACCGTCCGATGCTTTCGCGCTTTCTTCAGACAACTCATCCGTCGATATCAATCTTGGAGAAGCTACGTCTCGTTTGGGCCTTTGTGCATATTACCAACCAGGTCCGTGCTTATCATAGCCAAGCAGAGTTACTTGAGGTGACTAGTGCTATCCTTGAGCGCGGTGGGCGGAATGGAGTAACTGTTGTAGAGGCAGGGGCGGGTAAGGGAGCAAGCACTGCGAAACTCAGTCTGGCAGTCCGCGCTGCTGGCGGGGGAGTGCTCCATGTATTCGACAGCTTTCGAGGCATACCTTGTAACAATGAGATTCATCATGACATGAATGGGCGAACCATACGGTTCCGAAAGGGGGCCTTTACTGGTCGCCTCCGCTCCGTGCAGCGCACTGTCGAAAAGTATGGGGCACCGGAAGTGTGTTGCTACCATCGAGGATGGTTCGAAGATACTATGCCTAAATTTGAGGCCTCAGTGGATGTGGCATTGTTTGATGTAGACCTATTATCGTCAACACGGACCTGTTTGCGCTATATCTATCCAAGGATGGTGAAGGGCGGTATGATATTTTCCCAGGATGGACATCTTAGGTCCATAATAAAGTTGTTGGAGGAGAGAGCGTACTGGTGGGATCAGTTCGGGGTTCCGTCACCAAGAATAGATGGTTTGGGTGAAGACAAGTTACTACGTGTTTTTTGCTAGGGCGTGTCTTTTACCTCTGGCTGTGGGGCTGACGCGGAGAAGCCGAAGTCCCTTGGGTAGAACCCAAGTTTCTGCTCCTCCGCGGGCAATGCCCCGCTGCGCGCCCCCTTGTTGATTCTTAGAGAATCAATTCAAGTGGTCTTTGTGTATCCCGCGGATGTGAAGGTTCGTCCCCGGAGGGAGGGTACTGGATGTACGCTACCGAGGGGCCCGAAAGGGTGGCGAAGCCACCGAACCCTCACGCATTGGGAAACAAGTCAGAACGCGGTCCGGAGGGTAAAGAAAGGCCCTAGCCTTCGTCCGAGCTAGATATGTGGCAAGCCTTTGTCCGAGATTGAACATTTGGTCCCACCAGGTCCTTTGCTATAATTCCTTCCTTTGATGTAAAAGGCACAGTCTAGATCGTTAGGCTAAACAAATTGATGTTGCAAGTGTACGCACACGGATGATGAGGAGCAAGTTGAATAGAAACGTTTTCCGAGAGTGTGCTGATGCCCATTGGAAGAACTCCGGTTGGATGCAATAATAGCGTTCATATTGATTGTGAATTAGAAATAATGGTGATTTGATCCTCTTTCGGGTACTTGCTAACGGTGCCTGTGTCTAGCAGCCTGTTGCTTTGGCCATGTGCGTAGCTGTCGAGCCCGGCTTTTCGTGAAACGCTCTGACGACGAGGCGAGCGTACCAGCCGGTACGTGACCGAGGAGAGACTTTTCGTGGTCAGGACGTTTCACGGAAAGACCGGCCGATAGATGCGTGCAGGGCTAGATCAACTGGCTGCTAGGGGTAGACTTTTGTGTGGCGCTGGAGCTACTTCTTTATGAAGCTGGGTGTAAGTTGATGGTAGTGTCAGAGACTCCTCGGGTGTCGGTTGTTATTTGTAACTACAACTATGGTAGATTCCTGAATCAGGCGATTAAGTCAGTTCTAGAGCAGGATTACCCAGAGATTGAGGTCGTCGTTGTAGATGACGGATCTACGGATAATTCGAGGGATATTATTGATCAATGGGGCTCAAGAATTATCTCGTGTTTCAAGGAAAATGGAGGACAGGTTTCAGGATATAATACCGGCTTTCAGCGTACAACTGGGGATATTATCATCTTCTTGGATGCGGATGATTATCTGGAGTTAGGTGCAATTTCCACCATTGTATGTGCCTTTACACCGGAGACGGTCAAAGTGCACTACCGGATGCGGATGGTGGATGAAAATAGTTATGCTTTGGGGCCGGTCTTCCCCAAGCGGATTGCGACCGGAGATGTTTCTTCTCTCTTGAGGGACGGTGTATTGTACGCATCATCGCCTGGTTCAGGCAATGCTTACCGGCGATCGTCCTTATGTAAGCTTATGCCCTTGCCGAAGTTGAGTCAAGACCCACATGGGGCGGACTTTTATACTATTTATGGGATCTCATTGCTAGGTGAAGTAACTTTGGCTACGGAGCAACCTCTGGCCAATTATCGCGTTCATCAACTAAGTTCTAAGAATGCGGTTTGGGGCAATGCGGCTTCGAAAGCTAAGATTAAGGAGCCGGAACGGTCCTATCGCCGCTATGCTAATATGCGCAAGTGGCTCTACGAACGCCTTGGTTCGCGGGGTGCCTTGCCAGAAAAAATCAGAGATTTTTCTTTAGAAAAACAGGGTTATGCCCAAAAAATTCTGGATTCTCAGACCTACGTTGAACAGTTACGAGTCGGAGGTCCGTATTTGGTTCGCCACCTTATACCGGCGTTGGCTAGACGTGAAGATGTATATGCCCGCTTGGCTCTGGGGATGTGGGGAGTATTGGTTTTGGTCTTGCCTAAACCCATAGGTCGGCCGTTGATGGTCTACGTATGTAATCCATCG
>JAHQVK010000103.1 GCA_019634385.1 Myxococcales bacterium | reverse complement strand
AGAAGTTCCAGGCCATTGAGGCCGGGCGTAACCGCACTGCCTATGAGTGGCTAGGTGATGTGGCCCGGAAAATATGGGCGGAGGTGAGGGCAACTGGCTGTTGGCTTTGGTTCCGGACTTTGCCTCCACCTTTATTAGAACCCTTCGTCTTGCGGCTCAACGAGCCGAGGTGTAGACCCCAGCTTGTTACCCAAAGAGCTATACACCCGACAATGATGCCAATAATGTTATTGAGCGTCCCTGTTTCCAAGTACTGGTTGTAAAGACGTATAGCGGTCTCTTACGGTAAGATGTGTTTGCAGCAGTTCGAGATGGCCTTCGATGGGCCCAACCTGAGGCTAATAGGGCATCGGGTCGTTTGTAGTGCGTTACACGGACCAATCGGTGTGAAAGCTTCCCTCTTTATCTCGGCGCTGATACGTATGGGCGCCAAAAAAGTCCCGCTGGGCCTGTGTAAGATTTGCCGGTAGTTGCTTTCTTCGCAGACCATCATAGTAGCTCAAGGAGCTCATCATGCTTGGAGCAGAGATACCGGACTCGACGATACGAATCATTGTTCGGCGCCAACCATCTTGCCGCTGAGCTAAGGCCTCGGAGATAGTGCCATCCATCAGCAGATTAGGGAGACCAGGGTCTTTGTTAAATGCAGACTGGATAGTTTTGAGGAGATGGGCGCGTATGATGCAACCAGCTTTCCATGTACGGGTGACTTCCGCTAGGTCGAGATTCCAGGAACGTTCATCGGAGGCTTTGCGGATGAGTTCCATTCCCTGAGCATAGCTACAGATCTTGGCGGCGTACAAAGCCTGCTTTGCATCGTTGACCCATTCGGTACTATTGCCTTTGCCTGAACCAGTAGGCAAAGGACCGACTAGGACTTCGCTGGCTTTCTGTCGAAGGGGGTGAAGACCGCTCATGAGCCGCGCTTCTACCGACGAAGCGATGGTCGGAATCGGTGTGGCAAGTTCTGCGCCTTCTTTGACCGTCCAACTACCGGTACCCTTCATTTTGGCCGTATCTAGGATCGCGTCAAGGAGTGTCTTATATTGACCTCGATCATCAGCCTTTCGTAGAATCTTGGCCGTGATCTCAACCAGGTAACTCTCCAGTTCCTCCTGGTTCCAACGTTCAAATGTATCAGCGAGGTCGGGGTAGCTCATGCCAGCGCCATGACGGAGTAGATCAAAGACTTCCGCGATGAGCTGCATGTCTCCGTACTCGATGCCATTGTGGACCATTTTCACGAAGTGGCCAGAGCCACCAGGACCGACGTAACCGACACACGGACCATCGGATACTTGTGCGGCAATTTTTTGCAAAATGGGCTCAATTTCGCGGTAGGCTTGTTTGTCCCCACTAGGCATCATGCTTGGTCCGTGGCGAGCACCATATTCACCGCCACTGACACCCATACCGATCAAATGAATTCCCTTTGCCGCCCAATGAGCTTGGCGTTCTTCGGTCTTGGTATAAAACTCGTTACCACCATCTATCACCACATCTCCTTGGGCGAGAAAAGGGGCAAGACTAGCTAAACTAGCGTCAACCGGGTTGCCCGCGGGCACCATCAGTAGGATTCGCCGGGGGCTGGAAATGGCTTTGGTGAACTCCTCGGGATTGTTCGTTGCGACGAACCGTTTCCCAGGATTTTCATCTAACATTTTTTTTGCTCGACTGGGATCGAGGTCTAGGAGGGCTACCTTGTAACCCTTTTCTTCTATATTGAGGGCGAGGCTGGCGCCCATCACGCCGAGACCTACTACGCCAAAGTCTGCAGTATCACTCATATACGCACTTCTCCGGGAGATAAGTCCCGTGCATGAGGTATCGACAAGGCGGCGCGCAGGTTTAGTGTCGTGATACCGAAGAGGTCGACTCAGTGCTCGCTGGTTGCGTTCTGTTCAAATTTCAACCAGTGGATCCGCTGCGGCTGATCCACTCACACACATCATCACCAAATCATATTGATTGAGGTATGTTACAGCAAAGACCCCTTGTTGATTCTGTAAGAATCACCAAGTGGGTCGCGCAAATGAATTTCTGCTGTACGACGACTGTGGGCGGTATGGGGCACATGAGGTCGTTGAGAGGGGACGAGAAATACCTCTGATGTCGACTTCTATAGTTAGCGAATTGTGGGCTAACCTTAGCCAATAGGTCCGGAGTTGAGAGCGTGTGGAGATGGCTTCGGTGTGCAGCTGGTATAAAACATCTTCGTAGGCTGAAGAACTGGTGATTCGACCGCTTCTTTGTTGGGAGCAACAACAAGTCCCATCACGGATATAACCTCCGGGCCCAATGAAGCGCATGCTGATATTGAAGACCTCCCGGAGGAGTAAGGAGGGTGCGGGCTAATAGTTGGGCCTCATCGATATGACTGCCATTGCGACGTATCACATCCTCTCCATCTTGGATGACCACGGAGCCATCAGCCTCGATACAGACACTTCTTGGTGATGAGTCACTGTAAAAAGCTATTTCAATGCCGGCCTGACTCTCAGCGATCTGACTAGAGAAACCGATATCACCATGTTCGGTATGAACCCTCTTACTCAGGACATTAGCCTGAGTGATATCAATGGCCCCAAGACATGCGGCAATCCATCCGAACGCGAGGGCCAGGTCTCCAGCAAATTGCGGTGCTGCTTTACCCTCCACCCGATCAATAGCAATAGGAGACGAGACCTTATCGAACATCGACGCTATGGATTGTCTGAGTTCTGTTTGAGAGGTCCACCCAAGATCGAGTAACGAGCGGCCAGCTTTGAGTCCCCGAGCAAACTCAAAAGCACGAGGTGTTGCGCAGGCGGCAGTGTGGGTCACTACCCGATCTGCTATCTGCATCAATGACTTGGATACGTGCTCCTCATCCTGAGGAACACCGGTTAGGACTACCGCGGTGGGGATACCAGGCACCAGAAGCGCACGCACTAGGGGAGGGAGGTGTTGCCAGCCATCACCTGCAGATTCCAACGTGATTTCCTCGCTACAAACCAGTTTTCCTCCGCCACCGTCCAGGATGCAGTTCGCAGATATCCAACTTTGGATTTCTGGATTATCTCCGGGCTTAGTCTTTAGGATGAGTGCTCGAGAAGCGAGATAACGGGGTAGACCACGAACCACCGCGCTCAAATCCAGCCGAGACCGAATTTTTTGTTCAGGCCGCTCTTCGATGTGAATAATCACATTCCATAGACATGCCCGAGTGACGGGGTGAGCATCTTCGGAGCTTTGGCCTGCCGCTTGCCAAACTGCCGCCAGTTCTTTTTCGACAGCATTGGGGTCTACAGCAAACCGCTCGCCCGCGGTGAATTTCTCAAGCTCTTGCGCTCCTACTTCGGTCATGACTGTCTCCCAAGTGTTGGCATTGGGGATAGATTGTTACTCATGGTCTTCTCCATCTTCGACCAGAGGATTCCAGTAGTTCATCAGATTCTCGTGGCCCCCAAGTGCCAGAGCTATAGAAGGCTGGTCCACCGCCCATGGTTGACCAGGCCTCATGAATGGGAGTGATGAACTTCCAGCTAGCCTCAACTTCGTCTCCGCGGGTAAAAAGAGTCGAGTCACAAGACAGAGCATCAAGCAGGAGCCTTTCGTAAGCCTCTGGGGCGGCTACACCAAAACTGGATGCGTAGCGAAACTCCATACTTACCGAGGCTATGGCCATGGTTTGACCGGGTACCTTGGAGCCGAGCTGAAGAGAAATACCTTCATCTGGTTGGATACGAATAGTTAGAACATTAGGGGTGGTACGTGATGCCTCTGGTACGGCGCTTTCCTCAAAAGTATCTGAACCAAAGAGTCGATGAGGGGCTGCCTTGAAGTGGATCGCTACTTCTGTCACTTTTTTTGGCATGCGTTTTCCCGACCGAAGATAAAATGGAACGCCCGCCCATCGCCAGTTATCGACAAACAGCTTAAGAGCAACAAAAGTCTCAGTGAGGCTATTTGGGTCTACCCCCCCTTCATGTCGGTATGCGGGTACGTTTCGGCCAAGCACAGAACCGCTGATGTACTGCCCACGGACCACTCGGGAGCTGATGTCTTCTTTGGTGATAGGGCGGAGAGCCTGGAGTACCTTGGTTTTTTCGCCACGTACTGCGTCTGCTGAAAAGTTTACGGGAGGCTCCATTGCGCAGAGGGCAAGAATCTGGAAAAGATGATTTTGGACCATATCCCTAAGGATACCGGAGTGATCGAAGTAGCCCCCGCGTGATTCCACACCCAAGGTCTCCGCTCCCGTGATTTGAACATGATCAACATAGTTATTGTTCCAGAGGGGTTCAAAGATGCCGTTGGCGAAACGAAATACGAGCAGGTTCTGAACCGTCTCCTTGCCAAGGTAGTGATCAATGCGGTAAATTTGCTTTTCCGCAAGTACCTCAAGAAGGTCGTGGTTCAGTACTTGGGCGCTAGAAAGATCTATTCCGAAGGGCTTTTCAACAATGACCCGTGCGTACGGATTACTGTCCTTAGGAACCAAACCTGCGTCACGCAGCTGTCGGGCCGCAGGAGCGAATGCTCGGGGTGGGGTGGACAGATAAAAGAGCCGATTGGGCTCCATAGCGAGCTGTTGTTCCACTTCGGATAGTTTAGTGGCTAGTCGCTCATAGCTCGGTGGGTGATCGTAGCTTTCAAGACTGACGTAGTAGATATGTCTAGAGAAAGTTGACCAGCTCTCCTCATCGAATGAGTGTCGTGCATGAGCTCGAATACCGTCCCTGAGTTCGTCGCGAAACGTTTCGTCGCTCTTTTGCGACCGGGCGCAGCCGATAATCGCGACTCGAGGAAGATGGCCACTTCGAGAGAGATCCCAGAGTGCGGGGATGAGCTTTCGGCGGGTGAGATCGCCACTGGCGCCAAAGATGGTAATCGTGGATGGGGCCGGCATCCGGTCACCGGCATGGTCTGATACGAAAGGATTCACTACATCCTTACCCCAAGTCTAAGCCGTGTTCTTAGTCAAAGAGCTTTGAACTCCAGAGAGCACCTGATGAAAAAATGCAGTCTTCGTATTGCGAGATTGGGAGACCTTACCAAAGAAGACGTTGCTCAATGATGTGGATTTAGGCCGTCAGAGCTGAAGTAAGCCGGAGTTCTTATGTTCACTGGCTCGTTCAGCCCGCTATTTTTTTCGTCCGGAAGTATGACCTTCAACAGCAAGGAGGTGCAGGTCGGCTACGTTGGTATCGGTTGGACCAGTTTCCAACCGGGCATCGACCTTGCCGAGCGCATCGTAAGAGTCGTAGGCCTTGATAATCTGATTGAGATCTACCCCTTTATCTTGGAGTTTTGAGACCGTTGTTCCGTCTACAATACCACCTGCTGCGAGGGTGGGGCCATCGGTACCGTCGGTACCTGCGGCCAAGAAAGCCATATGTTCATCCCCTGCCATAGCTTGAGCCATTAACAACGAGAGATGTTGATTACGGCCTCCCAAGCCCGGTGTTGTACCGGAAGGCATCTCCACGGTTGGTTCACCTACGGCTACGAAAACCTCTCTCCCGGTACCTGAGCGTACCATGGAGCCAGCCCTAGCCATGTACTTCTCCACCAGGTCTTCAACCGGTCCCTCAATGGGCTTGGTTGCGCAACGAACCCGCAAACCAAGGTTTCGGGCGGCGCGAGCTGCCGCTCGCGAAAGGGTTTGCGGACCTCCGACCACTGCTGCAAAGGCACGAGATAAGCGGGGATCACCCGGTTTTGGAGACTCTGGAATTTCCCCCCGAGCCCCAGCTTCTAGATACTCCGTGACCGATGCAGGCACCCGTTCGTAGATGGCAGCTTTCTTGAGGACCGAAACCGCGTCCCGGTATCGAGACGGATCGGCGACCGTAGGTCCACCACCGATCGCAGGCAGTTTGTCTCCCACCACATCTGAAAGGGCTAAGGTCAACACCGAGGCGGGTGCGGCAGCGACTGCTAGGCGTCCTCCTTTCACCCGGGAAATGTGGGACCGGACCATAT
This sequence comes from Myxococcales bacterium, assembly GCA_019634385.1. Taxonomy (GTDB): domain Bacteria; phylum Myxococcota; class Kuafuiibacteriia; order Kuafuiibacteriales; family Kuafuiibacteriaceae; genus JAHQVK01. Next base: position 37,638 of record JAHQVK010000103.1, on the reverse strand, counting down.
TGATGGAGTGAATATCAAGCCCGGCCGTAAGTAGGGACTGGGTGAGGTCAATGGTGTCTGATAAGCCAACCTCCGGCACTGGTGAGGTCAGCAGTGAGCTTGCTCCTCCAGAGACCAGGACTAACAACAGATCTTCTTCACCCAGTTCGGATACGAGCTCCATCACCTCGTCGGTCGCACGAACGGATGCTCGGTCAGGAAGGGGATGGCCGGCCTCGCGGACCTCAAAGCCTTCGACCTCTCGTCGATAACCAGCCTTCGTGACGATGACGCCGAAGGTCATTTTCTCCTTTATAGGATCGGGCACGGCCTCTGCCATGGCCGGTGCGGCTTTGCCTACGGCGACGATGCCAACGTCCTCAACCCGGTCCAGAGCGATGGCTCTACGACCGGCTCGAATGGCACCGCTCGAAACTTGTAGGCGAAGCTCTACGGCTTTCCCTGCGTGGGACGCTTCGAGGGCCTCTTTGTAGATGGCCACCAGCTCATCTGCGAGCGGGCTTCGGTTCATTGTCGACACGATATAGTCAAGTCCAGAAGCCAAGGCAAAATTCTCCGAGCCCTGGTTTGAATGTAGTCCCGAGAGGGGTGGGTGGGTACGACCCGTCGGGGAAGTTTGACGCAATTCTGAAGCATCTGTACTCTTCGTTAGATACCCGGTGCGTGGGCCCCCGTTACGGAGGTTGTGCACATGGGAAGCGGGAGCCTTCAACCGTCACCCGCCCACGGAGCACTGACACCGACCTCCACAGATTAGCCCCCTACGATAAGAATCGCAAATCACTAAACCACTTCTTGCGGTTTCGATGATGGACTTACCTCTACCTCCAGCCATTCCACTGAGCCTACAGGGTGTACGACCAGGCTCTTTGGTAGCTCAGAAAAGGCGAGCACAGTAATACTCGTATCCGGCTCAAGGAGCGTCCTAACTGGGTAACGGAGTAAACCTCGAGTGAGCAGTACCGGCTGAAGTCCAGCCTGCGAGATAGGTTGAATCGTGTTTTGTACCGCTTGCAAGAACTGCAGTCTGACCGGCGGGGCAAGCGCGATATAAGACCCTTGGATATCGTCCACAACTGCTGCGGAGAGTACGTCCTCCCACTTAGGATGTAGAGTTGCTACCGGAAGACGATGATCCGGACCAGCCAGGCTGAAGGTAATTTGCACCGCGAGCTTGGTGCGTACATGCTCTACCAGACTTCGAGGACCTGTGGCTCGGTCACCCAGTTCGCCCAGAGCTTCGAGAATACTCCGTAGGTCGCGAATACTGACATTTTCGTCGGCTAGCCGCCGGAGTACGTCTCGGAGTTGAGAGAGGGAAACAAGTTTGGGTATTACCGTTTCGACGAGATCCGGACTAATTTTTTCCATGCGTCGTACCAGCTCTGCGGTCTCCTGGAGCCCAATGAAATCAGCTACCCGGGAACGAACTTCGCGTAGAAGGTATAGGGCCAATGCCCCAGAAGGGTTCCAAGCTGCGATGCCAGCACCCGTGAGTAGGGTTTCATCTTCGATGGAAATCCAGCCTGCAGGACCATTCCCTAACGGGTTGTTCGTGGGCTCCACGGGGATACCAAGCGAGTTGAGTTCTTCGAGATGGCCTAGGACAAGGGACTTAGAGGTGTTGATGTGTTCAACGGCTACAGGAACCTCATTAACCTTTATCACTGCCGCGTTTGGTGGAAGCGCCGTTACTCCAGCACGTACTCGCACACTGGGAATGCGAATTCCGGTCTGGGCGTAGAGGGCGTCTCGCATTTCCGGTAACCAGCGGGACATGAGTTCGGTCTGTGGATCTTGGCCAACGCCAAACCCCAATGAGGATGACAATTGTGCAGAGAGATCGATACTCAGAGGATGCACGGTTGGTGCAAGTTCGTCGTTTGTAGCTCGTTGAGCTCGAGCCTGTAGCAGTCGCTCTTTCTGTGATTGGTTGAAGTCGGTACGGCCGCGTAGCCAGGACGGACAAAAGGGGGATTGGTACCATACTCCGAGTCCAAGGGAGGTAGCGACGAACAGGAAAGGGATGGTGGGCAATGCCGGGGTGAGGCTCAAGATGGTGGCAAAGGCGGCCGCAAAGCCGAGAACCTGTGGATTCGCCAGAAGCTCTAGGTGGAGCATCGAGCTCAGGCTTTCCTCGTTGTTTTTTGCGGCTACACGGGTCGTAACCAGTCCTGACGCGAGTGCAAGTAACAGGGCTGGAATCTGTGAAACCAAGCCATCTCCGATTGTGAGTATGGCAAAGGTTTCTAAAGCCTCTGCTATCGGCATTGAGAGACGCAAGGTACCGATACCCAGTCCGGCGATGAGATTGAGACCGGTGATAATGAGCCCGAGGGTGGCATCACCCTTTACGAACTTCATGGCCCCGTCCATTGCTCCATAAAACTGCGCCTGCCGGCTTAATTCGTTCCGCTTGTTGTCGGCCTCTTCGTCCGAAATGGCCCCTGCGCGGAGTGCAGCGTCGATCGACATCTGTTTTCCCGGCATGGCGTCAAGGGTAAAGCGAGCCGCTACCTCCGCAACTCGCTCTGCACCACGACCAATGACAACTAACTGAATGAGGGTGATCAGAAGGTAAATGACGAGCCCGGTGACTAGGTCGCCACTGCCGACAAATTCTCCGAAGGCTTGAACTACAGCATTTCCTTGGCCTTCACTGAGAATCATTCGGGTGGTTGAGACATTGAGACTCAGCCGGAACAGGGTTGTTAGGAGCAGGAGCGTCGGAAAACTAGATATGGAAAGAACCTCTTTAGCAACTAGGACCGAAAATAAGACGAGAGAAGCAAAAATTATATTTATGGCTAAAAGGATATCAAGACCCGACCCGGGGATAGGTACAACGAGAACAAAAAGTATAGAAATGATGGAAGTGACGAATATTACCTCGCCTCGGAAGAAATGAGAAAAACTAACCACTTTGACTTTCCCGCTTGGATGTAGATCGGAGCAAAGCCATAACTTTGGAGTATAATCTATCGGATGGATGTAGTTTGTTGAGCGCTATATGTAAAAAATCTAAGCGTTGCTGATGACTTCCCATTCGCTCAGGTAGTTCTGCAAGATGTATCCAAGGAAGGGCGTCTGTTGGGTCCGATTGGGTAGCAGAGTGAAACATGTCTTCTGCGCCCGATAGTCCGAGACGCTTGTAGCTCAATCCGAGGCCCACTTGATATGTTGCCACCTGGGGCGCTGCTTCGACGAGACCCTCATAGATGGTTTTCGCCACTTCGTAGACGCCGAACATAAAGTAGTCGTATGCTAGTTCTTCAAGAATCTCATACTCTTGAGATGTGAGAGATATTGATGCTTTATTACATTCTTTCATGATGTTCTCGGATATAAATAGAACTCTATATGGATCGCCATGGGAACTTGGGTTCTACCCAAGAGGTTTCTGCTGTAACCAATATCCGTGGACACCGGGACTTTATGAGGGGGATGGGTTTCGGCTTTAGGCTTCATGACCAGGCTCCATCTTCGAGCCTCTGCTGATGAATTCTATCTTGGGCTACGACGAGTTTGATCAACAACGTTCCCATAATATACGTTGACGAGGTGGATGGTGTCTGTGCGCATCGTGCAGCAATTTGCTGAAGGTGGACCTGGAACCCCTGAGCATGACAAACCCGTTTTAGGGGAGGATGAAGGCGGAGTAGATCGGGGTGGCTGGGAAAGAAGCGTTGTAACGCTTGCTCGAGGACCATCGCATCATAGGCAGAGGGGGGAAATATATGGGTGTGGGTATCCAGAGCTCGCAGTTCGTCTATATGGGGGCTTTCCACTGTGTTGAACGAAGAAATGACATTTGCATGAGCGGCGCTAACCACGCGATCAAATTTCACGCCTGAATGATGTAGCAATGACTGAGCCAATTTTTGCTCGGTCGTGGGGAGGCCAAATTTCGAGACAAGTACCATCCACAACTGCTGCTACTACTTAGACAAGGGTCGGTCTTTAGCGTTTGCGGGATCTACAACTTATCCCTGATTCCCTTGAAGATCAGTTGCTTACCCCTCTAACAGCAGAAATTCTTTGGGTAGAACCCAAGTTCCAGCGTCTCCGAGGGGCATGCCCCGCTGCGCGACCCCTTGTTGATGCTTTCAGAATCAATTCAAGTGGTCTTTGCTGTATCTTTCGGTCAGACAACGGTAAATCTGCCTCGCAAGCGAATAAATAAATTCGATGAGAACAAATACTTAGAAATAGTTTTGTTGGTATTAAACACTTGTTGTCTGGCGTGTTGCTAAACTCGATCAAGGTGTTTCGTTGCCTCTTGAAGAACCGGAATATCCGGTGACTAACCATCATACTCCCCAGGACTTTGTTGGATCGAAAATCTTTGTTAGCCCTTCATATTGATTTCTAGGGGACTTCAGCCATCTGGCCTGGATGATACATCCGACGGGTGATGTCCGAGGGACGGTGTCCGACGGGCGGTGTCCGACGGGTGATGTCCGAGGCTCGGTGTCCGACGGGCGGTGTCCGAGGGACGGTGTCCGACCGGTGATGTCTGAGGCTCGGTGTCCGACAGGCGGTGTCCGACCGGTGATCGGATTTGTCGCGGTTATTGCTTAGATCACAAAGAAAGTCAGTCTTGCCCTTTTTCTGGCAAACGATATCGTTCCTTGCGTCCGTGCATTGTACTCTTGGCGATACCAAGTATAGAGGCTGCTTTACTGACGGATCGGCCCGATTGTTCCCATACTGCCATGGTCTCGCGCCGGACATTTTCATCGTCAAGAGAACGAAATTTTCGATTTTTCCTTTGAGTTGGACCAGCTCCGTCCCTTGTTGATGAAGTATAGAGATGGTGAAGATCAGAGGACTCAATACACTGATTGAAGCAAAACGCGGACGCTTGTTTTAGGGTGTTCTGTAATTGTCTCACGTTGCCTGGCCAATGAAAACGATGGAGCATCTCAACCGCTTCGTTCGTAATACGGACACCGGTGTTCTGCAAAAGGTGGTGAACAATTAGTGAGATGTCCCCCGGTCGCTTTCGAAGCGGTGGTAGATGGATCGCAAAGACTGAAAGGCGATGATAGAGGTCCTCGCGAAAACGCTGGTTTTTGACCATGTCGGTGAGGTTTCGATGGGTGGCTAATAGAAGTCTAAAGTCGACATTTCGTTCTTTAAGCTCTCCCAGTCTTACGATTTTGTGCTCCTGAAGCGTGCGCAACAGTTTTGCCTGAATCCCATGAGGGAGCTCACCAATTTCATCCAAGAAGACTGTGCCGCCCTCTGCCCCTTCGAATATTCCCGGCTTGTTGATAGCTTCTGAGAATGCTCCCCGGACCGACCCAAACAGCTCTGCATCAGCGAGACTCTCCGGTATTGCGCCACAATTCCGGGAGATAAGTTGAGCTTGTGCACGGGGGGAAGATGCATGGATCGCTTTGGCCACCAGTTCTTTTCCGGTGCCTGTTTCTCCACTTATCAAGACGGGATCATTGGTTTGTGCAACGATCTGAATAGTACGAAACACCTCCCTCATTGCAGGAGAATGACCAATAAGACCGAAAAATCCCGGAAAATTGCTGGGAGGTTCTAGAAAATGAAAAGGTATGCGAACCTCACCTAGGCGGATTTGGCCCTTTGCTGGGAGTAAGGCAGTTCCAATATGTACGTTCTCTAGGTACGTTCCGTTGGTTGAGCCAAGGTCACTAATTAGCCATCGGTTGTTGGTGCTGGATATCTGGCAGTGGAAGCTAGATATTGTTGGGCTATCAATGATGATTGTATTGCTAGGATCTCTGCCGATTTGAATAGTGGTTCCCGGCGAGATCGTTTTCAACCCCTGCGATAAGTATAGGTGCAGCGGCAAAATATCAGGGTCTTCACGTGTGACTTTTCGGGTGTTTTGCAAGATAAATAACCTCTGCCTTCTTGTTTGCGGTTGATGATATCTATCAATGGCGAATTGTGCACCTGTAGAGATTCCACTTTTCTTTCGTGCTTTTCTTTGTCGTTTGATAGCTGATTAGTTGCTTTTTTCTTGGCTGATGGGATTAATCACTAGCAAGCTCCTTCAAATTGTCGATGGGAGTTCATGTTAGATATGAAGCGACTTGGACAACTAATTGCTAAAATTTTTGCCAGGATACTATTAGTTCTTTGGGATCTTAGTGCGTGGCTTGCCCCCCAACTTTGGCGAAGATCGACGCTGCTACGTGCCAAAATCGGTCAACTATTTCGTTATCTATGGACTTACGCCCTCAAAAAACCATTTGGAGTTGTGGTATGCACGGTGGGCATTGCCATAGTGGGTGTCAACGGGGTGGTTCGTTGGCAGGGCGGGGGACCAGGATGGTTTGCGGTCAGTCATCTCCACAACAAGTGGTTTGCGGTGGGGAGACTGGTTTTGCATGCACCGATCCATTCCCTATCGTCGTGTACTCATGATGTGAAGCGCATCATAGCCAGAGCCGCGAAGTATCATCGCGTGCCCCCAGCTTTGGTCGAGGTTATTGCCTTTACCGAGTCGCGATTTAGGCCTCATGTCATCAGTTCATCAGGGGCTATGGGAGTGATGCAGTTGATGCCGGCCACAGCACATCAGATGGGGGTTTTGGACCCATTTAGTGCTGAGCAAAATATTTTTGGCGGGACAAAGTACTTGGCGGTACTTTGGCGACGTTATGGTGGAGACGTGCACCGAATTGCCGCCGCTTACCACGCTGGCCCTCATGGGGTACCTCAACAGGGATCGCTTCATTTAGGACCCAGAACCACCCATTATGCCCAAGTAGTGGCCCGGCGGTATGCGAAGAGACAACCGGCTCGAGACTCGGCTTCGGATCACCCTTAGTATTGTAGAAACCACAAAGTCAGTTTTACCGTTCAGGGAGATCCATTCCATTACTCGTCCCTGCATTTGGTTGAATATCCGATGGTCTTCGTTGCTCCGGCTTGCCGCGGAAGCCACTGGGTTGAGCCCCGGTTCATGCTCGTCATCATGTGCCCCCCGTAGCAGGGTGTAACTAATTGATATGATTTAAACTTGGTGGCTTCGCTATCAGCGCGTATCAATAGCCTCTCGCTGTGTCTGTGCAATCGATCACTGGGTACTTCGCCACAGTCTTACGTGGTGTCAAAGACATCTCCTAGGGCGTGTATTTACCCTAGTGACTTTTGTTGGGATGGGCCGTACGTGCTAGGGGCGCCTATAGTAAGGCAGAGATCATGAGATTTTGAAGCATGTGTAGGTTGTTCGTCGGGGAATCCTTGAGTTTGACCTAGGCAATAGTCATGTGCCCATCCCTCAATGTTATGCTGAGGCGCCTTTATAGTCTGGGTGATCAAATCTATCGGTAAACCCATCTGACAAGCACCAAGAGTCAGATGGGGGCGGCCCTTCTGGGTATTCTGGGGATCAAGAACGAAGCGGTGGGGCGGGACCAAAAAACGAAGCTTCTCCGGCTCGCACCAGGGCGCGTCTTTACCCTCCGAACCCCGTTCAGACTTGTTTCCTGCGTTGGTGAGGGTTTGGTGGGTAAAGACACGCCCAGCATCACCGAGGTGATGGGCCTACGCGGGCTGAGATCCCCCAAGGTCTGTGAATGAAAAGATGATGATCGGGGAGAAGAGGACTTCGGTAGAAGTCTCAGAGAATTATCAGGATCAGTTGCGGACCTCTAGCTCTTTGGGCAAGTTCTCGTACATTGACACTCCTAGTGGCGCGAATCAGCTGGTCCACAACTATACTGGGACCCTCAATGCGATGGCCATCACTAGCAGGCCATCGGAAAAGTGAGTTAGGCGCTTCGCTGGCCCTTTTTCCGTGGAAGGTCTGGACCGGCTTCGCCTTTCATCGGTTGCATACGCCCGGTATGCGCCCTCTTCATCCGGAGCGTTCCACGGAAAAGATACTTCGCGGATCACCCATCCCACTTCTCCGATGGCCTGCTAGCAGCCGGTTGATCTAGCCTTGCACGCATCTATCGGCCGGTCTTTCCGTGAAACGTCCTGACCACGAAAAGTTTCTCCTCGGTCACGTACCGCCAACGAAAAGCCGGGCTCATAGCTACACACAGGGCTAAATCAACCGGCTTCTAGTGAATAGCATGTACCTACCGCCTCTGTCTAGGCTACCCCAAAGGTCCAGCAAGGAGCTCTGCATCCCAATCGGGGTAAAGTACCAGTTTTTGCCCGACCACCTCTGTCTGGACTACCCCAAAAGTACCGCAAGATCCTCTGCATCCAATTGGGTGAGCGGCCCACCTGGGGTATTGACCACTGTGTCCGCCAATCGACGCTTCTCAAGCTGGAGGGCTACTATCTTCTGCTCAACGGTATCTTCAGCCACCATCTTATACGCAAACACCCTATTCTTTTGCCCCATCCGGTAGGCTCTATCCACTGCTTGCGCTTCGATGGCCGGGTTCCACCAAGGATCCAAAATGAAGACATAGTCACTCTGCGTTAAGTTGAGTCCGCAACCACCCGCCTTTAAGCTAATAAGAAATACCGAGCATGCCTTGTTGTCAGTAAACTCCGAGACCGTCTTCTGCCTATCCGACGTACCGCCATCTAAATAAGCATACCCTATATCGTGACGAACTAAGCGGCGCCGGACAATCTCCAACAAGCTCGTAAATTGTGAAAAAATAAGCACCTTGTGCCCGCGGGGGACTATTTGCTCAAGTTTGTCAAACAGCGCATCCAACTTAGCACTCGGTTCGTCCATCCTCGCGGCATCGATCAACCCCGGATGGCAGGCAGCCTGTCTGAGACGTAGCAAAGCCTCCAAGACGTGCACTCTCGACTGCGGGTTATCGTCTTCACCGCTCAACACCCCTCGGAGAGCATGCTGATAGTATCGACATAGTTCATCGTAGTTCTTGCGCTCCTCCTCTCCGAGAGGAATGCTCCAAAGATGCTCCGTCTTACCCGGTAGTTCTTTGAGAACCTCATCCTTTGTTCGCCGAAGCATAAATGGCTTCAAGGCACGAGACATAGCCCGCAACCAGTCTTCGCTGGATTCTCGGCCAGTATCCGCAAAGTCACCAAGGGAGCCCAACATACCCGGATTCAGAAATTCAAACAGTGACCATAGTTCCTCGAGACCGTTCTCGATCGGCGTTCCACTGATCGCAAGCCGAAGGTCCGCTTGCAACAAGCGACATGCTTTAGCTGCCTGAGAACGAGGATTTTTGATGGCTTGGGCTTCATCAAGAACCACCGTTGTCCACCTGAGCCCCGTGAAATAAAGAATCTCCTGCCGGAGAGTTCCATAGGTTGTCACGATGACATCTACCTCAGAGAAAGAACGCTCACCACGACGAGCTCCGGTATAGTTCAATACTTCAAGCTGAGTGAACTTTGCCGCCTCTTCTACCCAGTTATGTACCAAACTTTTGGGTACAACCACAAGCGAAGGAGGCCTAGACTCATCTGAACCCTGGGAATGACGACCCTGGAGTAAACACAGGACTTGGACCGTCTTGCCAAGTCCCATATCATCAGCCAAACATCCGCCATAATTGTGGTTGGCCAAAAACTGCATCCAACCCACTCCGTCCGATTGGTAGTCTCGAAGCTTACCCTTAAAGCCTTCCGGTTCTTGAATCCGTTCTTTTGCTGTACTACAAGTATCCAGTTGGGCCCTCAACTCTTCAAACCCTAAATCAAAGGAGGTATGCTCATGCCCAGCTAATAGAACATCTATCACCCCGGCCTGGGACGGTAAAAACCGAAGTCTTTCACCCGCCGTTTTACCAAAACGCGCAACCGCTGAGTATTTTTTGATCCATTTAGGAATTAGCCCTCGGGTTCCATCGGACAGCCGAACCATGTCTTTGCCCACCGATGCGCCACGAAGGAGTTTAGGCAAAGATATTTTAGCATCTGGCGCAAAAGTCACATCCGCATCAAGTTCAAACCAATCGATGCCTGAATATACTTTCGCATGGAGTTTCCCATTAGTCCGTACCAATGCCCCTTCGGTCTCCACCGACCAATCTACCGCGACCAATGCCTTAATTACTTCACTCAAATTCTTGCGTTCAATGCGAACTTCACTGGCTCCATCCGCCTGCACATCCACTTGTCGCAATTTCTCAATATGCACCCGCTCACTGGGCAAATCGCGTCGAAACCAACGACGACCAGCCTCATCCAGTATCGCTGATTCGAATGAACCCACGGCCACCTGAAGACCACCATACTCAAATAACACTTTGGCGGTCAGCGGAGCTCGCGCCGCCTGAGTCTCTTCTTCTTCTTCTTCTTCTTGCTCGGAAGATAGATCGCTGAAGAATACCATTTTAGGTCGAGGAGGTACCTCAAGGCGTGACCAATGAAGTTCTGGAGGCATTTCCACGTCGGGCAGACCAGGCATGGCGGATAGTTCCTGGACAAATTGATCTTTAGAGACCTCGGGAAACTCTACTGGCCCATGACGACGCAAGCGGAGGGCCCAATCTAACTGATGGCCGGTCGGTAAAGTATACAACATCTTATCGACTAAGGCCAGCCCATCAGACAGTAACAGTCGCGGTTGTTCGAGATCATACCGAGCGTCTGCTGAAACCAACACCCCCCACAACCTAAAAAAGGTCTGTCGATTCCAACTACATCTATGGATAACAAGGCGCACAGACAGTGAGGGGCGAGGCACAAACTCGACCGGACCGGCAGGTGGTACATTAGCTAAACCCAGATCTGCAAAGAAACGCCCAGTTCTAGAGATTTGAGGGAGCAACCGGCGGTACAGACTGGGGCGTATAGCACATCGTCCCAATCCTAGATCACGTGCGTGTTGACCACGCCCACGAGTCTCCCCATGGGCGCCAAACAATAGACTTACGATATCTGCATCAGCCTCCCCTAGTCCGCTCGGGTCACCATCCACAAGCTCAACCGGAACGTCTTGGCCATCTTCATTCTCAGTCATCAGATCAAGAACCAAGCGGTCTCGCAGACGAGACTCCTGTAGGTTGAGATAATATCGGAGATCTTTTCGAACCTCCGTACTAAGTATGCTTCTCAGTTGGTCCCCAGAGGGCTCACCAGTGGTGCCGAGCTGGCTGAGCGCCTCTCGCCAAGAAGATACAGCACCAGACGAGACGCGAGATGCGTCGTCACAATAGTTATCCACGGTAATTGAACAACGTGAGGGAGTACCTCACCGACATCCCATGCATACCGCCTTGAACGCCCAAGCACAACTAGCTTTCTTCAGCAGTGAGTAAGCCACTACGAACCAGGAGGGCATCCATATCCGGATCTCGCCCCATAAACGAACGGAACAAGACATCTGGGGGCGCGGAGTCTCCCTTTTCGAGAATCTCTGTCCGAAAGGCCCCCCCCACTTTAGAGGACAGTATCTGAGGGGCAAATTGGGTGAAGACATCCGCGTCCAAGACCTCCGCCCACTTGTAACTGTAGTATCCCGACGCATAAGCCACTGCTGCCGCAAACAAGTGGGTAAAGCCATTAATAAACGCCCAACCCTCATACAGAGGGGTTGGTGAAAACTGCTCTAAGATAGCACAAGTATACCGGGCGAGTGCGTTGACTGCCTCCTCACCAGTGGATGGCTCAAAGTCCATATGGAGGGCTAAATCCACTTCCGCAAACCCTAGTTGGCGCATCATCGCTGATGCCGAACGGAACGTTCGGGCCTTATGCATCTTGTCAAAGAGATCCTTAGGAATCGGTTCATTGGTTTCATGATGGCGAGCAAATAGATCCAAAGCATCTTTTGACCAGCACCAGTTTTCCAGCAACTGCGAAGGCAACTCGACAAAATCCCAGGCGACCCGCGTGCCCGCTTGGCCCCGCACCGCAACCCGGGAAAGCAAATGGTGAAGCAAGTGACCAAACTCATGAAATAAAGTTTCCACCTCTCGATGACTCAGCAAGGCTGGCTGACCATCAACCGGTCGACTCACATTCGCAGCAAATAACCCAATATGGGGCCGATCTAAATATCCCTCTCGTACAATCCCCGATGAAAGACCATGCATCCAGGCCCCGGCCCGTTTGTCATCCCGAGGATGGAGATCTACATAGAAATACCCCAAGGTTTTATTGACCTCTCTCACGGCAAAAGCTCGTACGTCTGCGTGCCATATCGGCAATTCAGACGTTTCAACGATATCAATACCAAAGAGTTTCTGAGCGATCGAAAACAGGCCATCCACTACCCGTCGAACCTCAAAATAGGGTCTCAAAGCCTCTTCATCAAAATCGTACCGCGCTTTGCGCATTTTTTCCGCGTAATATGCAACATCCCAGGGCTGAAGGGGAGGTGCCTCATCCCCTTCCAACTCCTGGCGAAAGGCAAAGAGTGCTTCAGTCTCACGGGTGAAAGCAACCTGGGTTCGCTCGGTCAGCTCACGGACAAACTTGCGCGCATTTTCAGCGGTCTTGGCCATCCGCGGCTCAAGCACATAGTCAGCGAAGCTGTTGTAGCCCAACAGCTTCGCCTGACGTCTTCTGAGCCCGAGAATATCGATGATCAAACGGCTATTGTCCCGGTCCCCCGCTGAAGCACGCGCGTAGTATGCTCTATAGATCTCCTCACGAAGCGGGGCACTATCTAGGTACGTGAGCGCAGGTATAAAGCTGGGGGCATGAAGCGTGAGTAACCATCCGGTCTGATTCCTGCGCTGCGCCTCCGCTTTGGCCAAACGCATCGCCGTGTCTGGCAAGCCGGCCAGATCCGCCTCGTCATCCACCAGTTTGGTCCACACGGAGGTATCATCGAGCACATTTTGCGCAAATTTACTGGTGCATATTGCCAGTTCCCGGGTCATCGCTTCCAGCTGCTGCTTCCGTTCGGCGTCGAGGTGTGCCCCTTGCCGGCGAAATTCATCGAGGGTAGTGGCTAATGCTCGTGCTTCTTCCTTTGGAAGCCGCTGAGCCTCGTCGGTAGCAGCATATTGCTTAAGTCGAGCGAATAGAGCTTCATCAAGTGATATCGAAGCAAAGAACGCACTCACCTCCGGTTTGACCGCATTGAACTCACGACGGAGCTCCGGGGTTGTTCGCACCGCTTCTAGATGAGTCACAATGGCGAACGCAAGAGAAAGAGACTCAGTGCTTTGCTCTAGAGCTTCGTACACAGAGCCCCACGTGGGAGGCTCATCCGAACCGGCGATCGTAGTGAGGACCCGTTTAGCTTCGGCCATCAGTGCATGCATTGCCGGTTGCACATGCTCCGGCAAAACCGTCGCGAACGGTAGATGTACCCCTGCTTGTCCGAGCTGCAGCAAAGGATTGTCACCAACAAAATCTACAGAGCCGTTGTGTGTTCCCATCGTTGGTTTCGGAGCATCTCACCGAACACCTCCGCGCGCAGCCCAAACAGGCACCCGCCCGATCAACGGCGTTCTTTGACCCTCCAAGCACTCAGCATGACACTTTCAAAGTCGTGGCAAAACGGCCTCTTGCAAAGCGATCGGTTTACCCGGCCCATCGACTCCCTAACACCAGAGAAATTCTCGGAGAGCTTGGATCCTCGGATGACTAGCAGGCCATCGGAGAAGTGGGATGGGTGATCCGCGAAGTTTCTTTTCCGTGCAACGCTCCGGATGAAGAGGGCGCATACCGGGCGTATGCAACCGATGAAAGGCGAAGACGGTCCGGACGTTCCACGGAAAAAGGACCCGCGAAGCGCCTAACTCACTTTTCCGATGGCCTGCTAGGGCGCGTCCTCCACCGCCGGCTGCGGAGATCGCCGTAGCCCGAGAATGTGGAGGCTCAGCCACCGACCCCACACACCCGCTGAACACAAGTCAGAACGCAACCCGGAAGGGTAAAGACACGCCCTAGCTCATCGGTCGAACCACAATCTCCTCAACCAAAGAGGGGGTTGGCGTAGTGAGAGCCAAAACCACCGCTTCCGCGACATCCGCCGGTTGAACCCACTCACTAGGGTCATACGGACGTCCCTCATGAGCCCGCACGAACGCCTGCATATCAGTTGCCGTACGCCCCGGAAAGATAGATGTCACCCGTATTCCCTCGGAGCTTACCTCGTCTCGTAGAGCATCAGCCAATGCCTTAAGCCCATGCTTTGCCATCGCATATGCACTCCACCCAGCCTTAGCCACCCGACCGGCCCCAGAGTTGATAAACAACACATGTCCCCGCTTCTTTCGTAAGGCCGGCAAAAGCGCAGCGGTCACAAGATATGGTGCCCGGAGATTAAGGCGCCAGCTACCCTCCAGATCATCCTCGGAGGTCTTCTCTACCGACCCCAAAGGGCACACCCCAGCACTATGAATGAGACCATAAAGACCAGTGGAAGGAATATGGGGCAAGATGGAAGGTATTGCCCCATCGGCAGCAAGGTCTATACTCGCCGCGCTTGCCGTGCCGCCCGCGGCCCTAACGTCGGAACACAACTGCTCTAAGCGCCTAGAATCTCGGCCTAGCGCTATGATATGAGCGTTATGATGGATCGCTAAGGCCAAGCTGACAGCACGACCTATGCCACCGGACGCTCCGGTGACCATGATGGGCGAAGACTCTGGCAATGACGGAATTCTCACCCCACCATGCTATGCTACTCATCATCGTGGGCAAGACCTATGGATGATGACACGGAGGTCACCGCCCCATCACCAAAATCTCCGGCCAGTCGACCATTGCTTCCACCCCCTTTTGACACCATCTTTGGGCTCCCAATGCCGAGAACTCGGGCCAAGAATATCGCTGCCGGTGCCGCAGCCGCGGAGAACAAGGCACCCATTTTTGCTGAACCTTGAAGTGAGGGATCCGTAAAAGCCACCCCTGCAACAAAGAGCGCAACCGTCAAACCGAGGCTAGCAGTGAGCCCAGCCACAACCAAACTCCGAAAATCCATGCCCTCAGGCAATTTGAACCCAGCTAAGTGACCCACGGCTGAAAACCCGAAAATCCCCACCGTCTTCCCGACCATCAATCCGGCAAGCACCGCCCACGTAGCCGCCCCCACGCTGGAGAACTCTACACCGGCATTGGCAAGGCCAAATCCGAATAGGCCAATATCTACAGGAAGTTTAAAGAAGTGCTCAAAGTTATTGAGGGTATCGTGGTGCCCACCACCTTGTTCCTCAACGTAAAGACCCTCGTCCCTAGCGGCACTAGGCATAAACGGAACAACTGGTACCAAGGCCAAAGCGGGATGCAAGTGAGCAAGAAATAGCCCCAGCCAACTTAAGACGCCCCCAACAAGAAGGTAAGGCCAAAAGCTTTGCACCTTCTTAGCTCGAAGCACATACGATACGCCCACCGCAATAGCCACCAACAGCAAAAATAGGGGCTGAACCGGATTGTTCGGATCCGGATAAAAAACCGCAATAATGCCTAATCCCAACCCATCATCCGCCACTGCGAGCAACAGGAGAAACGACACCGCCGGATGACCAGCACCAAAGATCACCCGCGCAACAAGCCACGCCAACGCAATATCGGTTGCAGTGGGGATTCCCCATCCATTAGCGATAGCCGGCTGATTAAATAGACTTACGCAAGCGACATATACCCCAATAGGCCCCAAAACCCCTCCGAGCGTCCCAAGAAGTGGATTGATCGCTTTACTCGGCGGATTGAGAGCACCTCCAGGAAGGCAGGCTTCGGTAATCTCTTTCGCTGCAAGTCCAAAAAAGAGTGCCATGAACAGATCGTTCATGATAAAATGAAGGTTTAGATGACCAAGAAATCCACCACCATGAGCATCATGACCGTGGTGAGCATCAGCGAACGGAGACCAATGTATTACGTTATGGTATCCATGGGGATCAATATTGGCCCAAATAACGGCCAACACAACGCCAGCAATAAGCGGAATGGAAAACTCTTGTAAAATTTGTACGGGATTCTTTTTTTTGGATGCAGCCTGCGACATGGATCAGCAACTCCTTGTAGGGTACGGAAGACTCTACGAACATCTTTTCGACCCTATGATGATGGTCCTTGAGTCGATGTCAAAATTGCGAGCCTAATGCGCCACAGGTTGGAGCAATCGCTCGGGCCCTCGTTCGACGACTTCAACCAGTAATTTTGGCGTTCATTGGCACCCAGGTACGTAGACAATCTTTCACACCTTGACCGCGGGTGTGAAGTCCCTCGCGCAGGCCCCCACCGGATAGACAAAAAGGCTAAAGAATTGAGCATGTGACTAACCGCCAAGGTCTTTTGATTGGTTGAGTGGCCGCGAGTTCAGCAATACGCATAACGATAAGTAATCGGTGAACAACGAAGCCAATCAGAACGTTTCTTGAAAACGTTAGGCGAAGACAAGTCCGTCTCTTTACCCTCGCACAAACACGATGCCCATCTGAACCTCGCACGGAAAAACCACCCCAACAATGGTTCCCCGAATACTTCAACCAAGGCTTACCCTTCACTTTAGGGCGTATCTGTAAACCCCGGCCGCGGAGATGACGCCGTATCCCGCGTTTGTGAGGGGCAAGCCCCGGAGGGAGGGTACTCGATGTACCGGACCGATGGGCTCGAAAGGGGAGCAAAGCCACCGACCACTCACAAAGGTGGGATACAAGTCAGAACGCAGTCCGGAGGTTAAATACACGCCTTAGCCTCGATGATCTGTGACGCATACCTTGAATGACCGGCGGACTTATGGCACCCGATTTCCTGCTCTTCACCAGCGATTGTGCAAGGCAGCGCACAAGTTAGCCGGTTTCGCGGGACCAGCCGAATCCGAACATTCGGGCAAAGCAGGCGCCTCGCTATAGTTCCACCCTGCGGGACATAGACCCGCGGAGAAGCAGCAGCTTGGGTTCTACCCAAGGGATCTCTGCTGCAAAAAGGCTTTGAAGGAATATATTTGTTCGCGAGCTCATACTTCAAGAAGCATACGACTTGGGTTTTCGATGCACTCTTTGATGCGAACCAAAAAGGTTACCGCTTCCCGTCCATCGACTATTCGGTGATCATAACTCAGCGCAATGAACATCATCGGTGCCACCACCACCTGGCCATCTCTCACCACCGGACGCTCTTTGATCGCATGAAGCCCTAGGATACCACTCTGCGGCGGATTAATAATCGGAGTGGACATCATGCTCCCATACACCCCGCCATTGGAAATGGTAAAGGTGCCTCCCTGAAGTTCATCGGGAGTGATCTTGTTGTCTTTGGCCCGACGCCCAAAGTCACCAATAGTTTGCTCGATCTGCGCAAAGTTCAAACGCTCAGCATTGCGAATGACCGGAACCACCAAGCCCCGTCCCCCACCTACTGCAACACCAATATCGTAGTAGTTATGGTAGATAATATTATCACCTTCGATACTAGCATTGATCTGGGGAAGATCCTTCAGCGCTTCAATAGTGGCCTTCACAAAGAAAGACATAAAACCCAATTTGACCCCGTGACGGTCCGCAAAGGATTCTTTGTATATCTTGCGAAGCCCCATCACCGCGCTCATATCCACCTCGTTAAAGGTGGTGAGAATAGCCGCGGTCTGTTGTGCGGTCACCAAACGTTGAGCGATCGTTTTACGCAGACGGGTCATCTTCACCCGTTCTTCTTCGCGAATCGCAGGCTCCGAAGGAACAGACCGAGCTAATGCCCCCTCAGACAAGGCCGCTAGTCCCGGGCCACGGACCTGCTCCGCCGGTACCAGCCCCTGACGTACTGCACGTCGAATCGAGGGCGGGGCTCGAAGCCCTTCCGGCAAGCTGGGCGCGGAGGGTACCGCCGGAGCCGGAGTGACTGACACCCCCTTCGCAGCGCTTGAGTTGACCGCGGAGGATACTGCTTCAACAGTATCCACCGCTTTCTTTTCCGCGACCCCTGACGCCGCTGGTCTTTTCTCCGACGCTGCGTCTCGAGGTTGTTCTTGAGCCTCCATGTGGGCGATTACCTCGCCCACAATCGCCTCTTCACCCTCGCCCTTGATGATGCGGGTGAGCACCCCAGCCACCGGCGCATTCACTTCAACATTGGCCTTATCGGTTTCGATAACCGCCACTGTCTCATCTCGCGCCGCCCACGCCCCTTCCTTCTTGAGCCACTCGACAATAGTTACTTCAGTAATCGATTCGCCCGCAGAGGGCACTTTAAGCTCCGTTGACATCGGTATGGTTTTCCCAGTCTTGTTCCTAGTGTTCCCTCGTCATGAGCAAGCGAAGGCTTCTTCGAGGAGTTTAGCTTGTTCCAATTGATGCGCCTTCGCTGAGCCCGTAGCTGGGCTCGCCGACGCTGGCCGGGCAATGCACGACAGCGGGCGGTCTCCGAAGATACCATCGTCGTAGCGCATACGTAAGAAGGCCCAAGCACCCATATTTTTGGGTTCCTCTTGCACCCACATTACTGGTGTATTCGCAGCATAATCAGCGAAAGCACGGTCCAGATCTTCTTTCCGAAGCGGGTAGTACTGCTCAAGTCGTACGATAGCCACATTCCAAGCTGCAAGTCGTTCCCGTTCCTCTTCCAGTTCGTAGTACAACTTACCGCTGGTAAGCAGTATCCGCGTCACCTTCCCCGGGTTACATCGCTTATGACCCTCTGGAATCACCCGCTGAAATGTCCCTTCACTCAGGGCATCAAGCGTGCTTACCGCACGCGGATGACGGAGCAAACTCTTGGGGGACATAATCACCAGAGGCTTCCTGAGGGGCCGCAGCACCTGCCGTCGAAGAACATGAAAGAGCTGAGCAGGCGTAGTTAGGTTGCACACCTGAATATTGTCATCTGCAGCAACAGTCAAAAAGCGCTCCAGCCGCGCACTGGAATGTTCAGGACCCTGTCCTTCAAAGCCATGCGGCAACATCATCACCAGCCCCGACAGCCGACTCCATTTTTCTTCACCACTGGTGATAAACTGGTCGATGATTACCTGAGCAACGTTGGCAAAATCACCAAATTGAGCCTCCCACATCACCAGAGCCTCCGGAAAGTCGAGGCTATAGCCATATTCAAAGGCTAGCACCGCCACCTCGGAAAGTGGTGAATTGTGAATCTCTATATGTCCTTGCCCGTTTGTAGCAATACTCTGGTAAATGTTGACACTATCTCCATCCTCCGAGTCGTGAAGCACCGCATGCCGATGACTGAACGTTCCTCGTTCCGAATCCTGGCCGGTGAGCCGCACCCGACGGCCCTCTCCCACCAGTGACGCAAAAGCCAAGGCCTCACCGGCAGCCCAATCCAGCGGTCGATGCCCAGAAACCATCTCCATCCGCTGTTTGATCAACCGACCAAATTTTGGATGCGGGGTAAAAGCCCCTGGTAGATGCACTAACTCTTTGAGGTATTGCTTGAGTGTCGGCTTTTCAACAGAGGTAGAAACCGCAGGCGCGTCCTTATCTAATCCCCCAAGATAACCCTGCCAATAGCCCATACCGGTACTTACCCCGGGCTGAGTCGCTTCGGTGGCTCGGGCTTCATCCAGATTACGCTCAAGGTTTTCGCGACGAGCCACGGCGATCTTCTCCGCCTGATCGTCGGTCACTTCACCTAGCTGCTTGAGGTTATAGACATAACTTTCGCGCACCGACTTCCGAGCTCGGATCACCTTGTACATCTCAGGCTGGGTAAAGGCGGGCTCATCCCCCTCATTGTGACCGTAACGACGATAACAATACATGTCGATAATGACGTCACTTTGAAAAGTTTCGCGGAATCCCATAGCCAACCAAATGGCTTGAGCCACTGCCTCTGGTCGCTCCCCGTTCACATGAATCACGGGGATCTGAAGCATCTTCGCCACGTCAGTTGCGTACTGTGTTGAGCGAGATTGCTCGGGCAAGGTGGTGAAGCCAATCTGATTATTGACAATGAGATGCAACGTTCCGCCGGTAGTATAACCCTCCAGTCGAGATAGATTCAGCGTCTCTTGGACAACCCCCTGCCCCGAAAACGCAGCATCCCCATGGATCACTATGGACATGCCCTTGAGCCGCTCTTTGTCCTGGTGACGGTCCTGTTTCGCACGAATCCGGCCGTTGACCACCGGACTCACAAACTCGAGATGGCTGGGATTGAACGCAAGAGACAGATGGACCTTATTACCACTGGCAGTGACTCGGTCAGCAGAGTATCCTAAATGATACTTCACATCCCCCCGACCGAGCATATTTCCTCCGTGTTGGTCATCAAACTCACGAAAAATCTGTTGGGCTGGCTTATCGAGGATGTTGGCAAGAACGTTCAGACGGCCACGATGGGCCATGCCAATAACAACCTCTTTGACACCGTGCTCTCCCGCGTTTTCAATCGCCATGTCCAAGAGCGGGATAAGCGATTCTGCACCCTCCAGGCTAAAACGTTTTGCACCAATAAACTTCTTGTGGATGAACTGCTCATATATCTCTGCGTCCGTGAGTTTCGTGAGGATACGGAGCTGTTCATCATGGCTGAGCGTCCGGGTATTCTGGGTACTCTCCATCTTATCCTGAAGCCAAGCCTTCACCCGCTGATCATCTATGTGCATGAACTGCACACCTATACTGCGACAGTACGTAGCCCTTAGATGATCCAGAATGTTTTTGAGCGACAACGCCCCTCGACCGGGAATGGTCGTGGAAGAGAAGACGATGTCCATATCATCGTCGGTAAAACCGTAGAAGCTAGGATCCAGCTCTGGATAAGGCGCTTTGGGTCGTCCAAGGGGATCCAGATCAGCCAACAGGTGACCTCGCACCCGATAGGCTCGAATCAGCTGGTCCACCCGATCTTGTCGGGTATTGGTTTCGCGAAGCCGCTGAGTCAGGACTCGAACAATACCCAGCGCAAGCGCAGACCGAGCTTCAACCAACTTACGGAGTTCATCCGCTCGAAGAACAACAACTTTCGCCGACCCTTGAGCAATCGCATCCGCGGACCGAGGCTGTTCATCCAGCGCTGACATCTCTCCGATCACTTCACCGGGCTGAAGAAGGGCCAGCAGCCGACCTTCTCGAGAGATCTGTATCGTACCTTCGGTAATGATAAAGACCTCCCTGCCTATTTCTCCTTGGCGCATGAGGTATTCGCCATCCAGCACGCTGACTTCTTCAGCGACCCGCGCTAGATCAAGAACCTCATCTTCGCTCAAGCCTCGGAAGATTGTGACCTGGTGGAGAAACGGTACGCGTTTTTCGGGTGAACTATTATCATACGGCGCAAAATTCTGGCTCGTTGATGTAGCGCCCCCACCATAGGACTGCCCAGAGTTAAAAATACTACGAGGCGTAAATGTAGGATGAAGGAGAGCCGCAAGTGGGGCCTGAGACTCTCTGCGAACGTCATCCGGTCCAGGACTCTTGTTCGCTTGCTCGGTCGCAAACCAATCTGCCCAAGCAGGGTCTACCGAGTCTGGGTCATTGACCCACGCATCAAAAAGATACTCAATAAAATCCAGATTATGCCGCGCAATCTCGCTTAGATCTTGACCCGATCCGATCGGACTCTGCTGGCTCATATCCTCACTCCTAACAATGTCTTCTCAGGGATCATCACGGGCACCTCCTCGCGTCGAGCGTTTTGCGAAGACACCACGCATCCTTAAGTTCGACGACGCTCTACCTTCAGCCGACTGAGCTCATCGCGTAAGCCTAGCGCTGATATCTTGTGTACAAGGGTCCGCAATGGCATCTGAAGCAGTTTAGCCGCCTCTGTTTGATTCAGTTCAGCCCGACAAAGAGCGGCCAATAACACTCGACGTTCAGCCTGCTGCATTTGAGTCTTGTAGTCCAAAACAGGACCTACACGACCAAGATCCTCGGTCACTTCGCCACAGATCACCCCATCTGCATCCCCCACCCCCAAATTTGGTCCGGGAATCGTCACGGTACCATCAGGGACGGGCGGCACCTCCCTCAAGCACGGTGCCCTCTGAAAGTTGGCGGGCAGATCAGCCACCTCGACCTGCACCCCACGAGCGATCACCACCGCTCGTTCCACGACATTTTTGAGCTCGCGCACATTCCCGGGCCATGTATAGCCGACCAGGTGCTCGATCGCCTGCGCACTAATACCCGACACCGAACGCTGATTCACTTGAGCAGCCGCTTGCACAAAACGTTTTGCCAGCGGAGCTATCTCCTCCGGTCGCTCCCGAAGAGGAGGCAGTGAAATACCCACAACATTAAGGCGATAGTATAAGTCCCAACGAAATTGACCGGTTGCACACATAGCCTCCAGATCGCGGTGCGTTGCTGCAACTATACGCACATCAACCGATATTTCATCAATTCCACCCAGGCGGGTTATGGACTTTGTTTCGAGAACCCGGAGCAGGGCCGCTTGACCAGACGGAGGTAATTCTCCCACTTCATCTAGGAAGACTGTTCCTTGGTGAGCCGCCTCAAAGACACCGCTTTTTCGGTCGGTGGCCCCAGTAAAAGCACCCCGCTCGTGGCCAAAGAACGTGGCTTCAATGAGTGTCTCTGCCAACCCTCCACAGTTGAGACATCGAAAGGGCTTCACACGTCGCCCGCTTCGACCATGAATGCTGCGCGCGATGATCTCTTTGCCTGTCCCCGTCTCCCCTAGAATGAGCACCGGCACAACTGACGGTGCCACCTGGTCTACATTGGCAAAGATCCGGAGCATCGCCTGACTGGCGATCACCGGACTATCATCGGGAGGCAAAGCGCCCTTTGCCGCAGCAGAAATCGATACCACCACCAAAAGACATCGGTTGCACCAGCAGAAATTGCACCCTCAGGTCATGCGCATTATGCCTTGATTAGGACTTACCTCGAGACCAACAGGAGACAGAGGACCTCAGCCAACATACTACCAAGGCACCTCTGCCCCCCACCGGACGCTGTCGCTGCCAACACCTTGAAAGTCAACGAGGCTCCCGAAGCCCCGTGCTCACCGCATAACCAATAAGCATAATGCATGCCGAACGTACGAAGTTACAAACCAACCGTTTCTGAGTCTTTATCCAACGGTTTCTGCGTCAAAACTGGCGCACTAAGCGAGGCTTCGCTCGCAAGAGACAACACCTAAATGAACGCTGATGTTGCATCTATTCGTCGACCAGCCAACGATCTCGTCATCATGGATGCCCCAAACATGCTCCCCATCCTTTTGTTAACGATCGGTGGAGTCATCATTGCGTGGGTCTCCATCCGCTGGGCGCATTGGTGGATGAAACACAGAGATACCAAACGACGGGTGGCCGTGGCTAAACGCGCCCAAAGAGCGGAAAACTATGCTGAACAACTCGCGGAGCACCTCGGCTACACCATTGTGGGACGCCAGGTAGGTAAAAGCTACGCCCTAAGCGTGGGCCAAGAAACTTTCCTTGTGGAGCTACGCATTGACCTCCTGCTCGAAAAAGACGGTCAGTTCTATTTGGCGGAAGTCAAAAGCGGCACAAAAGCCCCTGACATTCAACACGCTCCCACCCGTCGACAGTTACTAGAATACGCCTACGCCTTTGATGTATCTGAAATTCTTCTCTTCGATATGTCATCCGAAGTTGTGCGGCATATTCGTTTTCCGGTTGACCCCCCTGATCCAGCCGAGAACACACCCAAAAGCCCACCAGCTCCCCCTCCAGAGGCACCTATTGGCTTACTGTTTGCCGGTCTGGTCCTCGGATTGGGCGCAGCCACCATCGAACCAGTAGACGCCTGGCTGCACCAACTCTCTGCCCTACTTGCCCAAACGCTCAGCCCCTAAAGGCCCACGCCAAACCACCTATAAAAAAGAAGGCATGAACATGGTGTTAGCCTTGTTTCACCCGTTCGCCTGGAGGCCAATACTCTGCGCTAGCAGGCCATCGGAAAAGTGGGATGGGTGATCCGCGAAGTATCTTTTCCGTGGAACGCTCCGGATGAAGAGGGCGCATACCGGGCGTATGCAACCGATGAAAGACGAAGACGGTCCTGACGTTCCACGGAAAAAGGACCCGCGAAGCGCCTAACTCACTTTTCCGATGGCCTGCTAGGGGTGTCTTTCACCTCCGGCTGCGGAAATGACGCTGTAGCCCGCACACACGATCGATACAAGTCAGAACGCGGGCCGGAGGGTAATGACACGCCCTAAAACGCGGATTCCATGACGCAAAGCTTGGAGGCTGATACGGTCCGGTCCATGTCAAAAACGCGCACCTACCCGGTGTTGGCAACCCTACTCGCCGTCGCCTTTGGATGCTCTTCCAAAACCGTAGAAAAGGCACCAGCCGCGGAAGCAACCCCGTCGGCGACCGCCACCCCTGCTGCTGCCACTCCGGCTTCCGGCCAGATCGCCGCACCTGCAGACGTAGCCGAGCCACCCGCCGACGCCCAAAAAACCGAAAGCGGTCTCGCGTTTAAAGTGTTGCAGAAAGGTACTGGGGACAAACATCCCAGCGCTCAAGACACGGTAGAAGTGCACTACACCGGCTGGACCACCGATGGGAAAATGTTCGACAGTTCAATCAAACGAGGACGTCCAGCAAAATTCCCTCTCAACCGAGTAATTAAAGGTTGGACCGAGGGACTTCAGCTAATGGTTGAAGGCGAAAGAACTCGGTTATGGATCCCCGAGGAACTTGCCTACAAGGGAAGGCCTGGTCGCCCCGCCGGCATGCTAGTCTTCGACGTAGAGCTTCTCAAGGTTCAGGAAGCCCCCAAACCCATCCCCGCCCCTAAGGACGTCGCTTCCCCCCCTAAATCAGCCAAGACCACCGAAAGTGGGCTCGCATACAAAGTACTGAAAGCAGCCTCGGGCAAACAACCATCGGCCAACAGCCAAGTCAAAGTGCACTACACCGGCTGGACCACCGACGGGAAAATGTTCGACAGCTCCGTCCTCCGAGGTCGCCCTGCAGTATTTGGCCTCAGTCAAGTTATCGCCGGTTGGACCGAGGGCGTGCAACTCATGCACGAAGGTGAAAAAACTCGATTCTGGATTCCCCAAGAGCTCGCCTACAAGGGTAGTGCGGGTGCACCCGCGGGCATGCTAGTTTTTGATGTAGAACTCCTCGAAGTCATTCAATAGTCCTCGGTTTGTCAGCCATCGGTCACGACATGTCCCAGCGCCGCTCAACATCCACCCGTAACGATGGCGGAAGGGTGATTAGTTGATGATCTCTATTCACACATACCAGAGTAATCCGTCCTATCACCCGAGATGTTGATTCTCCTCTACCCCGAACATGTTGTTCGAAAATGATCCGGTACTCACTTTCACACCGAGCTCTGGTGTGGATCTCGAGCTCATCTCCATGAAAACTCGGAGCTCGATAGGTAAGATCAACATGATGAACAACAAATCCTATCCCATCCTCGCGATACATTCGCACCAGCTCCTGAATCCCTAAGCAATGCTCACGAGCCCGCTCAAAGTAGGCAAGGTAGTTGGCATGATAGACCGCACCGGTGAGGTCAGTATCTTCGTAATAAATATTAAACGTATACACATGGGCATCAGACACGAGGGATACACCGTCTTTCATTCCCGCGCGCTCATGCTGCGCGCCGTGGGAATGGACAACAACATGGTTGGTGGATACACTCAACGGTTAGCACTTTGTGAATAAGGTTGAGTACTCGGCCTCATCAACCGGCGGTTGGACCCACGACATAAACGCCGATCAAGCTCGCTACCTATTCCAGGCTTCTATTGCCAAGCCATGTATCTCCCTAGGGTATGTCGTTGGGTAAACACACGCCACAGAAGGATCCCTCAAGTGATACAGCAAAAACTACTGGAATTGATTCTGTTAGAATCAGCAAGGGGTTGCGCGGCGGGCCTTTGCACCGCAAAGAAGCAGGAACTTGGGTTCTACCCAAGGGATTTCTGCTGTAGAGGTGAAGCAGGTAACTTGATCTTTCTAGCCATTCACCCGTCCTGCCGGTCCACCACTTTAGTTCGTGCTTGAACCGGTCTCAGGTCAACGTATTTATCGTGACCTAAGACACCCATAAAACCCCATAATGAAAGTATATTTCCGTATTCTATAACATTTTTTCGTACCTTAAGCGTTCCTCCGCAATCCCCTTCACTCTAGGGCGTGTCTTCAAACTCGGGACCGCATTCTGACTTGTTTCCCACATGGGTGAGGGCTCGGTGGCTTCACCACCCTTTTGGGGCACTCGGTCCGGTACATCCAGTACCCTCCCTCCGGGGCCGAACCATCACACTCGCGGGATACGGCGTCAGCTCCACAGCCGGAGTTTGAAGACACGCCCTAGCTAGCTCCTGTTGCCCACGGTCTTTGTATACCCGAAGGGCCCAAGCACCACGCAAAGACCAATTCCTGACATTTAAGTGTTATCGAGTACACAATTCTTGATAAACATAGGGTTTCAATGTCCGAATTCTAGCGCTAACCATGACAAAATGGGGACTTCATTCTGAATAATTGCTTAATTGAAGTTAAAATGTCACGATATGAGCATGAAAAAACTACGTTCACGAAAAACCGTGATGAGCGCCAAAGATGGTCCGAATAATTTTGGACAAATCTGCCGGCATTTTATTCAGTTACCTTCGGGACAACTCCTTGTCTTACTCGTCATTGCGTCACTGACATTAAGGCTGTATGTCGGTAACTTCCGATGGTCTGACGCGCTACTTATTCTTGCCACGAGCCTGGCATGGCCATTTATTGAGTGGTTCATCCATCTGGTGGTTCTACACTTCACACCAACCGAGGTCGGTCCCTTCCGTATTGGCCCGATTACGATTCCCCGATTCCCCCTCGACTTGACCGTCGCCAAAATTCACCGAGCTCATCACTTACACCCATGGAAACTTGATCATGTGATGGTGCCGATTCGAACGTACGGCGTAAGCCTTCCCGCAAACTTGCTGTTTTGGTTTGGCTTGTTTGAGCCCGCCCAGGCGCTGACCGGCCTGACCATGATATTTATCTTTGGACTGCACTACGAGTTTGTCCATCTAATGGCTCATTGTCGATGGAAACCCCCGCTCGGGTACTATCGCAGACGATGGAGGAACCATCGCTTGCATCATTGTAAGAGCGAAAAACACTGGCTTGGTGTAACCATGTTTCTCGGTGATACGGTATTCGGTACTGGCGGACATCCTCGTGAGGTTGAAACCTCACCCACGTGCCGTAATTTGGGGTACGAAGAGACTATGGGCATATAGTACCCGCAAGACTCTGCCGGTTGTATGTGATGTTCTTTTGGTCTCGGTGACTCGCCTCCAATCCACTTCCGTCCGGCTAAACGCCACTCAGGCCGACCGCAGAATGGAGTAATTCACCATGGAAACGTCGGATGAATGCCCCTTTCGCCACCACCACGCCTTCATCACTGAGTCAGCAGCTTCACCGAGGATGGCTAATACTTATCCTTGGTGGACTCGGTGCTCTTTTGCCTCGCCCCTCTACAGACAACTCCGCACAAGCCATCAGTTTCACCCACGATAAACACGGCCAAACTTACCAACGCTTTCGTAACCAATTCGGTGCTGACGAAGTGGTGGTCATTCATATCCGGGCTTCCCACACCCAGGCCCTGATGTCCGCTATCGCTGCTGCTGAACAACAACTGGATAATTTCCCACCGATCGTCCGGGTGATTGGACCGTCTTCTGCCTACTCCGAAGTGCTAGATTTGCTCGAAGAGCCAAGCCTCGCTGGTGAGCAGACTTCAACCCTAATTGCGAAGTACCTTGAGGGCCCGCTCAACCGAAGCCTTCAACTCCTTACTCTGACCCAACCTCAGATGAGTGCATCCATCTACGGATTCGGACGCCTCGCCCCTCCAACTGAATGGCACAAGCTGGACAACGCCTTGCTCAACCTCCGCAAGGAACTTCCCCAAACCGCTACCATAACCTATGGGGGAAGTCCTTTTCTCAACTTAGCCTTAGATGCAGAAGGTTCACGGGTAGAGCAGACCAGTGTACCTCTTCTGGCGATTTTCTGTGGCCTACTACTGTATGGGGTCCTCAGGAGTATTCGCTTGGCCGTATGTATTCTAGTCATCGTAGGCACGGGTGTTCTGGCCGCAGATGGCGTATACGGACTCTTTGGTCTAACCGGAAACTTGGTGGTTAATGTCGCCAAGCCTCTTCTCCTGGTCATTTTACTTGCCAATGCCATCCATATTGCAGTCGCGTTTGATGACTATCTTCGGCAGGGATATCCGCGAGCGAAAGCAGCATGGTCCGCTAGCCAAGACAAAAAGCGAGCCTTGTCATTAGCCTTGTTGACCACCGCCATCGGCTTTATGAGCCTCGTGTTTGCTGAACTGGCCCCTATCCACCAACTGGGATTACTTGCAACCGGGGGTCTGTTGGCCGGAGCCCCTCTACTGCTTTATGGTTTACCAACTCTTCTGACCCACTGGGGCCCCCAAAAGCCATCCTCTCACACGCTTCAGACCGGACGAATTGAGATCTTGCTTCACCGATGGATACCTAGAAGTCGTTCGTACCGAGGAACTATTTTTGTATCCAGTTTAATAGTCATTGCCCTTGGGGTCAGCGTGGGACTGACTTTAAGACCCCAAACCCACCCTATCAACTTCTTTCCCAAAACTCATTCTATTGTTGAGACATACAATACTCTGGAGCAAGAGGGTTTTGGACTCATGACCCTAGAAGCGCTGATAGACGCTCCTCAAACGGGGACCTTATCTTCACTCGATCGGTGGGTACAAACCGCTACCAGTACACCTCAAATTCGTGGCCGATTGGATACAGCCCTTCTCCTTCGAGAAATGAATTGGCAACAAAATGGTCAGGACATTGTTCCCGATGAAGCTTATTCAAACTTTCTCCGTAACCAATCACCAAAGATATTCGCCCGGCTCGAACACGGCCATACATTTAGGGTTGCCCTGCTGCTCAAAGGTCAACTGAGCGTCCACGAACTGGACCAGCTAAAGCAGCAACTGACCCGCTCACTAGCCGCCGAGATGCCGGACGCAAAGCTCACCCTCACCGGCAACTTCGCTTTGCTCATGCGATCGCAACTGGTCCTACAACGCACTCTCACCCGCTCGCTGCTTCTGACCCTTCTCCTGATGGAGCTCACCCTACTATGGGCACTACGTTCCTTTAAACTAGCCCTGATCGCACTGATTCCAAATATCCTTCCGCTGGCCGTGAATGTGCTGATCATGAAGCTTTGCCAGATTCCTTTAGACACCGGTACCGTTATGACCGGCGCAATTACTCTCGGAATAGCCGTAGATGATACCCTTCATTTTCTTATCACCTGGCAGGACAAGGGAGCGTCAGCCGCAGTCAAACAAACGGGTAAAGCGATCTTGTTATCGACATTAGTTATGACCTGCGGGTTCTTCGTCCTTGTGCCATCACAGTTTCTTCCCACCAGCCACTTTGCCTTACTCACTGGAACCGCTATGTTGGTTGCTCTCGCCGGAGACTTATGGGTTTTGCCCGCCCTCTTGCCTGACGGACCGGTCGAACTCCCTAGCAACCTGTTGATCTCGCCCTGCACGCATCTGTCGACCGGTCTTTCTGTGAAACGTCCTGACCACTAGCAGGCCATCGGAAAAGTGAGTTAGGCGCTTCGCGGGTCCTTTTTCCGTGGAACGTCTGGACCGGCTTCGCCTTTCATCGGTTGTATGCGCCCTCTTCATCCGGAGCGTTCCACGGGAAAGATACTTCGCGGATCACCCATCCCACTTTTCCGATGGCCTGCTAGATGTCTCTCCTCGGTCACCTACCGACAGGTACGCTCGCCTCGTCGTCAGAGCGTTTCACGAAAAGCCGGGCTCGATAGCTACACACATGGCCAAATCAACCGGCTGCTAGGGGTGTGTGTTTAACCTCATACATGATCCAGTATCAAATCATCAGTTGCTACCGGGACGGATACAGCAAAGCCCCCACACCCACAGGCTACATCATCATATCCGCAGCCGGAGTTTGAAGACACGCCCTAGTACCAATTTTTCTTGTATCAACTCAGAGCCCATGAGCATGCCATAAGATATGAGGATGAAGTTCGCATGGACACTTTAGAAGCAATATACGCTCGCCGGGCTGTGAAGCAATTCGACCCAAATCATCAGCTCACAGATAAAGAAGAGAAGAAACTTCTTGAGGCTGCCATTCAAGCTCCCACCAGTTTTAATATCCAGCATTGGCGCTTTGTTGTTCTGCGAGATAGCCAGATGAGAGCGAAAATCCGAAAAGAATTTGGGAATGATCAGTCCCAAATGACTGATGCCTCGCTTCTCATCCTGTTGACCGCGGATGTCAAAGCCTGGACTAAAGATCCCGCTCGCTACTGGAAGAACGCCCCCAAAGAAGTGAGTGATCTGCTTGTCGGGTGGATGGGACCGTTTCATGAGGGACGACAATGGCTGCAACGGGATGAAGCTCAACGCAGTATTGGTATGGCCGCACAGACTATTATGCTCGCCGCAAAGTCCATGGGTTATGAGAGCTGTCCTATGATCGGCTTTGACATTGATGAAGTAGCCAAGCTCATTAACCTCCCAGATGACCATGTCATGGGACCAATGGTTGCTATCGGTAGAGGGACCAAAGAGCCATGGCCAAAACCCGGTCAGCTGAGCTTAGATGAAGTTGTCATAGAGAATCGGTTTTAGATACGGGGCCCCGATGCTGTAGCATGGTCTAAAAGTAACAGCGAAGGGCCCACCCCACTATCCCACCTTGCTTGTCGTTCGCCGAGGAGGGGCTGATCGCTCATAAGCCAAGTTGGGACTCAACCACTTCTCCATAAATGCCAGCTCAATCCCCTTGCGCGCCGCGTAGTCCACAACCTGATCTCGCTCGATTCTACCTACCCCAAAATATTGCGCATCCGGATTCGCAAAATAATACCCGCTCACAGAAGAAGCGGGCCACATGGCAAAAGATTCCGTAAGCGTCACTTGGGCCCGTTCTTCCGCTTCAAGCAGTCGAAAAAGGGTCCCTTTCTCAGTGTGGTCAGGACAAGCTGGATAGCCGGGAGCCGGTCGAACACCCCTGTATTGCTCCTTGATCAGCTCTTCATTCGACAGGGCTTCATCCCGCGCATATCCCCACAGCTGACGCCGAACCACCTCGTGCATCCGCTCGGCAAACGCTTCCGCACATCGATCAGCCAACGCTTTCACCATGATACTGCTGTAGTCATCCCCTTGGCTCTCGTACCTCTTGGCATATTCATCGGCTCCTATCCCGGCAGTCACTACAAACCCTCCAATATAGTCTGCAATGCCTGTTTCTTTAGGAGCTATAAAATCCGAAAGAGCCAAATTTGGCCGTCCTCTCGCTTTTTTGGACTGCTGACGTAAAGTATGGATAACCTCTACCACCTCGGTACGGGAATCATCTGCATAGACCTCTATATCATCCCCAACCGCGTTCGCAGGAAAAAAGCCTACCGAAGCTCGAGCCTTTATCACCTTCACCGAAAGGAGTTCCTTCAGCATCACCTGCGCATCACCAAATAGTTCCTTGGCTTGAGCACCCACAACCTTATCATCAAATATTGTAGGAAACTTTCCATGAAGCTCCCAAGTATGGAAAAATGGTGTCCAATCGATACGTTCGAACAGCTCCTCTAATGGATAGTCTTCATAAGTTTTGAGCCCAAGAAAGGTCGGCCTGACCGGCTGCGTTTTTGTCCAATCCACCGCCAGGCGGTTCTTTCGCGCTTCATCTATAGCCAAGCGTTTAACGCTATCAGAACGATTCTCGTACTGCTTTCGTAGTTCAGCGTAGTCCTCGCGCACCCCCTGAACATAGTTATCTCGCTGAGTATCTGACAATAGCTGACTCACCACCGCCACCGAACGAGAGGCATCAGTCACGTAAATAGCTGGGCCACTATCGTACTGCGGTTCTATCTTAACCGCAGTATGCATCTTAGAGGTTGTTGCCCCACCGATGAGCAATGGTATATCAAACCCTCGTCGCTCCATTTCTGACGCCACTTGAACCATCTCATCTAAAGATGGGGTGATCAATCCGGACAAACCGATCATGTCCGCCTTCTCATCTTTAGCCGCACTAAGGATCTTCTCAGCAGGGACCATAACGCCAAGATCAACTACCTCGTAGTTGTTGCAGCGAAGAACAACACTTACGATATTCTTCCCAATATCGTGCACGTCCCCCTTCACCGTTGCCATTATGATCTTTCCTTTTGCCTCATTGGCTCGACCACTCCGCCGTTTTTCTTCTTCAATAAACGGAATAAGGTAGGCCACGGCTTTTTTCATGACCCGAGCGGACTTCACCACCTGCGGCAGAAACATCTTGCCCTCACCAAAGAGGTCCCCGACCACATTCATCCCATCCATCAGCGGTCCCTCAATAACTTCTATAGTCCGTGATGCTTTTTGCCGGGCTTCTTCGACATCGGCTTCAACAAAGTCCGCAATGCCTTTCACCAACGCATACTCCAGGCGCTTTTTGACCGAGACCTCCCGCCACTCAAGATTATCTTTCTTCTCTTTGGCCACCCCTCTAAACGTCTCCGCAGCATCCGTTAGTTGTTCGGTAGCTTCCGGATTACGATCAAAGAGGACATCTTCAATGCGCCGTAGGAGGTCCTTATCAACTTCCTCATACACCTCCAACTGACCTGCATTCACAATGCCCATATCCAGACCCGCCCGGGTTGCATGGTACAAAAACGCGGCATGCATCGCTTCTCGGACCGGATTATTCCCTCGAAACGAAAAGGAAACATTACTTACCCCACCAGAAATCTTGGCGTGAGGTAAGGAACGCTTGATATCTTTGCATGCCTCAAGAAATGCCTTGCCGTACGCGTTGTGCTCCTCAATCCCGGTTGCCACCGCAAAAATATTGGGATCAAAAATAATATCTTCCGGTGGAAAACCAACCTTCTCAGTCAGTATTTTGTACGAGCGCTCGCAGATTTCAAACTTCCGCTCTCGAGTGTCCGCTTGGCCCTCTTCATCGAAGGCCATGACAATCACCGCCGCTCCGTACCGGAGAACCGCTTTGGCCTGACGAACAAACACAGCCTCCCCTTCTTTTAAGGAGATCGAATTCACTACCCCTTTGCCCTGGACACACTGGAGGCCAGCTTCGATAACCGACCACTTGGAGGAGTCGATCACCACCGGCACCCGGGCAATATCTGGCTCCGAAGCGATCAAGTTCAAGAAGGTGGTCATCGCCGTCTCCGAGTCTAACATGCCTTCGTCCATGTTGACATCGATCATCTGGGCGCCCCCTTCTACCTGATCTCGAGCAACCTCAAGGGCCGTGTCATAGTCTCCGTCCTTGACCAAACGCTTGAACTTAGCAGAGCCGGTGACATTGGTTCGTTCACCAATGTTGATAAACAAAGACCCATCCTCGATGGTCAGAGGCTCCAAACCAGATAGACGGGCCGCCTTGGGGCGAAGTGTAGGCACCCGAGGGGATACATCTGCCACCGCTTCCGCAATCGCCCTAATATGGTCGGGGGTTGTGCCGCAACAACCTCCTAAAATATTAACAAAGCCCGACGTAGCAAACTCACGAACAAGTTCAGCCATCTGCTCCGGGCTTTGATCATACTCCCCAAACGCATTAGGCAAACCGGCATTCGGATGGACACTGACAAACCCGGTTGAGACCCGAGACAGTTCTTGAAGATATGGGCGTAGCTGCTCCGCTCCCAGCGCGCAATTCAATCCCACGCTGAATGGGCGAGCATGGGCTATCGAGTTATAAAAAGCCTCTGTTGTTTGGCCGGAGAGGGTTCTACCAGAAGCGTCGGTAATTGTCCCCGAGACCATAATAGGGATATCTATACCCCGCTCTTCTGCCACCCCCATTATTGCGTAAAGAGCGGCTTTCGCATTCAAGGTATCGAAGATAGTCTCAACCATGAGCAGGTCGGCACCTCCATCAAGCAAGGCGCGTGACGCCTCGGTATAAGCATCAGCCAACTCTCGGAAAGAAGTATTTCGATAGCCAGGGTTGTTTACATCCGGAGATATAGAGGCCGTTCGATTAGTTGGACCTAACACACCAGCAACGAACCGAGGCTTGTTGGGATTCTTTGCTGTATACTTGTCACAAAGCTCTCGAGCGATGCGAGCAGCTTCAAAGTTCAACTCGGTCACAACCTCTTCGAGGTGATAATCAGCCTGAGCAATAGTTGTCGAACTGAACGTATTGGTCTCAAGTATATCCGCCCCTGCATCCAAATACTCGGACTGAACCGCCCGAAGCACATCTGGACGAGTGAGTTGTAGAAGATCGTGGTTGCCTTTGAGTTGCCCCGGAACATCCGGAAAGCGATCAGCACGATAATCCTTCTCCTCTAGACCCCAGCGCTGAAGCATCGTGCCCATAGCCCCGTCTATAATTAGGATACGTTCGTGAGATAGTTGTTCAAGAAGGGTACGTGCGCTCATAAATTTCTCCGACCGATCTAACAACATTAGGCCGGTCGTACCGCGTGAAAAGTGATCACCTCAAAGTGCGGCGCTCTCCGCTCCGTATGGGTCACTTCACACATCGACACTTGAAGTCCCGCCGCCTCCAACTCATCCCGCAGATACTGAGGCGCAAAACCGAATTGAATGTGTCCAAAAGGCATCACCGCCTGATGGTGCTTGTGGCTGGCCAAGGTCCCACCAATAAGCCGACCCCCACCCCGGAGCATTCGCCCCGCCTCCACAAGCACAGCTTGTGGATCCTCCGCGTAGGTGAGTGCGTTCATCAGCAACACCTGATCAAAAGAGCCAGGAGTGAACGATAGTGCGTGCATATCACCTTGAACACAGCGAACATGTCCAAATCGCTTGAGCCGCTCGCTCCCGGCATCGGTCACTTTTTTGTCAATATCTAGGCAAGTCAGACTGCGACAATGCGGGGCCAATAACTCCGCCAAGGCCCCATCTCCAGCCCCTACATCCAGGACATCGCCGAGCGCTGCGAATCCCACCAGCGCACGTACAAAGGCCTGCCAGGTGCGACCGGGGGAATAATACCGCTCCATATGCCCAGCGATGGAGGCACTCCAACTTTTGCCGCCATGGTGTCTAGCCGTGACCAGTGCTGATGCTCGCTCACGATCGGCCTCAAGGAGCGGATCCTCCAGTTGGGTGGCGATCGCGCCCCACACCGCTGACAACCCCGGACATCGCTCGGGTGCTACGGCAGAATAATATGAGGCCGTCCCTTCTCTTCGGACTTCCACAAGACCCACCTCTTTGAGCCGCCCGAGGTGGGTGGATACCCGTGATTGAGCCAAACCAGTCACCTGAGTCATTTCCGCCACTGATAGCGATTCGTGGGCGAGAACCACCAGCATGCGTACTCGTGTCGGATCTCCGAGGAGCCGGCACAGCTCATTCGCCGCCGTAAGATCGAGCATAATTCGTTATTCCGGATATACGGATGGAATATGACGGACGGGCGCCGAGAGATCAACTATTTCACTGGCTACTAGGGCGTGTCTTTACCCTCCGGCTGCGGAGATGACGCCGTAGCCCGGGGGTGTGAGCCCCCTAAACGTTCGCTGGGCATTGGCGCCCCAGAGCCCAGGAAGAAACTTGCGCCAGCCAGCGAGGCCCCGCATCATCTCCGGCATATGAGGTTCCCCTTCATCACCAACCGCAATAGCCAAGCAGGGCTATTAGGGGTCACCCTCTTCATGCTCGGGGCCTGCCCCGGCATCACTCTCGGCACAGGGATTCCCCCTGCCTGCACCCAATTTGGGGAAAAATGCCAGTTACCATCGGGCCCACTGGGGGTCTGTGACCAAGGTCTTTGTCCTGGAGAAAACCAGGGGTCTGAGTGCCTTCGATGCGTCCCCCAGCATTGATCTCGTCCATTCCCACCGGCCCAACAATGGTGCTCATCGCCATCGCAGTCATAGCTATAGCAAGCACCGCCCATAGCTCACCCTTCGCGGAGCCGATGCGAGGCATGACTGTCTCCTGTCCCGGTTATGGGCGGGTTTGGGGCTCCAAGGCCTTTAGTCAGTCTCTCGCAGATCTGAGTACCCTCGGAGTTAATTGGGTAGCGATTCATCCTTACGCTAGCATTCGTACCCACGGGCTGGTCGGTTTCACAGCTGCCCACCAGACCGGTTATCTGGCCCGCGCGGTCCAGCGGGCTAAACATGCTGGTCTCTACCTCTTTTGGAAACCTCATCTCGCTTACTGGGGGAGTTTTGATTGGCGCGGGAGTATAGCGTTCACCAACGATGCGAGTCGCAAGCGGTTTGCGAAGACCTATCGAGCGTTTATCTTGGACCAAGCCCGCTTCGCACAAGAGCACAAAATTCCACTCTTTGCGGTGGGTGTGGAACTCGAGCGCCTGACACACTACGAAGAGTACTGGCGCCAACTCATTCGAGATGTTCGCCATATATACTCCGGCAAACTGACATACGCTGCCAACTGGGACGGTATCCGGCGGGTGAAATTCTGGGATGCACTGGACTACATTGGGGTCCAAGGGTACTTCCCGCTCGTTGATAAACAGCCCCCCCTCACCCTTGCTGACCTGCGTAAGGGCTGGCAAAAGCCTCTGGCTAATTTGAGAGACTTATCTCAACAGACCACACGCCCAATCATATTTACTGAAATAGGCTATCCATCTGCGCCCCATGCTGCCCGCCAACCGTGGAAAACGCGCTCGTTCGGTCAAAATTCTGCGCCAAAATTACGACAAAAACTCGTTGAAGTGGCCTTACAACTATTAGGCCGACAAGACATGATCGCAGGCATGTTTTGGTGGAAGTGGATCCCAGGGCGACTCCGGGGTGATTTTGCCATGCAGCCCCCAGAAATACGTTCGCTCCTTCGCGCCTACTGGACGCAGAATTCTTCTAGCAACCAACATAGTACTGAACAATAGCACCCACCCATACCGACCATCACATCCTTGATGCACCTCGTCAGATTCACACTTCGTACGAAATTCACGAAACTACTCATTATACCCGCCACGTGAACCGTTGGCAGATAATTACGTACACTATAAGACGCTCACGAGGCCTCACATGAGGGCATCTCTTACGACTTCAGCTGCGGAGCTAACGCCGTATCCCGCGTTTACAGCAAAGACCGCTTGAATTGATTCAACCCAAGGGATTTCTGCTGTATGAGGGGTCGGCCCCACAGCAAAGAGACGGGATGTAACGGGCCGAGGGGCCCGAAAGTGGGGGCGAAACCGCCGACCCCGCAACACGATGGATACAAGTCAGAACGCGGCCGGAGGTTAAAGATACGCCCTAGCAGCCGGTTGATCTAGCCCTGCACGCATCTATCGGCCGGTCTTTCCGTGAAAGGTCCTGACCACTAGCAGCCGGTTGATCTAGCCCTGCAGGCATCTATCGGCCGGTCTTTCCGTGAAACATCCTGACCACAAGAAGCCTCTCCTCGGTCGCGTACCGCCAGGTACGCTCGCCTCGTCGTCAGAACGTTTCACGAAAAGCCTGGCTCGATAGCTACACACTGGGCTAAATCAACCGGCTGCTAGCAGGCCATCGGAAAAGTGGGATGGGTGATCCGCGAAGTATCTTTTCCGGGGAACGCTCCGGATGAAGAGGGCGCATACCGGGCGTATGCAACCGATGAAAGGCGAAGCGAAGCGCCTAACTCACTTTTCCGATGGCCTGCTAGACCGCTGTCCTTCACTGCGGCCGAAGCTCACCGGAACGGCCAATACCTAGGCATCCCCTAGCAGTCGGATAATCTTGGCCCAGTACGCATAGTTCGAGCGAAGCTTTTGGGAGACGCGTCGACCAAGAGGACACATACTTGGCGTATGCAACCGAAGAGAGGCCAAGCCGGTCGAAAAGACGGT
>JAHQVK010000102.1 GCA_019634385.1 Myxococcales bacterium | reverse complement strand
TGTGGTCAGGATGTTTCACGGAAAGACCGGCCGATAGATGCCTGCAGGGCTAGATCAACAGGCTGGTAGGGGTGAAGGTTGGTTTTGACTATACGAGAGCTATTGCCCGGGCTGGGGTTGGTGAGCGTGAGGCATCTTTTTTGGCTCGCTGGGTGAGGACATGTCGGACGTAGCGAAGACCGTTCTCTACACAATTGGTCATCATGTCCGTCAGGAGTGCCTCCATATCCTTACGACTGAGTCGCAGCGTGTCGTAGTATCTCTGTCGCTCGGTCGCGTGGAAGATGACCGGCATATATCCGTGGCGGGCGAGAATGTAGTTGACCAATAACCGGCCGGTCTTCCCGGAGTGTTTGGCGAACGGGAAGATGCGCATGAACTCGTGATGGAAGTGGGCAGCAAAACGAATGGCGTCATCGTCGTCTGGATCATGGGTTCCCGCCCATACTAGAAGCTGCTGTAGCCGGTCTCGAATACGTTCGGGTGGAGAGATCTCGTGAAAGTAAGCTCGGTGCAGGGGAATGTCTTTTCTGAGCACCGAATCCAAGTATCTGTAGTCTTCTGTAGGTCTGCCAGTAAGCAGCAAACTATGCACTCGACACAAAAGTTCGCGGCTGGCGGGTCGGGGGGTATTGGCTTCGCTACGCACTACCTCTACTGCACGTCGCAGGTTTCGAATGTCGTGGTAGGTATCGGGAGATATAGGACGGCCTTGAAGAGCGCTGCTGAGTTCAGCGTGGGTGACAACCACGCCTTCCAGCGCGTTTTCGTGGTAGAGCCACGACATATCGTAGTG
The DNA here is from genome assembly GCA_019634385.1 of Myxococcales bacterium. Classification (GTDB taxonomy): domain Bacteria; phylum Myxococcota; class Kuafuiibacteriia; order Kuafuiibacteriales; family Kuafuiibacteriaceae; genus JAHQVK01. The sequence continues at coordinate 26,696 of JAHQVK010000102.1, read as the reverse complement.
ATGCCAGAAGGTTTCCCATATATCGGGGTGCTCACCAGCCAAATCTCTGAGGTCGTCGGTGCGATCATCAATATCCCTGAAGCTATTCCTTAGTCCCATTCGTACAGTCTCCCCATGGCGGCTCAGCTTCCCTCCCCCCGTTGGGATAGGTGGGTCGTAGGCCGCGGCCATTCGCAAATTTCCAGCTCGGGGAATGTCCCTCACCTGTGAGACTTCCGCCACTGTTTCACAGTGTGCTCATTGAGCATACCTACCGCAGATTCCTTAATTTACGGTAAGAAATGGCGTATCGGGTCGACTCAAAATATGTCAACACTGCGGAAAGACTACATGTTCATATGTAGTAGGATTTTATTCCACCTTTGGTATGCATTTGAATGGCGGAGCTGGCGTGAAACATTTGCTGGTTATCTCTCGGGTACGTTTGACTTGAATGTAAGTGATTTCGAGGGGCTCGCATCTATTACGCGGTGTGACAAAGCGCAAGTAATTGATGGTTCACTCTGAGAAAAAAGCGTCCAAACCGCCCGGCATTTTCCTCCATTTTTCATGCAAAAAGGACGAAAATTTTATGCATTTTTTTGCGTCTAGTTTGCGAGCCCACCATTCAGATCTCGGTGAACCACGCAAAGTTTGACCTGGAGAAAGAGGATCTTCCTGAACTGTTCTTGCGTGAGGACGGATCGTCGTCTTTGCGTGTCATTTGACATGCTACTTTTCAGTAGTCGGATAGTACTGCCCATCGAGCGGGTAGGGGGGTCATCATCTTCTTTAAAAATGCTGCGTGTACACTAAGCTCGCTGCCACCGATGTTTATGGTTGTGCTTACTGCCTGTGGGGTGGGAACGAGGGAGGTGGGAGACATGACCTTACGGTATTTGAATACAAAGTGTGCGTATGGAATATTTCTGATTACATTCAGAGCTGCGACTCGCTGTAAGGGAAGAAATAGGAGATTTCGGTTCAGCTGGGGAGCAAAACAGTCCAAAGCGAGTAGAAAGACATTGCGGGTGCCTATGTTACCACTTTGGGCGTGCTCCCAAGCCACCTGTGCGGGAAGGTTGGCAACCAAGCCTCCATCAGCAAACACATCTACGCCGTGTCTATGAAGTGTGTGTCGCATGAGTTCGTGCATGCGAGGGTCATCGCGAGTGATATCGTACTGCAATATAGCCGGCACAGCGGCGGAAAAACCCACGGCGTCAATAACATCAAAAGCCTGCGTCTCAAGATCGCCGCCCAAAGCGATCGTACATAGGGCTCCGGGAGTGGCGTATAGCTGTTGAATAAGCGCTGCAATATTTTTAATAAGATCCTTGATATGCAAAATTCGGGCGAAAGCCCCCTTCCTAAATTGGGCAAGAAACATTTTCTCATAGTGCTGTACATCCCGCATGGCCTCTCGCTGCAGCCCGGTAACGACCGATATGAACGGGATTTCTAAATCAGATAGTCGCATAGTTTCACCGCGGTCGCTGACGAAAAAACGAGACAATACGCTTCGCAGATGAAGTCGGAGTGCGCCGGGCAACGCGTACCGAGTTTCAGCATCTAGAACCCTAAACATACGTTTGTAGCTTAACTGGTGGGTAGCGGCACGTATGAGACTTTCGCGTAGCTCGGTGTCGCGGGCGCGAAACAACCCCATCATCGAGCCCATACTTGCGCCTACAATCAGACGAGGAACGAGCCCCAACTCATGGAGGAGGGCAAAGCTCCCCAGATGAATATAGCCGCAGGCTCCCCCCCCGCCGAGGACCAATACCAAGACCTTCTCCCGAATCTCTCGATCGAGAATCTCTGGGGGGAGGCGACCTCGAAAATCTCGAAGCAGTGTCTCACGGGCCTCCCGGACCTCGGCGCCAAAGAGTTCGGCTTCGGATCCGAGCTTGCCGGGATCAACAGTGGTAGCTTGAGCCAAAGACTCAGCAAAAGGTCGAATACGGTGCCTAAATCGAGCGAGTTTTGGACCGACGGCCAGATCCTCTTTTCCGGTTTGGATCACCCATAAGCGCGCGAAATTTAATGCCCAACGTAGTGCGTGTTCGTGTTGAGGGGGTAGCCTATGAGGTCGTTCAACCAATGCGCGAACGAGCGCGATCTCCGCTCTATCAAACGGACGTAGCTGCCGGTAACGTTCGGCGAGGTCGGGCCTCACATCGGATGGTAGCAGTTCAATCAATAGTGGCTCTCGCTACGTTTCGGTCAAAAGCCCGATAACTTTGATGGGAAGACCATAAGTCGAATGGGACTGCAAAACCGATATGCTAGTGTGTACCGACGTGGATGAAGATGACCTCAGACGGAATTGGTGGTGATGAATCGAAAACCTCTAGTGGCGTGCTCTCAGATGAGGGTCCTCGTGCACAGCTTATAAAGGCACTGGGAGACCCTCAGGTGGTAGAGGTCGCGCGTTCCATCGCGCTGGGAGATGCTGATGAAATGCAGCTGCGTGATATTCTTGGACTTAGTCTAAGGTTAGCCCAAGCGAGTGGGGATCACGGGATAGCGGCCCGTCTGGAAGCGGAAGTTTGTGGGTACGCGGAGGGGGCAACAGATGTCCCAGATGTTAGGAGAGCCACCGGATTTGCGAGCGCCTTTCCAGTGCGAGCACTTGATATGGGGCTTCTTGATCCCGACGAGATTTTTACCCCGAACAATGAAAAATTCTCGCAGGTTACTTTGACGATTGGTCAGCCGGTTGAAGAGCTAGAAACCGCGTTATCCCAGATACAACAGGGGGGGGTACTCGCATTGAGGGTGCCTGCATCGGAGGTCACCCATCGTTCGGTCGAAACCTCGAGCGACACCATGGTCTATATCTACATTTTACCTCGGGAAATCCAACAAATTGTGGATATTGCCCGAATGTTTGCCATGGAGACGGTGGTACGAAAAATTGCACTGGCGGCAGTGGATGAACCGTGATCCATCACCGAAATAGTCCGCTAGACTTCCCACCTAGCGTCGGATGACTCGGTGGATGCTTGGTCGTTCTCAACAGTTTGTGGGTCGTCTCTTTAGCATCGACATGGTTTTGTGACGGCCCGCCCTACACGCCAGCCCTTAGGGCATATGTAAGAGAATGGCTTGAATTGGCTTCACTGAGGGGGGGGTATGCGATGGAATGAACGAGGCGGTTCAAAGTGTGCCGGCCTGAGAGGGATAGCGCGTAGGTGCGTCAGGACGGTCTTCATCCGCATTGCTTGGCGACCTAGTTGGGCGCGGTGCGCGAACATGAGAGGGAAACCGTGGTCCAGCAGCTGCAAAAAAGCATCAGAAGCGAGGGCTGCTCCCATGCCATTGGTTGCAGCTACCCATGATCGGCTGTCGTCACGGAGACTTGTCCATCGAATGGGGGGGGTTGGTGCTAAGCAGGCTTCGCCAGAGTGGTTTCCCATAGACCATGTCACGAGTTTGCATGGGAGCTTCGCGTAGGAGGCTTGTCTACCCAAAGGATGGACTCGAAGCGATGCGCGCTCGGTTTGATAAGCGTCGGTGAGTAGATGACGAAGCTGGGTCCGGACCGAGGAAGGCATATTGGGCACCAAGCTTTCAAATTGGCGGCGGTGATGTTTTCGCTGTTTGGTGAGATCGTGGAGTCCCACAACGGTGTATTTCTTTTGATTGAGATCAATGTGGATGAGTTCCTGGTGAGGAAAGTCTAGAATTGTCCGCTCTTGCCGGTAGTCAATCCGCAGCCGATGGAATCCGTAGCTGATGGTTGTCTGACGGGTGAGCCCCACACCAGTGGTTGTCTGTTGAGCGGTCCAGGTAGCAAGAGGCGCCGAACTGCATGAAAGAGTGAGCGCTAGTGCCGCTGAGGAGATCACTAGGTCATTGCTAACATAGCGGTTGTTGGCCCGACTGCTCGTTGATTATTGCTGACGAGGTTTTGGAACAAGATGAGCCACTAGGTTGAGGGCGCCATTTTTTGCCCACACCGATTGGCTCCAAGACTCATATCCGTGGTGCACAATTTCGACGGCATATCGACGACGGTTCCGAAGCGTATGGCGCAAAACTAAGGGTGTTTTGCCTACATAGTCTCCGTTGATGAACACCGTGGCGCCCGATGGATTACTGATAACCGTGACCAGTCCAGGAGGTTTGACCACTGGCCTTTGGTCTACCGAAGGCGCGGAGCTCCCAGCGATGGGTCTGGCTGGGGGGCTGGAAACAGGCTCCAGTGATGCTGATGAAGTTGGCTGGTGGGGGATCAGCGAGTGTTTCACGGTACCTATGGGAGGAGGCACGGGGCTCCGCTGGGAAGCGATAAGTAAAATCCCACCAATAACTACTGTGGGTAGTCCAATGATTGTCCAGACCACTGATGATGGCATGCGAACCGCGTCCTCGAGGGTCGGAGCTGGTGGGACTTTTGTTGGTCGAAGTTCTGCAATCGTTTGTTTTTCTGTGGCGAGGACCGGTCGAGCAGTCTCAGCCATTGGAGAGGCAGTTGGGCTGGGGAGCGAGACGGAGATGTTGGGAGAAGGTGATTGGGGGAGCGGGAGCTTGAGCTTGGTCTCTGGGGCGCGCTTTGCGGTACCTGGTGAATTGGAGCTAGTAGCCGTCTGTAGCTCGTCCCCGAGGATGTCTGCCCAGGCGGAGTCCGACGTATGGCTAAAGAGGTGAGCTGGTCGGTGGTCAACAATGGTCACCATGGAGGTTTCGCTGGTTTCGGAAACTGCGGCGTGACCGAGGCCGTTTGGCATGGCATCCCCCTCTAGGGTGTGGGCCCCTCGGGGGATGGCTGAGGGGACGTATTCCTGGATCAGCCGTCCTACGATGGACCGTTCCGGCGGCGGATAACCACTTGCAGTAAGTTCGCGGAGCATTTCCTTGAAAAAAGCAGCCCCATGGGGTGGGCGGTGGTTCGTATTGGCGTGAAAGCAGCGAGCCAAAAACGGGAGAAGGTTGTCTTGAGGCTCTGGCAGCTGTTTGGCGCAGAAAGGGACGGTTGCTTGGAAAGTCTGGCGCTGAGGTGATGATGGATCCTCGGTGCCCTTCGTGGGTGGATATTTGAGCAGCTCGCAGTATATAGCAGCCAACGCATATACGTCGGTGGCTGGTGATAGTTGTTCCGATCCTTGAACTTCGGGGGCTAGGTGGTGAGTGTAGGCTTTTTGCGGGTGGCGAGGGATGATAAGGCGGCGGAGTAATGGGGCGGCGGGAGCAAATATCGCTACCTCTCCGTTGGGGCTCACCCATATATCTCGGGGGCTAAGATCTCCGTCAACGCGATGATACTGGTGGACTGTCTCATAAAGCTGGTTCGCTGTAGCCCCTATCAGCCATGCGGCGAGTTGACGTCCAAGCGGTGAGCCAGCGCTGTGAAAAGCTTCTAGTAGGTTAGCCAGTTGAATGGACTGCTCGTCGAAGTTTACAATCGTGGCGAGTATTGTTTGTCCTCGGTCCAGTACTGTTAGCGTCTGAGGCATGATGACGCTCAAGCGATTTGGATGGTTGGTGCACCACTGCCATTCAGCGTCCACGGCCTGAAAAACAGCGGGTGGCAAAGGGGCCTTTAGCTTCAGGCTAATGGCCACGCCCCCAGGAAATGAAGTGTTGTCTGTCGTCACAGAGCGTTCAAGTACGTACGACTGAATTGATTCTATGGCTGGCACTAGGTGCCCCTCCCCAGCCGCATCAGTGTATGAGATGAGGATGCGGATCGCGAGCGTCTCTGACTTGCACATCGATTTCGCGGAAAATCGCCACGCTCTGGTTCAATTGGCGGCGGCGATTCACGAAGGTCAGGCCGAATTGGTGATTGTTGCTGGAGACGTGTCCCATGTGGACGAACATATCTCTCTTACCTTGCGGGCTCTAAAAGTTGCTGCCCCTCAGGTGGCGTATCTTCCGGGGAATCACGATCTGTGGCTCTCCGAGGGTGAAAATAACTCTTGGGATCGCTACCGGAAAACATTGCCAGCGTTGGTTGCCGCTGAGGGGGCGTACTATTTACCGACTGCACCACTCATCTTAGGTTCCGCGGCGGTTGTGGGCACAACCGGTTGGTATGACTACTCGCTTCTCCGCCCGGAGTATACCGAGGTTGTTGTAGCGGAGGCTCTTAGAGCTAAGCAGTGGCAAGGTCTTCGATGGAGTGACGATGTTCACATCAATTTCCGAGACGAATATGGTGGACAGATGTCGGACGAGTGCGTTTCCCGTTGTATGGAACGAGAACTATCTGAGCAATTGGCTGACGTATGCAGTGGGACTCATGTGTCCCACGTGATTGCTGTAACTCATTTTCTACCATTTAGAGAATCTCTGGGGCCATCTCGAGGTATGCCTTGGGACTATTTTGATGCGTTTATGGGGAGTACATCACTAGGAGATGTCATAGTGAACTGTTCCAAAGTTCGTCATGTTATATATGGGCATAGCCATCGTCCTAGGGCTTGCGAAGTTAATGGCGTCGTCGTTCGTGGGACACCCCTCGGGTACCCGAGGGAACGTCAGGGGATCGCGAATGAACTGATAGCCAAACGATCTATAGGTTGGATCGATTTGAGTACGGACCAGGCATACAGCCACCTACGGTAGCTGTATGCCGCCGCCTTTCATCGGTTGTATATCAGAAATCACTTGGTTGAACCCGAGTGCCAGCTTCACCGCGGGGCTATGCCCGCTGCGCGACCACTTGAATTGATTCTGTAAGAATCAGTTCAAGTGGTCTTTGCTGTATATGCTCAGTGTGCGCTCTGTCATTGAAAGGCGGCAGGGAAAGCCTAGCGAAAACTATGGTTACTCTGTCAGTGAACCGGCCGCGAGGATGGTTGTCCGGTGGGCTTTGATAGCCTGACAAGGTATGCAAGCGCTTGATAAGCGCTCTACGCGTAGTTATGGCACCGCATATGGATGTGCTGTTGGCACCTATCGCTGCGACCGGCCGAGCCTCACTTCATTCTGTCGGCGAAGCTGGGCGGGCATTTATGTTCTTCCTAGCGATGGTGGCGAGGGTATTTCGGTGGCCCGTACGATGGGGTCTGATATGTGGGCATATCTACTTTATCGGTAATCGCTCTGTGATCATTGTCTTGTTGACCAGCAGTTTCACGGGAATGGTACTGGTTCTGCAAGGCTACTATGCGTTGGTTCGCTTCGGGAGCGAGGTGTATCTCGGGCCGCTGGTTGCTCTGAGCCTCGTTCGTGAGTTGGGTCCGGTCCTCGCCGCATTGATGGTTACCGCACGTGCTGGCTCGGCGATGGCAGCAACCATTGCTGGTATGCGGGTAACCGAGCAGATCGATGCTATGGAGGTTATGGCGGTTGATTCCGTTCAGTACTTGGCAACCACCCGTTTTGTGGCAGCGATTATCTCCATGCCGCTGCTTACGGTGATGTTCGATCTGATGGGCATTGGTGCTGCGTACGGCTTCGCGGTAGGTGTGCTGGGTGTCGACCCCGGTGTATTTATGGGAAGTGTGCGCGATGCGCTTACTCCTGGTGATATTGTGATCACATTGAATAAGGCACTGGTGTTTGGGTGTTTGTTAGTTTGGGTCTCGTGCTACCAGGGATATTCCGCGACAAATGGTGCCTTGGGTATAGGTCGAGCGACCACAAATGCGGTGGTGCTTAGCTCCATATTAATTTTGGCTTGTGACTACGTTATGACCGCGGTTCTCATATGAGCTAGTGACGTTTTATCCAGAAATATCTAGAGGCTCACCAAGTGGGGTTTACTGTTGCAACAGAGAAGAGGTATCGCTCAATGTCTAATAAGTATACGCCCATGGAATGGGTTGCTGGAATATTCGTACTCGTAGGTATAGGTGCGCTAGCTTTTTTGTCTATATCGATGGGAGGGGCTCGTATATTCGAGATGCCCCAGATCAATATTTCTGCTCGTTTTGCGTCTGTCGGTGGCCTTCGGTCCGGTGCGTCGATCAAAATGGCTGGGGTCAAGGTTGGGTCGGTGAGTATGATCAGTCTCAAAGATTACCAAGCGGAGGTCATCTTGGCGGTAGATAAAGATCTTAAGCTTCCCACGGATACGATCGCTTCGATTCGAACGGAGGGTCTTTTGGGTGAAAGTTATGTGTTGCTTCGGCCGGGCGGAGAGACTGAAGACCTCCAAGAGGGTGGCCGCATAGAGCAAACCGAGCCGGCGATTGATCTTATAGATCTACTCGTAAAATATGCGCTAGACGGAGGTGGGGATAGCAGTACCACAGACAATGAGAGTCTGGGGAGCAATAGTGGTCCTCCAGAACTCTTTGATTAGGATGAATGGAATGAGAGCCTGGATATTAGTTTTCGTGTCTCTATGGGTGTCCCAGTACCTTTTGTACCCCATCGCTGTGTCCCAAGCTGCGGACTCATCATCAACGATAGCTAAGGATGGTGTGCATCGGCTAAATCGCGGGGAAGCACTTCGACGGGTGCTTAAAGTCAATCCACAAATCAGTGCTGAGCGATCAGAAGAGTTACGGGCTAAAGCACGAATAGCCCAGATTAATGCAGCAAAGTGGCCACAACTATCGATGATCATAGGGGTGGCTACCAGCCTCAGTGCTACAAACACAGACCTTGACGAAAATGGGGTTCGCTCTGAACGGCAAGCTATCGGAGACTTTAACTTCGACCAAGTTCGCCCCGCCTTGCTGGGGCAGCTGCAAGTTATCCAACCCATTTTCACCTTTGGAAAAATAGGGAAATTTGAGAAGGCTGCTCATGCATCACTGGAAGCGGCTGAGGCTCAGACTTTGCTCAAAGCCGCGGACGTTGCTGTGGAGTTCGCAAATATCTATGAGTCTCATCTTTACGCAAAAGATATTAGATTGTTCGCTGATGATATTCTCGGAATTGTGCAGCGTTCTATTGTAGATACCGAAATACGGCTGGAAGCGGAAGCTTATGACGTATCTAGGAACGATCTATTGCGTTTGAAAGCGGGTTATGGTGCGGCGAAGCTTATCCAACATCAAGCGGATGCGGTATTGTCTCAAACCCGGGAAGGCTTGAGAGCATATCTTCAATTGCCTGCAAATATAGATGTTGAGACAAGTGAAAAGCACTTGGATCCGGTGAGTGATTCTCCAAGCTCGCTCGAATCTCTGGTAGCTACCGCTCAGGATAAACGACCGGAATTTAGGGCGCTAGATCAAGCAATAGTTGCTTACAAGTCCCTCGCAGAAGCGGAGTTTGCTAACTATTACCCAAACATATTTGTGGCTGCTTATGCGAGCGGCGCTTACACTCCCGACCGGGATTTTGTGCAGAGTCGCTACATCATTGATCCTCTAGGCCATTTTGTCGTAGGGGGCATGGTAGGCCTGCAGTGGCAGCTCCAATGGGATATGCCTACCCAGCGGGCCGAAGAAATGCGCGCTGATGTCCATCGCTATGCAAAACTCAAGCTTTGGGCTGAAACCGGAGTACCCGCCGAGGTAAACCGTTACTTTGAAGAAGTTCAGCGAGCACGTCGGGATCTTCGCCAGCTCAAAGAATCTCTGCCGGTGACCCGAGAGTGGGTGGTGAGAACGTCTGCGGACTTTGCAAGTGGCCTCAGCGACTCTCGAGCAGTTGTGGAAGCGGTTCAGGCGTTTGTTTTGATGCAAAACAGCCAAATGGATGCTGTATATAGGCTGAATACAAACTTGGCTCACTTAGCTCAGTCAATGGGCACGATAACAGAGGGTTATTCCAAGATCTACCCAGGAGAATCTACACTATGATCAATTCAACACTGGCGTTTTTGATAGTAGCGATATCCTTAACCACAGACCAAGCTACTCAAACGATTCAAGATTCGATCAACGAGGTCATTGTGGTACTCAGTGATCCTGAATTGCAAGGCGTCGCAAATCGTTCGGAGCGATATGCGAAAATGCGAAGCATCAGCGGGAGAGTGATGGATTGGACCAAAATGGCTCAACGTAGTCTTGGTGTGCATTGGCGCTCCTTGAAGCCGGTTCAACGCGCTCGTTTTACAAAAACGTTTAGAGAAATCTTGGCTTCGCATTACCTAGGGCAGTTGGACCGTTTTCAGGGAAAAGAGATCGTGGAACATACTGGTACCGAGAAGAGCAACAACAATTATATTGTCAGTATGAAGTTGGTCACTCCAAGTCGAGCTTGGGTACCGTTTGCCTTCTACCTGAACCCCAAAGGCCGTGTCTTTGACGTCTCTATTGAAGGGGTTAGCATCAGTAATCATTACCGAGGGACCTTTGGTAGGATGCTTGCCAATGGTTCTTTTGAAAATATGATGAAGAAGTTGGAGCGGAAGCTTGCTACCCAAAAGCGGGTGGAAGCGATCAGTCTTAAAAGAGCTAAGCAAGCAGCTGCCAAAGCTCAGTAGAACAGGGGATCTGTATCCCTACTGGGGTGAATATCGGGTGAACTGAGTACTCGTTTCCGTGGGAGACCTTTGGCTCGACCTCGCTACACAGCCCGCGGAATATTTTTAGAGATAGTTTGTAGATTTAGTCTTCAGGTGCCTTTGCGTCAAGACGCCAGCCACAATAGTTTAGAGATAGTTTTTAGACTTAGTCTTCAGGTGCCTTTGCGTCAAGGCGCCAGCCACAACAGCATTCATAGCTCGCTCGATTGTTGTGGAGAAACATCTGAACACCTATCTTTTGTCTTGTTGCTTAGCAGCCGGTTGATCTAGCCCTGCACGCATCTATCGGCCGTTCTTTCCGTGAAAGGTCCTGACCACAAGACGTCTCTCCTCGGTCACGTACCGCCAGGTACGCTCGCCTCGTCGTCAGAGCGTTTAACGAAAGCCGGGCTCGATAGCTACACACATGGCCAAATCAACCGGCTGTTAGGGCGTGTCTTTAACCCCCGGACCGCGTTCAAGCTTGTATCCCGTGTTTGTGAGGGGTCGATGGCTTCGCCCCCTTTCAGGGCCCCGCGGTCCGGGGCTGACCCCTCACAAACACGGGATACGGCGTCAGCTCCGCAGCCGGAGTTTAAAGACACGCCCTAGCTAGCCTATCTGTAGTACAGACATGATTTAGGACACGTTTCTGATGGTCTGAACCCCAGTTTGACCTACTACAGTTGCCCTTTTTGCCGGTGTCTTCTCAGTCCACGAGCTATGGCTAGCCTCCCTCCGAGCCACAGACAAAGGTGCTTAGAATCAATAGTTCCACGCTGAGCTTAAGGATACGCCTGAGGTGGCGGGCAGTGTGGTGTTTTTACTGATGCTTCTTGAGACCATAAACTAATGAATGATATCTCTTGATTTTGAGAACGATTATCAATATAGAAAAAGGTGTGACCTCGTCGGAAGCAGATAACGGATCTCGGTGCTGGCACCTGCGGCGGCGATTGTGGGAAATCAACGGTAGCTATCATTGTGCTGTGCTGGGGACCTGCCTACCGGTAAATACCATTCGCCGTGTTCTTCGGAAGGTTGAGTTTCCGGGTTTAGATAGGGCAACAGACTACCAAATTCACTGCACCGGGGTTGATTTTGTCCATAAGGGTGGCTTGGTAGCGAAGCTTCTAGATAAGGAGCTGGAAAGAACCTACCGCAAAAATTGGAAGGTGTATCGACGGCTACGAGGTGTACAGGAAGTCAGAGAGCAGTGGCGAAAAGATTTTGAGGCGGGGCATATTGCTGGAGCATTTTGGGCGGTCCTTCATCATCCCTCTACTGACGCTAATCTAATAAGGGAGAGCTTTGGCTCCATTCACATGCTCAGTCACCATGTCATTCGTTGTGATCTGAAGAAAATTCAGGGCTATGATGCCGTTCGGCGGCAATTGGCCAATGCGGATCGCAAACAACAAGAGACTGAACGAGCTCATCGAAAGACGGTTGAGCGTCTCGAAGCCCAACTGCAGGAGCAAGAGCAGCGCCTAGAAAAAAACGCGACAGAGATAAGCCGGTGGGAAGAGCGTTTGAAAAACGGAGATGCAAAGTACCGGGAGGCGCTCGAAGCTGATAACGAGCGCTGTCGTAGAATGTTGGCTCGGTCGGAGAGGCATTTACAACACGCCCGAGAAACAATTAAGAAGTTGCGTGAGCTTGAGCTGGCGGATGTATCGATACCGGCACAACACGCCCGAGAAACAATGAAGAAGTTGCGTGAAGTTGAGCCGGCGGGTGGATCAACACCGGTGCCAGTACCGGCCATGGTCTGTAGATATGATAAAAGTACTTCGTCAGAGTTGGACGAGTGCCTGCAACAAATCTCATGGGTTGCGGAATGTAATAGCTGTGATCTCAAAGGCCGGATCGTGCTCTACGTGGGGGGGGAAAAGGGGCTTGTCCCCCATCTTCGGCGACTGACACAACAGGCCAATGGGCAATTTCTTCATCACGATGGTGGTGTTGAAGATAGTATTCGAAGCCTCCCTCGGATGTGTGCCCGTGCTGATGTTGTCTTATGTCCAGTCAACAAAGTTGGGCACAATGCGATTGGATGCGTAAAGCGGTCATGCAGTGATACAGCAAAACCCTTTGTTCCCCTGCGGCGAGCCAGTCTAGATGCCTTTTCGAAGGGCATCAGTGGTTTGGGTGAAGTATAGTTTACAGTGGGGAGCGTTTGGCGAGTACCTAAGCACTCTCAATGGAAAGTGGGTATCTAGCCAAGCTCGCTACACTATACAGCAAACCCGCCAGACTTTCCGGCGCTGACAAATGTGACCCAGGCCAACAGTTGGACTTCGGTGCTGCGGGTTAAGGGCAGGATGCTCTCAATGAAGACTTACTTGAGGTCTATTAAGATAGTACGTCGGCTTTGGTGTTGAGGAAACGCTCCTGAGGCTGATCGTAGGATTCAAGACCGAGGTGTGGTGGTGATATTTTGATCTCAACCCTTAGGTGAATCCGCGAGGGTTCGACCCAGCCATTTTCAAGTACAAGTGCTTGTACGTTGGGCCAAAATAGTGGAGCAGAGGTGGTCGAGCTTTACACCTAAGCATGGGGCTTACCTGCTAGTGCCCAGGTCTCGCCGGTGGCTTGCTCAAGCCATGCACCGACAATCACATAGCCGGCGTTGGAGTATGCGTACAATTTCGATGGGTTCGAGGGGGGGATTCGAGAACTTCTTTGGCGACCTCCATTCGCTGCTTGGGAAGTGGTCGGGCGTCAAAAAGAAGACTGTTCCAAAGTGCAGGGTGTTCACCAGGTAAGGATAGAGAGGTACCCGCATGATGGCTAAGGAGGTCAACAAGGGTGACGTCGGCAAAACCGGTGTGGATGGATAAGTCAGGAAAGGCATCAGCCGCCGTTTGGGTCCAAGAAACGACCTCTTCTTCTACAAGTATAGCCGCAAGGGTCCCTGTCATAGCCTTCGTACATGAACCCAAGCGAAATTTGCTGGTGGTCTGGACGGGGGAAGAGCTCCCTTGGAAATACACGCCCCCTGCACCTAGGGCCACCAGTTCGCCCTCGACGATCGCGCCGCCAGCGACCGCCGGTATGCCGGTGGAAAGCGCTTCGGTGATGAGGTCTTTGATAGGCTCGACGCCTTCATCTGGTGTTGGGGTAGCGTCGGGGGCGTTCGAGGGGCTGCAGGCCAGCGTTCGTTGTGAGCAGGGTAGCCGTAAGTAATCGCATGCGCGGGAATGTAGTGACCTCACGTTGATAGGCAAGGGGCCATTGGAGCCAGCCATCGGTGACGTTGTTGCAGGTTGCCAATGGTGGAGGGAGGGAGCGCATCAGTATTTCTAGAGCGACGCTTGTCTCCTCGGGGAGGGACTTGGACAGAGCGTCCGCAAATTGACAGACCCGTCCATGAAACTCGAGAGATTTAAGATCCAACGTAGTGGGCCCAATAAAGTCCTCTACGGGAAATGGGTTCCACGCCGCACGGAATTGCATACCCAGCCGCTTGGCGGCGTCTTGATCGAAATAGTGCTTAAAGAGTTTTCGCTCTTTGGCCATGACGTTCTTTACGGCGACGTCGGGCACGGACAACGGCTGCTTTGTTTATGAACGTTACTTTGGTTCCGGTGCGGAGCATGGCACTGTACCTATAAAGTGAACGTACTGGCCGCTGGAGTGGTCTTGTGGGTAGCCACCGCCTCCCCTACTCCAGAACTTGCAGACTATGAGGGGCGCCTCAACCGAAACACTCGTGATCGGTATGTGGCGGACTTGCCGGATATCAAGCGCAAGGAGTTGTTGCGGGTGCTCACCAGGAACAATTCAACCGGTTACTATATTAGCCGGGGTGAGCAGCGAGGGTTTGAGTATGAGCTTGCCGCCGCATTCGCTCGGTCTTTAGGCGTACGCGTAGCCTTTGTGGTCCCTGAGACACGAGGGGCGCTGACTCAGGCTCTGCTCGATGGCGCGGGTGATTTGATAGCTGCAGGTATGACTCGAACTCCGTCCCGGGCGGAGAAAATGTACTTTACTGAACCCTATATGAGCACTCGCCGGGTGGTTGCGACCAGTCCCGATCGGAAGAAGCGCCTCGATCGATTGGAAGACCTGGGCGATTTTACGGTTCATATCTCTTTTGGTTCCACCACTCTCCAGGACGCGCGGAGCATAGAATATTTGATCGGGCACAAGCTACAGTTGGTGGATGTGGGTGACGGGGTGGAGATGGAACGGATCCTGTGGCGGGTGGCTCGCGGCCAATATGAAGCAACGATCGCCGATGATGTTTTGGTGGGGCTGGAGCAAGCCGCTGGACTTTCGATCGAGGGACGATTCACTATTGGTGGTGCTCGCTCCAAAGCGTGGGCGGTTCATCCGGCCTCGGTCCGGTTGTACGCTGCCGCGCAGCGATTCTTGGCGCGTGAGAAACGACTGCTCCGAGTGCTTAAGGGACGATATTTTCGTCCATCTAAGACCGCTCGAAGAGCTCGTCGAGAAGCCTACCGGGCGGATACCAATGGGCGGATTTCTCCGTATGACCGCTTGTTTCTACGGCATGGGAGCAAAGTAGGGATCGATTGGCGCTTACTGGCCGCTGTGGCGTTTGTTGAGTCCCGCTTTGATCCTGAAGCCGTGAGCCGATTCGGAGCTATGGGGCTTATGCAGCTGCTTCCCTCAACGGCCAAGCGGGTAGGGGAGTCCAGGTTGTTTGATCCGGAAAGCAATATTCGAGCGGGAGCCAAGTATCTCAAACGATTGATGGAGATGTTCAGGAATGAGGGTGTTGAGCCGCGTCAGCAAGTGCGGTTTGCCTTGGCGGCTTATAATTGTGGTCTGGGTCACGTGATGGATGCCCGAGAATTGGCTCGTCGAACTGGGCGGGATGCCAACAAGTGGTTTGACGAGGTTGAAGATGCTATGCGGCTCAAAACGGTGCCCGAGTGGCATCAAAAAACGCGATACGGCTACGCTCGCGCCTACGAAACCATCTCTTATGTTAGCCGTGTCCAATCGCAGTACGATATCTTTACTCGCCATGTCCCCCTCGAGCCCCAAGCGCAAGGACACTGAAAACTGGGTGTGGGTGGCTGAAAGCGGGTCTTTGGTTGAGGGAGTACCGATATCAAGAACGGTGGCGGGACAATCGGTACTTATTGTGCGGTACGGGGGCCAATTCTGGGGGGTAGAGGATCGCTGTCCCCATCGTGATGTGCCCCTTCACAAGGGCCAAGTGGTTGATGGGTGTATTGAATGTCCTCTTCACGGTTGGCGGTTTGATCTGCCCTGCGGCCGAGGCATTACCGTACCCGGTACCTCGATCCGAAGTTTTCCGGTGAAGGAGATAGAAGGGAGGCTCTACTTAGGCGTGTAGAGAGTCTCTATCCACAGAGAGTTTGGGTATTGGTGGCGCATGTGCTCTGCCGCAGCTGTTGCTTCTTCTGCCGAGCGAAAAATGGCGAGCCACGCCCCGCCAGCGCCACCAGCACCACTCATTTTTGCCCCGAGTGCCCCGAGGGAACGAGCGGTTCGTACCGCACTCTCTACGGCAGTGCTGACCAATCCAAGGCCGGAGAGAACACCGTGCGCCAAGTTGGCGGCGAGGCCAACCGAGGGGAGATCGCCAGTACGGAGGGCGTGAGCCCCGGTGTACGCGGCTTTGTTCAGGGTCATCATGGCTGATTCGATCAGTAGCGGGTGGGTTTCTCTTAGCACTGACAGGCCCGTTACGCTCACTCTGGCTCCGTAGTGATGACCGCACCATCCCACCAACACATATAGAGGCTGGGTGACAGAGATGGGCTCGATGGTGGTTGTTCCATCCGTGTTTCGTTGAAAAATAATAGGTTGGTTCCACACTACCACCGCTGGATCCACCCCCGAGGGTGTCGCGTGTGCGGTATGCTCCACGAGCAGTGCGGCCTTCCACAGCTCCTTGGGGCTCCGCGGGGTAGGTGGTTGTTGCCGAACGGAAAGGTGCCAGTGTTCCTGAGCTCGTAAGAGGGCAACCGCAAGCGCGGCTGAGGTTCCGAAACCACACATTGGAGGCACGGCCAGGTGAAGGTGGACGTCGACGTTGGAGGCCTGGTCACCGAGTGCTTGGCGTACCAACTCTGCCGGGGCCACCGCATGGTCGGTTTCCGGTGTCTCCAGTCCGTCAGCCAGGGTGATTCTAAGTGAACCTAAACCGGGTTTGAGGGTTGCTGTGATGCCTCGAGACACAGGGAAGCCTAAGGCTTGAGCACCGTAGACTACGGCGTGTTCCCCAAACAGTAAGAGTTTACCGGGAGCAAATCCACGGTAGGAATTGTCAGGCGAGTTTGCGTCCATGGCGATGTTGGGTCAGAGCTTCTTCTACCCGGCGAGCGCTGACCGGTCCGCTTTCTATGGTCTTATGTACCACGGCCTCGACCTCATCCAGCTGAGCACCAGCGGCTAAAGCCAGTTGTCGGGCATGAAGGCTCATATGCCCTCTCTGAATGCCTTCGGTGGACAACGCCTTGATAGCCGCCAAGTTTTGGGCAAGTCCAGAAGCGGCAAATAGGGCGGCGAGGACTTGGGCGTCTCGGATACCCAGGATTTGATGGGCAAGAGCGATAGTAGGGTGACTGCGAGTGATACCACCAACGGTGCCTACTGCCATGGGGATTTCGGTGTGTCCCATCAGGTGGTCATCCTGAACGGTCCATCGGGTGAGGCTTCGGTATTGTCCGTCCCGTGCGGCGTAGGCGTGGCAGCCGGCTTCGATGGCCCGCCAGTCGTTGCCGGTGGCGAGGGCTACCGCGTCGACGCCGTTCATGAATCCCTTATTATGGGTCGCTGCCCGATAAGGATCCAGGTAGGCAAATCGGTCCGCTTCAACAACCTTGTGAGCAATTTGGACGCCTCCTAACGCGCTTATTGGCACTCGGGCGGTTGCGCGAGCGAGTCGGAGATCACTGAAGTTACTAAGGATTTTTAAACCTACTGGGATGCCCGCGATCTTCTCCACCAATGGGGTTAACGTTTCCGCAACGTGGTTGACCAGGTTGGCTCCCATGGCATTTGCCACATGAATGACGATGTGTAGGACCACAATGGGTGGGCCTCCGCGGGTATCACGGATGTAACGTACACAGTGGCTCTGGTAGCCTCCCCCACGCTTTTCCATTCTTTCTGCGGCCGTTTTTGCTGCTCTAGTGATCCGTTCGCTAGCGGACCGGAGTTTGTGTTCAACGCGGTTGGCTTCTTGCTCACTGTTTGGAGACAGCTGTAGCTGACCGATCATGTGGGGAGGGTCGGCTTCGGCCTCAAAGCCCCCGCCCATGCGAACCAGCTTGGATGCATGGCTAAACGCAGCGACAACGGAGGGTTCCTCGACCGCTAGGGGAACCAAGTAGTCAGTTCCGTTCATGCGAAAATTGAGGCCCAGTCCCAGGGGAATACCGAGGACGCCCACGACATTCTCGATGAGCTTGTCCGCTAGGGAGAGTTCGAGGGCTCCGGGGTCCAGGGCGGTCAGTTGAAGACCAGTGAGTTCCGTGAGTACACGTCTACGTTCTGCGAGCGGCCAGCCGTAGAAGCCCGGGATGCGGGAGTTGACCATCTATCTCGGGGAGATACCGCAAAGACCATTGGAGATAAACATTCTGAAAAACCAAAATATGCTCAACCAGAGGCGGTGAGGAGTACCAGATCGTCCCGGTGAATCACCGCGTCTTGTCGAGAAAGAGCGCTCGATTGTTTGGGTGTAGCGCCAAGGCTTGTGTTGAGTATCTCTTGGAGGGTGGCGGTGCCGTATCGAACCAGCCCGCGAGCAAGTGGCACAGAGGGTTCGTCGATCCCCACAACCTCTACCGAGTCTCCTTCGGAGAATTCTCCCTCAAAGCGGACGATACCTTTTGATAAGAGACTCCTACCATGGTGAAGAAGGGCCTCTTTGGCGCCGGCATCTACGTATAATTGTCCGTTCGGACGCAAGGTGTGAGCGATCCAATGGGCTCGGCTTTTCAAAGAGCGGCGAGCTTCATCCGGAATGAGGATGGTTCCAATATCTTCTCCGGCAAAAAAAGCTTCTAAAACATTGGGTGTTTTTCCGGGAAGGATCGCCACATGAGCTCCACGGTCGCAGGCCATGCGGGCTGCCCGCAGTTTACTGACCATCCCGCCTCGTCCCACTAGGGAGGTGACCGGTTTTGCTACTTCATCCAGCCGGGGGTGATAGGCAGGGGACGCTTGAATACGTTGATTGGCGTCATCCAAAACCCCGGGTGCGCTGCTCAGCATGATGAGTAGGGGTGCGTCGATCAGGTTCGTGACCTGAGCAGCCAGTTCATCATTGTCCCCAAACGCAATTTCCTCGAATGAGACACTATCGTTTTCATTGATGATCGAAATCGATTTTTGTCGCTCTAGCTCGCCTAGAGCCCGCCTGGCGTTGAGAAATCGCTGGCGATGGGCAAGGTCAGCATGGGTTAGCAGCATTTGTGCTACTGGGAGTTGGTAGCGACCAAATGCTTGAGACCAAGTCTCCATCAATTTGCTTTGACCCACGGCAGCCGCTGCTTGAAGTCCGGCCATTGTTCGGGGGCGTTGGTCTAGCCGAAGGACGCCGATGCCTACCGCGATCGCTCCCGAAGAGACGACTGTGGGCCACTGTAGAGCATTAGCTAGTGGCGCAATTTGCGTCGCCAGATGCTTGAGGATTTTCGGGTCTAAGCGGCCATGGTCGTCGGTCAGGACTGCGGATCCAATTTTAACAACCACCCGGTCCGCCCGCCGCAGGGAACGAAGAAGTGAGCTTCGGTCCGAAGCTGACCATTCGGATGGCGAAGTCATCTGGATGATCCGGGACGGGGCCCACCAATAACCGTGCTTGTGCGGGTGTATTTCTTGAGGAAGCCTAATGGCTTCAGGTCGAGGGTTCTTCCCGCTATCGGGGGGACAAAGTTGTCTACGACAATCGGTCGGTCGGGGATAGATTTCATATTCATCTGGAACTGTAGTTCCAGATGACCGGGTGCGTCGTCCGGGGTCGAGTCGGACCGTATTACCTCCAAGGAGCCCGAGAATTGCGCTCGCACTGGAGCACCAGTAGCCGCGTCGAGTACCAGTTGGCCGCGAAGGGCTCGCGGCTGCAGGGATACTTGCAGCTCGGGTACAAAATGCGCGGGTGCATCAGGGTTTGTCTGTAGAGCGTAGACAACCGCAGTTCGTCGGTTGTGACGACCGGCACCCTTGGGGGTGAGGATCAAACTGCGGCCATACCAAGCGGTGAACGTAGAAAGGGGTGAGAATGCCTCCTTTCTAACCGCAAGGGTCGATAAATCTCCCGCACTTCGGAGGCGGAGCTTTCCGGGGCCAGTACGCACGAACTCCCGGCCAGGGACAGTGATGCTTTCTCTAGTGATAACGTCGTCGGCATTCTTTTGGATCACCCGCCATCCTCCGTCCCGACCCGGATAAATCTCCGTATTTTCAAAGACTTTAACGCGCTCTTTGTCCTTGCTTAGTGAGAACCGGGCCACGCCTTTGTAGCGCATGGGCCCCAGTCGCTGAACGACCTCGTCGATGGACATGTTGAGGATTCGACGAATGCGTTCCGGGGCATTCTGTAGGTCCTCAGGACGCAGATCCTCTTTTGACCGGAGAGCGAGTCGGTTAACCCTGAGTGACTCACCCCATAGCCGCTGGTTTTCTTCCGGAGGAACGTCGTGGGTGTTGCACGCAGGAAGCATCCCGAGACTGATGAAAACCAAAATAGCGGTCGCAAGGTGCGCGCTTAAATAGGAACGCCCCATTGGAGAATCTCGGCTAACACGTACCACTTCGACGAACCATAAGCTTGCCCGTTTGTTGATGCTCGAATGCCTATTTTGACTCAACAGAGCTAGGGAGTGCCCGCGTGTGAGGGGCATCGGAAAGTGAATCCTCCCCCGGCAGGGATCGAGGTGGAGCCTTCAAACTCTGTGTGCTGATCGGCGCTGGTCTTCCGACGAGGGGACCAAACACGGCCCCAATGGTCGCCCCCACGACCGCTCCCATGGTGCCGTGAATGAGATCAATGATGAGCTCAATCAGTAGGGTTGGCGCCGGGGTCATAAACCAAGAAATGAGCGCCTGAGTGAATACTAGGGTAAATCCCGTGGCTGCCCCCGCCATCATGCCTCGAACCATGCCCGAGCTGAGGGTACGAAGCTGTTGGTTGGGAGTGGGACGAGAGCCGAGCTCTTTCATGCCCTGAAGCGCCGCACTCTCCCAAAGCTTGCGACCAACGCGCCAAGCTAAGGGTACCGGTAGCAGATACGCGGATGCAGCTAGCCATCCGAAACCGTGTCCCGTTGCGTACAAGTGGACTAACCATGCGATCCACATGGCACCCATGGTCATGGTTCCTGATGATGCACCCAGGCCCGTAGCTTTGATTTGTCGCCAGGCCGCCTTATCCGACAGAATCGCTTTTCCCTCGGTACTGGCCTCGGCGTCGATATCCTGCGCGTGCTCGATGCTCTCGATACGTTTCAGCCAGCTCTGTGCCTGCTGCTTATCGCGAACACACAGGCGATATAACCAGACCAAGGGCTTCACCCAGGGTGAGAGAGGTTTAGGAGGAACAACCGTGGCTGGAGAAAGCGAAGTCGAACTCTCCATCGGCGGTGTTCTAGGCACGGGCGGACCCACGTAACCTCTCGTGGTCTCTGCTGATGCTGGCTCGCTCTTAGCAGATGAACCGCTGGTGGTGGCGGTGAGGACTCCTTGATTGTTGTCCGACTTGGGCTCAGTCATCCGGTGTTCCTTCAGCATAAACCGCCACGAGCAGAAAATGTTCCTGGGAATGGCCCTAAGAATGAAGGGAGTTTCATAACCGCTAACCCTTGAGGTGCGCCATCACCTCCTGAACCGAACTCACAAGATGCGCTGACTGGCCGTCTCGATTGTAGTCGTTTGCCAGTTCCACATCGGTTGCTGGCTTGATGCATCGGCGCTCACGACGATTGACAGCATCGGTGGCGGGGCCCTCGGGTTTTCCAGATGTCACCAAGGAGCAGCTGTGGATATCGCGACCATCATAGGCATTGTTACCGGCTTTGGTCTCATCCTGGGAGCTATTCTTATGGATAGCCCGTTATCGTCGTTCATCAATCCTCCGTCGTTGATGGTTGTGTTCGGCGGGACGTTCGCTACGGTTCTTACCGCCGAGCGCCTGGGGAACGTACTCAATGCAGTGCGTGTGGCCTTGAATGCATTCTTTGACAAGACCAAGTCCCCGAAACAGGTCATCGAGCTGGTCGGTGAGCTTGCAAATGCAGCCCGCAAAGACGGCCTTTTGGCCCTGGAAGGTTTTCAAATTGATGATCCATTTTTGGGCAAAGCGGTGCGGATGGCGGTGGACGGCATTGCGCCGTTTGAAATTCGAGCAGCACTCAGCGGAGAGCTAGGCTCGTTGGCTGAACGTCACAAACGAGGACAAAAACTCTTCCGATTTATGGCCGGCATTGCACCGTCCATGGGCATGATCGGGACTCTTATTGGTCTGGTGCAGATGCTTCAGGCCCTCGATGACCCATCATCTATTGGTCCGGCGATGGCGGTTGCTCTTTTGACAACCCTGTATGGAGCGATCATTGCGTTCATGGTTTGTACACCGATCGCGGAAAAGTTGGAAAACCGAACCAAAGAAGAAACCTTGAATATGAAGATCGTCATGGAAGGGTTGGAAGGTATTTTGAGAGGTGAAAATCCTCGTCTTATTGTGGACCGATTGGAAGGTTTCATAGCGCCTAATGCACGAACACCTCCGGACGCTGAAGCCTAAGGATCGAGCCCATCGTTTTGGATACGGTTGAACCTAAAGGAATGCAGAGGGAGTAGCCATGGCAGACAACGATCAACCCGCCCCCCCGCCATCTGAAGAGATGGAAGATGATGCTCCCGCGGAGGGAGCCCCGGCCTGGATGGCCACTTTTGCCGACCTTGCGACCTTGTTACTGACCTTCTTTGTACTCCTGCTGTCGTTCGCGAATATGAATGTTATTCAGTTTAAACTCGCTTTGGGATCAGTGAAGGATGCTCTGGGGGTGATCACCCAAAAGCCAGGGTACTTTGAAGGACACACGACCAACCCCATCGAATGGGAATCGCAGGACAGCCCCAGTACACCCAAGCAAAACGTCCCTAACCATATTATTCAGATGCGCCAAATGATTCAGCAGCGAAAACTAGATGGGGCGATGAAACTAATTATCACCGAAGATCACATAATTCTTCGAGTACATGACCTGTTCGCCTCTGGGTCTTCGGATATTGCCCCGGATAAATTTGAGCAGATGGATATTATTGGTCGACTGGTGAAGATGCACACCCATCCGGTGCAGATTGAAGCTCATACAGACAATCGCCCCATTCACTCCGGTCGTTATCCATCCAACTGGGAATTATCCGCGTCGCGAGCTGGTGCAGTGGCTCGATATCTAGTGTTAGGAGGAGAGATCGACGCGGGTCGACTCAATCCAGGAGGTTATGCTCATTACCGTCCTCTCACAGACAATAAGACCGAAGCGGGACGTCGGCAAAATCGGAGGCTTGATGTGGTGTTATCTCGTCAAAACGATACCGCTGCGCAGATGAATAACTCTGGTAGCTGGTGAGCGCAACACCGCTTCTTAGCAGCCTGTTGATTTGGCCATGAGTGTAGCTATCGAGCCAGGCTTTTCGCTAAACGCTCTGACGACGAGGCGAGCGTACCTGTTGGTACGTGACCGGGGAGAGACTTCTAGGTAGTCAGGACGTTTCACGGAAAGACCGGCCCATAGATGCGTGCAGGGCTAGATCAACCGGCTGTTAGGGCGTGTCTTTACCCTCCGGACTACGTTCTGACTTGTATTCCGCGTGTGTGAGAGTGGTTGGTGACTTCGTCCCCCTTTTGGGCCACTCGGCCGGGTACATCCCTTACCCTGTCTCCGTAGCCGAATCCTCACAAACGCGGTCTACGGCGTCATCTTCGCAGCCGGAGGGTAAAGACATGCCTCAGGGCGTGTCTGAGATTAGTTGTCTTACTGCACTGGGAGCAATCTTTTGCCTGTGGGCGATAACTTTCTACCGCGGCCGTGTATTCTTGGGATGAATATAGTTTGCGCGTCGTTCTACCATAGAAATTGCCCGACGGGGATATGATTGAGGGGGACCACCTGGATGTTGTCGGTAGGTTCGAAATTCTCGATGATAACCTAAGAGTATCCCAAGATTGATACTCAGGCTAACAAGCATCCCGGAGATAGATACTGGTGAAACCCAGCCCACGAGACTGAGCGAGAATAAGATCGTGGTGGCGATAGTGCTGATGGTGATATACGAAATACGGAAAATAAATGAACGTTGCCACAGAGATGGTGAGAGTGCCATACATGATAGTATGATATGAGCTGGTGGCAAGAGTATAATATACCAAGTATCTGCGATTCCGTACCACGAAGGACCGAATTGAAAGAGGAGTACGACAATACCGAGACCACCGATGAGGCTACCGCCGAGCAATGTTCCAAGACGGGGAAGCGATCGGCTAAGAATGGCGATGGGGATAGCGATCCACCACAAGGGGGTGTTGGTTGAGGTTGGTGAAGGACGTGGGAACTGATTTGCTCCTTCCCTGTAGTCGGAGGAGACCAATGGTCGTCCGTCTAGGCTCGCCCGGTCGATCATGCGCTTAAAGCCGTTGGGCAAGAATGCTGCGTCCCAAGCGGTGAGAGGCTGGTCGTCCAGAGGGCGGACGAGTACATCAGCCAGTCCCCAGACAATCGGATAAGGCCGAAGCTCTTCCAGTATCCAACTCCTTCGGGTACCCGACAGCGGAAGGCTGGCTTGGCGAGACAAAGCGTGGTTTAGGGCCTCATCAAGGATATTGGCGCATTGCAGCAGGCGATTGTTCAATACCGGATCCATGGCGTATTTCGGTGAAGGTTGTCGTAACTGCAGGTTCAGCTTGGTCACGAGGATACTGGCGATCGTAGGGGGGAGGGCTAGCCGGCGACCATAGAGAGTGTAGCCATGCTCATTTGTGGTCTTGCGAAGGTCATCGAAGGATACACTGTGAAACTTTACGTATGTTCGGCCTTTTAAAATATGCATCCAAGACGAAGACTTGGGTGATATGCTTCCCATATCGTAGACAACATCAAGGCCGTTGTTTGTTTGAATACGTATCCACGTTTGTCCGAACAACCATTCGGTGGTTGAAGGGGGCTCAACAAAAATGAGGTCGATCGCCGGTGTGGTCAGATCGTCTGCCGTCTTGAGGGGAGCCGCTGCGACTCCAAGGACAAGAGCAATGGTCGCTAGCCATAGGCACCCGATCGCCGCGATATAACGCACGTCATGGAGTTATCAGAGCTACAGCATTCCAGGGAGGGGGTTGGGTGCTATTTCTGCTTCTGATGCCACATGCGAATAAGGCTGTATTCAATCATTTGTGACTGGCTTTTGCTGGTCCGCTTAAATCGAGTGGTTCTGCTGGTGGCTGCTTGTATAGCGCAAGGGTCATCGGGGATGATTTCGAAAGTTTGATGCGCGGTGACATATAGTTCGGACAAAGTTCCATGAGGATTCGGTGGGAAATTAGGGATAACCCCGTCCGGCTGATATTGTTCTTTAATTTCTACCAAAAGATGACCGTTTTTCCACGCTTGTGCTCGAGCAATGCGCTCGCCGGTGGCCTTAAGGCCTTCCATGGATAACGAGACTGCGGCGGGGGCGGTGGTGCCGGTGCTCGTAGGGACATGCATAAAGTTTGAGGGTAATAACCGACGAAGAAGATTAGTATCAGATAAGATGTAGTCAGCCCGAGTGATGTAGTAAGGGTTCTCTCTAGGAAACGGGGGGTGTGCGTTTACGTAGGAATCGCGTATTTTTTGAGTACCTCCCACAATGGATGCAGTACGGTGATCAAAGTTCACCGTTATGGGATGCTCGTAGAGCATAAATCCCTCCACCATGTCCGGAAACAATAGTGTGTCAGATCCCGAACGGATGCGCAGCATATCTCCCGGTCGGGCCGAATCTAGTCGGGCTCGGTAGTCCTTACGCTGAGCGTGAGCTTGAGCTCGAATAGTTTGGATCTCAGCGAGCTTAGGGCTTGAGTGTATCACCGCGTAGTCGAGGCTAAGCTCCGTCTTGACCAGGGGCTGCCCGTCTACGCTGGTGAGTATATTTTCCTGGAGCATATATCTACATACTCGGGCTCCATCAGGGGGACGAAAAACGGGCGGGACTGGCTCTGGAACAACAAATTTTGCGACTTGAGCTATCCCGGAGGTTGCTGGCTGAGAGGCTGGGGTATGCGCCGGCCCATCAGCGGTCAGTGCGATCAGTAGACCGTAGAGTCCAAAACCCGTCACAGGGGCAGACTGCCGGTTTTCGTCCTTTCATGCATGGAGATAGTTGTCCTGGTTCAGAAAAGATATGTTTACGTATGATATACATACGGTTGGTCCCGGCTTGAACCCTGTATTTCCTCGGTATTGTGGGTTTTGCCATTGTCGTTTGTACTGTAGATAAGCCCTGTGGTGGACAAAAATCTCACTGAGGATGGGTTGTGGCGCGCACGTGCTGAAGTGGCGGAGGTGTGTCGTATGATGCATCAACAGGGTTTGATCGTGGCTAGTGATGGAAATGTTTCGGTGCGGGTTGGAGACTCCGATCTACTGATAACGCCCGCTGGAGCTACAAAACGTTTGGTGCGTCCTGAGGACGTAGTGAGGTGTACCTTGGCGGGAGACCCGTATCCTGGACAGAGTTGCAAGCCATCTTCAGAGATGGGTATGCATCTAGCCATCTATCAAACCCAGCGGCAAGTTCGTGGTATTGTTCACGCTCATCCCCCTTGTGCGTTGGCGCATACCATCGCGGGTATGTCGGTTGTGCCCCCCCTTATGCCCGAGGTTTTTTGTGAGCTGGGGGAGGTTCCTACGGTGCCTTATACGCGGCCGGGCTCGGTAGAACTCCCAAAGGCGGTAGCGAATATGATCAGGGGGCGAGTGGCGGTCATGATGGAGCGACATGGCTCAGTGACGATCGGTCGAACGCTCGCTAAGGCTTATGAGCGTTTAGAAGTATTGGAGCATGGGGCTCGAATATCTCTCATGTCGCAAGTGCTCAACGGTGGGCCGGTGGCAAGTCTCAAGCCGGATCAGTTGGCGATCCTTGTCTCTGCTCAACTGTAGGTCATGGTGAGACTCATTCCTGTGGTTGCACGGAATTGGATGTTTTTGAGACATCTGTTTTAGGAGTCGAGGGTTTGCTTTCTGCTTTAGGAGTCGAGGGTTTGCTTTCTGCTTTAGGAGTCGAGGGTTTGCTTTCTGCTTTAGGAGTCGAGGGTTTGCTTTCTGCTTTAGGAGTCGAGGGTTTGCTTTCTGCTTTAGGAGTC
>JAHQVK010000009.1 GCA_019634385.1 Myxococcales bacterium | reverse complement strand
GAGCCAGGCTTTTCGTGAAACGTTCTGACGACGAGGGGAGCGTACCTGGCGGTACGCGACCGAGGAGAGACTTCTTGTGGTCAGGATGTTTCACGGAAAGACCGGCCGATAGATGCCTGCAGGGCTAGATCAACAGGCTGCTTGGTGATTCATTAAGAATCACCAAGGGGTCGCGGAGCTGGGCATAGCCCGGCGTAGAAGTAGGAACTTGGGTTCAACCCAAGTGATTTCTGCTGTCTATCTGCTCTTATTGACGCTCACAACTACCACCTCTGGGTGTGAGCCCGCGAGCATAGATACCGCTCCGGATCACCTACTCATCACCAACAACACGCACGAGCTGCATCTACATGCCGTTTTGATATGTTGATCATATCAAGGGTTTTGAGTTTGCACACACCTCACATATCGTTCTGTTAATGCGATGCGTAAAAGGGCTCATCTTCAACAGTTGTGTCTTACTACTATGCACACTCGCTCCCATGAGCTGTGGGGATGATGATGTAGTTTCTACAAATATAGGTGGAGTTATCCAGTCTCCTAACGAGGAAACGGGGACAGGTTCTGATATCGTTAGTGATATCTATGACTGCAAGTCAGATGATTCGCAGATATGTGACTCTATCGCTTGTCCTGTTGAGTCTAGTTCGGAAGTGCTAGATGTCGCTTGTGGTTTGCCTCTCGCCCCTCCCAACTGCGCGGCGTTTCGGACCTGCTTGGCTAACTATACCTCCTGCATCAATAGCGCTTGTCCGGCGGGTGCGGCACTCTCTGAAGCTAATCAATCGGAGATCAATACATGCTATGATACATACACTCAATGTTCGAAGGACGTCACCGGGACCTAGTTCGGTGATATACAGCAAAGACCACTTGTTGGTTCTTAAGAATCAACAAGTGGTTGCGCAGGGGGCATAGCCCGG
This sequence comes from Myxococcales bacterium, assembly GCA_019634385.1. Classification (GTDB taxonomy): domain Bacteria; phylum Myxococcota; class Kuafuiibacteriia; order Kuafuiibacteriales; family Kuafuiibacteriaceae; genus JAHQVK01. The sequence continues at coordinate 21,391 of JAHQVK010000009.1, read as the reverse complement.
CGTAGAAGCAGGAACTTGTTTCAACCCAAGGGGTTTCTGCTGTAAGCCCCATCTTCTGCGTCTATTGTGAAGTTATCTCCCAGGTTCCGATTTCTTTGTGTTGAGTGGCTTGTCTCCCCAGCTCTTTGAGCATGCGCTCTACCTCTCGGACGCCGGCTATACGAAAAAAACCTAGCTTTGCTGACCGGCGATGACCGTCTGCGTCCGGCCAAACGGTGTGCTGGATGATGACATCACCGGATCCGTCTTTCCGTTCGGTGCGAAAGATCTGTTGAAGTTTCTCTGGTGGATAGCTTCGAATGGTGAGCGTCCGTCCACCCTGGAAAGTAATCGCTCGGCGATGGGTGATGACATATGCGGTACGCTTTGAGCCTGCATACGTACATATGGGTGACAATAGCATGCCGACTCCGACGAGAATGAAGGGAAGGGTTAGCAGGGTACTCGGATGGAGTCCATGGGAGGCCTTCATCGACACCGAGGTGATCATAATGGCGATAGCTGTCCATGGGAGGCCAAACACGAAGATTCCGGTGGTTGTGGGGGTGAAGAAAACCGCTTTGGGCATGCCCAGCCATCGAATATGCTCGTTTGATTCGAGCTCATGTGAAATTGCCTCACGCAAGAAACGAGGGACGGATGGGGCAAACCTCATGCTGAGTTCCGGCACCAAGAAGGATAGCCATCACTAATACTGGATGGTGGCGGCTCCATAACAGACACCTCGGGCATGTTTTTACCCTTAGTTAGAAACGCTAAGGAAAAACACCCTCTATGCTTTCCTGGTATTGAGATAGAACTGCTCATCTTGGATCAACCTCTGTCAACTCTGCTCGGTTGTTGCTGAGGTCTCTCGTAGGTGTGTCGTGATGAGGTCGAGCCATAGATGTTGGGAGTTCACACCCGTGGGCTACAGCGTCATCTCCGCATCCGGAGTTTGGAGACACACCCGAGCAAGCGGTTGATTGACTGAATGATGAATAGTTTGGGTCGTTCTGCGGTGTGAGATGTTATGAGGAGGCCGCAAAATGGGGCTAAGTAATCGATAATAGGCGGGTTGGGTCAAAAATATTTCCCAGAAAGATTCCCCGGGTGAAGAGGCGCGGGCCGACTAAGCTTTTGAGAAAGTGCGCCTGACCACGAATAGTTCCAAGGCTCAATTGAGTGCAATAAATGCGCGTCAGCGGGATGGCTGAGCAAAGTGAGAAATATTTGCTGCTTTGTCGGTGCCTTTCAAGGCACCTACGGAGAACTTAGCAGCCGGTTGATCTGGCCGAGCAATCCTGCAGTGGCTGGTCTTTTCGTGGACCGCCCTGGTCGGCTTTGCTTTTCGTCGGTTGCATCCCCCGTATGCAGCATCTTCACCGACACCCTGGACGGAAGGGAAAGCCTTTTGCACACTGTGGTCGCTCAGCCGTGTGCCTAGGTGGCAAGAGGCCATACTCCGGCTCCGCGATAGCGGGGTCTATCGCGGACGTTGGCCACTCAGCTGCGAAACTAGGTTGCAAGAGGCGATACGGCAGAAAGAACTTGGGTTGAACCCAAGTGGTTGCTTCTCCGCGGGGCGATGCCCAACTGCGCGACCACTTGTTGATTCTAACAGAATCAATTCAAGTGGTCTTTGCTCTAAGGCTTCCGGATAGCGGGGTCTATCTTTGAAAATTATCATGAATACTCTACGTAAGCGACTATTTCGACACCAGATGGTTGAACAAGCCTCGACGATTTACTGCCGCGTCCGACAATGGGCGAAAAAACCCCTGTCGAGTCATTTCGGGCGGGTTCACGATGGTACGGGGGCGCTCTTCAGGGTGGGTGTAACCATCCTTATGGTGGTGGCTTTGGGAGCGTCAGCAGAGCGTTGGGCCATGGCCCAACCTTATGCCGTATCCACCAATGATGACAGTATAGGGGGAAGCCGGCAGAGCTCAACAAGCGTGAACTCCTCAGGTGAGATAGGTAGCAATGGTAGTAATTCTTCCAATAAACTACGTATCGGGGTTGGTGCCGAGTTTCTGTCCGCCATTATCTATGACTCGGTGCCGAAATTATCTGCGGATATTGACTTGGGTACGTTTCAGATAGTCCCTACGTTTGGTGTTTCCTACAGCGGGGCAGGGAATGGGGCGGTACAGTTTGCTTTAGGTGGACGCTTTTGGTTCAAGCTGCTGTCGCGTGCGGGTGTTGATCTTGCTGTGGGCGGAGGATTGGGTATTTCTTTCAGTGAAGCGACAGATAATAGTACCTTTTTTAACTTCCACGGGGATGGTGGCTCTCGGATTCGGGCGTTTCTTTTTCGGAACTTGGCGCTCGATTTCACCCTAGGGCTCGGATTTGCGGGGGGGGATTCGTCCGCCGTGTTCTATGTCGGGCCGCACATATTTGGCTCCGGAGGTTTCCATTTCTATTTTTAGGTGGGCTACGAGTGGTGATACAGCAAAGACCACTTGAATTGATTCTGTAAGAATCACCAAGGGGTCGCGGAGCTGGGCATAGCCCGGCGTAGCAGCAGGAAAATGGTTTAACCCAGGTGATTGCTGCTGTATAGGCGTTGCAACCGCCGACGGCGACGCTGTCGCCTGGCATTCTGGCGCTCCTCAGCTTCAGCGATTGCCATAGCAAGGTCAGGGCAACCTTGGCTTCGGCTCCATAGCTCGGGTTCGGTGAGGGCTCGGTACGCGGCCTGTACGGCTAGAAATGCGTTGTGATCTCCTTCCGGGCGGTCCGGATGGGTCGCTCGAGCTCGCTGTCTGTATGCCCGACGGATTTCGTTTGGGGATGAGTTTGAAGACACACCGAGCGTTATGTAGGGATTCATGTCGGAGGGGCATCTATGGTCACGGAGCGGGGGGCGTGTATACTACAATTCAAGTGTAGCGTTCGCGTGGCTCCGGCAGGAATAGCCTGCGTGGAGAGTGTGTAACCAGTATGAGGGTCCACAGTGGTGGTCCTTGGTATCTGATGAATCTCCACCTCGACGTCTCCCGATGTTGCCACCGGAAGTTGACCCCTGATTTCTATCTCCACCGGATGCTGGTAGTGGTTGGTGAGTTTCAAAGTCCACGCAAATTGATGTTCCCAACGATTGAAGCCTCGGGACGCTCGGGGTGTCCCACGCTCTATGGTGTGGTCTGCTTCTATGAGAGGATCGGAGCCTAGATCCACCTCTAGGGATTCAGACTGAATACTACCCGGCCACGGAATGGGACCGTAGACTGTGTCCAGCCACCGAATATGTGCAAGTCCTGGAGGAAGGGTTGCAGTGGCGATGCCTCGGATAGTCTTTCGGACCTCCTGTGGACCATGAAAATAGGCCACATGCTTAAGTTCGCCGGTGAAGGATGCTTGGTGGAGCATGAGTTGATGGCTTCTGCCATCCCCGAAAAGGGATAATGGTTGGGCCTCAAACTCGTTGTGGGACTGTGGCGGCTGACTACTGCGGACCACGCGGTCAAAAGTATTTTCATTCAAGTGAGGGGGGGTTGGAAAGCCATTGAGGAGGAGTCGCCCGATAGGAGGGGGCGGAGAGGGTGTTGAGGGAGGTGAGGTACAGAACCTTAGTTCTGCGTTTTTCCATGTTTCTCCAGTACGTTGTTGAAGGCGCGCATGCAGGTCGATCTCTACGAGTAAGGGTTCTTTGTCTATAATCCGCAAGATATATATTGGCCGCCATGAGGCCAGTTGCGTGGGATACTGAAGGGTGAGATGGAGACTTGAAATAGAGGGGAAGCTCGGGACCTCAAATGTGACTGCTACGTAGTTATCCGACGATAGTGTTGCGGTGGAAGCTGCCAAGGATACGGATGCCTCTTGGAGGGATATTTCCGTTTTGGCGGCTTCATATTGGGCAAAAAACTTGGTCCACTCGCTAAGGGGGGGGTGGGGCAGATTCCATGTTCGGGCGATGTTTCGTCGAGCGACAGTGGCTTGTTGCTCAACCAAACGGTTGGTAATCTTTGGAGAGGGAGACACCATTGGTGTAGAGGCCACCGAGACCGAGGACGGAGTGAACGGCTGTAGGTCACGAATAGCCAATGGATAATCACCTCCTGCATGACTAAGCTGTAGTTCGGCTAGGACTTGCTTGGTCTGTGTGTCCGGGGCGAGGGGCAAGGCGACGACCTGTGGCCCAGTCTTAGTGGGCGTCCAGCACCACCGGCGGGTTAGTATAGCACCTTGTGGGTAGATGATCGCCTTAGATATGGGCGCTTGGGCGGGGGGAATTCGGAGAGGAAGTTTCAAGGGGAACTCCTTCCTAGGGTTTGGATGATTCGATAGTTGTGGGGAGAACTGATGGTATAAGTAAAGCTCACCGTCTGTTTTTCCTGAGCTGCTAGTTCAAGAATAAATCGTAACACGCCTTTTGAGTCGGTGAGGGAGGCTTGGGGATTAGTGTCTACGAGCTGTACAGAGAGACGAGGGTCCGTAGAACTGGGAATTTGATCTTCTATAATGGTATGAATCGGATGGTTTAGCTGGTTTCGTACGACGGTTTGGATATTCACTTGGTGAACTTCATCTCGATGAAGACCGCCTTTGATCACCCTCTCGATTGTGACCGATCGCTGAGTATGTACCCGAAGTTCCGGGCCCAGGTGCCAAGTCCAGGGCCTACCCTTTTTTGCGCTATCCATCCGGGTCGGGGGGTGTCGCTGACCATCAAAGCTGAAATCGACCCAGCCTCCAGGCCATATAGCATCCTCGTGAGGTTCAATAGCTAGCTGAATATGGGCATAGGGGTTAATTGCTGGCCGACAAATGTATCTTTTTTCTACAAGGCTTGGTTCGGGCTCTAGAACGACCCGAGGTTGGGAGCTGTCAAGAGCCACCGAGCGCAGATATCTTGTCGGATAGATATCCCGCGGAAAAGGGGTTTTGGGCCCGCGGGTGCTCAAGGGGGCGGGGGCTTTCTGTGCGGAGGGACGAGGCCTTTTTCGCTCCTTGGTACCTTGGGCATAAAGCTCAACGCTTCGTTCATCAAACACGGGGTTGGAACCAATAGTCCACGGAGCGGGGACAAACGGTCGGTGAGTTGGGGGCGCGGGATGATGAACGAGGTGGAGCTCGTCCGCCTTCAAGGGTACGGGCAGTTCAAGCCAGATGTCAGCCTCCATGACAACCTTTGGCTCATCTTTTGTCATATATATATGGAAACGTGGGCGCCAGGTCCCCCATCCGTGGCGGGCGCGGATTGCGAGTTGGGTAGGGCCCGATTGGACCGAGGTCAGGGTAACAACTAGGGTGGAGGCATTGAGTGGTGGTGGGTGGGGCGAGGCACGTGCGGTGAGTTGGTCGAGTTCAGCTTGATAAGCGGATAGTCTCGATTGCGCATCTGCTCGAGCATGAACAATATGGGTAAAAGATTGCCACATCGCTTCAGTTTGGAGAGTGGGGGGGTCATCATCGGGTTCTAAGCTTTCCAAAAAATCAAGGAGGGCTTGGGTGCCCAGGGCCCGGCTGCGTAACTCACGAATACGTTCTTTACTGGACGAAGCGTCTTCTGGCGGATGGTGATCTTTCCCTAGTTGTTCACAACTCATGGTTTGTATGTGCGCATTAACGCTCAAGCACTGGAGTGACAGAATATCTAAGGTGGGGGTTGCGTAGGGGATGCGAACTTCTACGGTACCGAACGGGAGAATCACCGACCGGATTTCCACGATTTCAACCGCGTCTGCATACAATATAAGTTCCCTGATCTCACCATATTCACTGTGGATAATGGGGGACGTGGGCATCGTGGCTATGTTAGCGTATCTTGACGGTACAAGGGGGCCCTTTGCTGTGATTTTGGCTCTTAGTTTTTCAGTAGAAGGCCGACTTCCCCTCTGAGGCGTGATGCACAGTAAAGAGGTACGAGAGGTGCGGTTAAGCTGGACCGGGAGCAATGCGTACGCCCAGCACTTGGCTGCGATCAATGAGCAGCGTTTGATTCGGGCGGCTAGCGATATCTATGATACGGACGGTAACCTCATCATTACGAAGGGTACCCCGATCGACTATGAGGCTGTTCGCCGTCTCATTCGGCACAAACTGACCCGACCCCTGGATGCAGATATAGAGATCGATAGTGTCTTAGGCGCATCGTCACTCTTCCGGCGATTCCACGACGTACTTCGGCGGTTTTCGGATGTCAAACAAGCTCACGAAAACCTACGTTTCGTGAGTGAATTTGAGAAAATTGCGAACCGAATGCAGTTGCCTATGCTGGTTTCGCAAAAGCTGACGGTGATGGCGATTCGTCAGCCGATAACTATGGATCAGACGCTTTTGGGAGCTTGGTTTGCGGTCCTGGTTGGACGAGAGTTGGGGCTTGAGGAAAAAGAGCTACCGATTCTATATTTTGCGGCTGTTTGTCGGGATATGGGGATGCTCCACGTGGACGCTAAGGTGTTGGAAGGACCCCAAAAAGGACTATTCAACCCCGAAGAGTGGAAGGCTTTGCAAAGCCACGCCGTCGTGAGTCGAATGATCCTCGAAGAATGTGAGGGACTGCCGGAGCGCCTGCTTGATGCTGTGTCCCAACACCATGAGAATATTGATGGCACTGGATATCCGTCCAATCTGAAGGACGCTGATCTCGGTGAATTGGGCCAGATTCTGTCGATTGCGGACACCATCGTTGCTCTGCGAGTGAGAAAGTTTCGAGGCTCCGGTCGAAATCTCCGAGATACCCAAGCAGCGCTGCAGGTAGAGGTGGACACTTACCGTGAGCCGGTACTCTCTGCGGCCTCGAAGGTGCTCAGCTCAACCGGATTGCGGCGCACAACCTTCCACGGTTACTCCAATCGCCAGGCTCTTGTGCGCGGACTTTATGAGGGCGCACAGTCCCTCTTAGAGTGTGCTGAGGTGTTGCGTAGTTCCATTGGTATCCTGGAGAATGAGACATCCAAGCGTTCTGTGACTATCCAAGCATACGCCAAGCGCCTCAATCACACCCTGGCCCGGTCCGGTTTGGGAGACGGTGCGGTGGTTGCGTGGCTGGAGGAAGTTATCCATCATCCGAATGATGTGGCTTTGGTAGACCTCACTGAAATTGACTTGCAGCAGCGGGAATTGCTCTGGCAATTTAAGCGATTGTATCTCAATATACAAGGCACCGCGGAGCGGGAGAGCCTCGGACCATCCACGGCCATTGGGCAGATTCTTGTGAGCATGCAAAACTTTCTGACAGAACTTCAGCGCAAACAAGAAGATTGTTAACCAAAAAACGTGCATAGCGTTCATGACGTCTGGTCATAAGTTGCGTTGAGCAACGACAGATGGTAGGCGCACTCGAGCCGCTATGGGCGCTCGAATTATTCAATGCCCCAATTGTGGCGGGACGGTTGAATTCAAAGCCGGAAGTTCTCTCATATCGGTGTGCTCTTACTGCGAAACCGCGGTGGCGCGGCTCGGAGAGGATATTGGTGAGCTCGAAATTCTTGGTCAAGTTGCTCCTCTAGCTACTGTGCCCTCAGTTATTTCGGTGGGGCGAATTGGACAGTGGAGGGAGCGCTCCTTTACGGTGGTAGGTCAGCTCCAGTACGACCACGGTTCGGGCCCGTGGAACGAATGGTACGTGAGTTTCGAAGATGGTGCTTGGGGATGGGTTGTTGAAGCCCAAGGGCGAGTGTTTCTAACCTTCAGTCGAAGTTTGATCGGCTTGCCCCCCTCAACCGAAATTGTGGTTGGGGGACCGTTATTAGTAAATGATATGTCCCTCAGGGTTGTGGAGGAAAACAACGCACGACTAGTAGCAATGCGAGGGGAGGTTCCCTTTCGTACTATGCCCGATGATGAGTTCCATTATGCGGACGTAGAAGGGGCTGATGGGCGTTTTGGTACCATCAATTTTGAAGGCGGGGAGCCGGTAGCTTTCTTTCTTGGCTGTGAGCTGAGTATTGAGGAGCTATTGTCTATAGATATTGATGGTGATGAACCGATCAACGAAGATCATCCGGTTCATGCATCACTTGCGGTGGGGCTCAATTGTCCCCACTGTGGTGCGGCGGTTGAGCTTCGTAAGCCTGATGAGTCCGTACGGGTGACATGTGCTTCATGTGGTTCACTCCTTGATTGCACAAAAGGGAATGAACTCTATCTATTAACCTCCCAATCGACCTGGATACCGGAAGGTCGGTTGGCACTCGGGACGCAGGGCAAGCTCTCGGGGGTGAGATGGACCGTCTATGGGATGTTGGCAAAGAGTACACGCGTTCAGGGAATGACCTACGGCTGGAAGGAATACTTACTGCACCAAAAGCAAGGTGGCTGGTGCTGGCTAGTCGAAAGTGAAGGGCATTGGACGCTGTTTTTACCGGTGAGCGCTGGGAGTATAGAGGAGGCGTCGGACGCTCAATATATCCTCATAAATGGAGCTAAGTTTGACCTATTTTCCACAGCCTCGGCACGCGTAGATGGTTTACGCGGGGAATTCTACTGGAAGGTGGCGGTAGGTGATCGCGTCTCAGCCCTGGAGTACGTCAAGCCACCTCAGATACTTAGCGAAGAGCGTAGTGGTACCGGGGTCAACTACTCCCTAGGCCAATATCTGAGGCCTCAAGAAGTAGAGACTGCCTTTGCCCTTTCTGAGCCACTACCACCGCCTCGTGGCATAGCGCCCCATCAACCGAATCCCCGAGTAGCATCTCTGCGAGCGATGGTGCAATTAGCGGTGGTCGCCACCGTTTTACTGCTTGTTATCAGTCTTGGTCGAAGCTTATTGGCGGATCATAGCTCCCTCATTGACACCCTCGTACGCTTTGAAGATACCGGGTCCTCGAGTGCCAAGCGTCGTCAGGCACTCCAGGGACAACCGATAACCGCTCTACAATTTGATCTACCAGAGCAGAGCAACCTGGCCATCCGTGCCCTGGGAAGGTTGCCGGCAGGTGCTATGTATCTAGATGGGGTGCTATCAGAAGTACTTACCATGCGTTCCCGTCAGTTTGGGGTGATGCTCGAAAGTGATGGACATGGGATTGCTGAGCGCACCGTATATCTCGGTGAGGTGCTACCTGGCAACTATGAGCTTCGCCTGACTCCGTCTTGGTTTGGTGCGGGGTATGTGGTTCCGAGTCAATTTCAGGTGCAGGTGGAGGCGGATGTCTTTATGGGATGGCACTTATTTGCCGCTCTATTTTTCCTTTGGGTTCTGCCTGGGGTTTGGGGATTGATGTATCTGGGTTTCGAAACGCGGCGTTGGGGTGAATCCGAGGAATGGAGTAATAAATGGGCATAATACAAGGAATGGTTGGGGTGATTGTCATTCTCGGCTACTTACTCGTTGAAAGTCGGGGCATCATATTTTCGGAGACCGACCAACGACCGGTGTACGGACACTACGGACGTTCTGGTCGTCGTGGTGGAAACATCTTTTTCTGGGGCTCTGGGTATAGAGGAGGCAAATGATATGTATTGGGAAACGCAATTAGGGCATCTGACGGCATCCATCGTGTTTTCACTGGTGGGTGTGGGTATTTTCATGGTGGCATTCTTGGTCATGGAGCGCATTGCCCCCTTTTCTTTACGCAAGGAACTCGCGGAAGATGACAACGTTGCGGTAGGTATTGTCCTGGGTAGCGTAGTGATCGGTTTGAGCATCATTATCGCTTCGGCGGTTGGATCTTGACATCTCCCTCTGGTCCTTCCGCAGGCGCCCTCCTCTTCACTGTATTTGTTATTGGCACATGTGGGCTGATTTACGAGCTTTTGGCCGGCACGATGGCTAGCTATGTCCTGGGGGATTCGGTGACCCAATTCTCCACCGTGATCGGTGTATATCTATTTGCAATGGGGATCGGCGCATGGGTATCTCACATGATACATCATGATCTGTGTGCCCGCTTTGTCGCGACGGAGATTGCGGTGGCTCTCATCGGCGGAGGGTCGGGTGCGGTGCTGTTTTTGGCTTTTCCACGGATCGCATGGTTTCGGGTACTATTGTATGGCCAGGTTTTTGTGGTTGGCCTCTTAGTTGGCTTGGAAATCCCCTTGCTTATGCGGATTTTGCAAGATCGATATGAGTTCAAAGCCTTGGTGTCCAGAGTCTTAACTGCTGATTATCTAGGAGCCTTACTGGCTTCCCTAGCCTTCCCGCTCTTTTTGGTTCCTAAATTAGGGTTGATCCGTGGGGGCTTTGTGGTTGGGATGATGAACGCTTTGGTGGCGTTAGGATGCACATATATATTGAAAGATGCATTTCGTCGTCCTCGAATGGCGCGCTGGCTTCAAGTTCAGGGGTGGATAGTCTTTTTGCTCCTTGGCGCGGGTATGATGGGTAGTGATGCTATCATATCTTTTGCAGAGGCACAACTATATTCTGAGCCGATCATCTATGCTGAACAAACCCCGTACCAGCGACTGGTCATGACCAGAGGGCGCAACGGGTTTCAGTTGTATCTCAACGGTCATTTACAGTTCACAAGCTATGACGAGCATCGCTACCACGAAGCGTTGGTGCATCCTGCTTTTGCTGCGATGGCGCAATGGCGAGAGCCCACTAAGCGGGTGTTGGTGTTGGGTGGGGGGGATGGATTGGCGGTTAGGGAGATACGTAAATATCCGGATGTAAAAGAGATTTGGCTAGTAGATCTCGACCCCGCAGTCACTACCTTGGCCCGCAAAAATGCGTGGCTCACCGAGCTGAACGAATATGCATTTGATGATCCACGCCTTCGAGTCATCAACCAAGATGCGATGGTTTGGCTTCAACAGCGCCATCAGCAGGGTCTGGAGGGACAACCAATACCTAAGTTTGATGTGATGATAATTGATTTTCCGGATCCAAGTACTTATGCGGTGGGAAAATTATATACGACGCGGTTTTATCAACTCGCGAAGTTTGCTCTCAGTCCGCGCGGAGTTATGGTGGTACAAGCCACCTCACCCCTTTATGCCCGGCTGAGTTACTGGTGTATCTATGAAACGCTGATGGCCTCCTCCTTATATCCGTCAGCGTTTCATGTTGCAGTGCCATCGTTTGGCGAGTGGGGCTTTTTCTTGGCTGCTCATCATCGTTTTGAGCCGCCGTCGGAGCTGTCTGCCCATCGCACGCCCCAGAGCCAGTTAAGATATATTAACAATGCCGTTTTACGCTCTGCTTTTGTGTTTGCGGAGGATATGGGTCCGGTACAGGCGGAGGCGAATCGCCTTGATAACCAAGTGTTGGTGCAAATTTATGGGACGGAATGGTCACGTTGGCAATAGATTGATATGGAAAGCACACGGCGAGATCTATTACATACCTTCTTAGGGGCCTCGGTGGCCGGATGGTCTGGGATAAGTGGATGCGGGTCATATGCCAGGGACCCATCATGTGAAGGGCAGTTTGTTGATCCCGCTTATGGACGGGGGCATCAACTTCAGCGCATAGGACCTCAAGGACAACAACAGAGGGACCACTTTTTGCGATCGGAGACCCGTTGTCCAGCGCCCACCAATCGCGCTGAGTACCGCACGGAAGTACTCATTCTCGGGGGTGGAGTGTCGGGACTATCAGCTGGTTGGATGTTGAGGCGAGAAGGTGTGCAAGATATTGTGGTACTTGATCTGGAAGCGGTGCCAGGGGGGACATCGGCAGGGGTAGCATCGGGTGCCGCGGGCTATCCTTGGGGGGCGCACTACCTACCTGCACCCCAGCTTGATCAGCCTGAGTTGGTTCATTTCCTCAATGATGCCGGATGTGTCCAATCTTTTGATGAGGAAGGAACGCCAAACTATCGGGAAGATATGCGGTGTGTGATGCCTCGTGAGCGCGTGTGTCTGAGAGGGATGTGGCAGCCCGGTTTGGTCCCCACCATGGGGGTTGCGGAGAGCTCACTGGCGGAAGTAGATCGCTTTTTTCGCCGAGTTCGAGGGTATGCGGGCCTTCGGGGTGAGGATGCCCGTCGGGTGTTTAGGTTACCGATCGCTGCTTGCAGTGAGGATCCAAGTTATCTAGCTCTAGATAGATATACGTTCGCCGATTGGCTGGACCGGGAGAAATTTAACGATCCGGTGGTGCGCTGGCTGGCAAACTATGCCACTAGGGATGACTACGGAGCCAGTGTGGAAGAAACGAGTGCATGGTATGGTATACACTATCATGCCGCTCGGTTGCTGGGTCCGGATATACCGAATCCTCCCTGGCTAACCTGGCCCGAAGGTAATGCCTATCTGGTTCGTCACTTGGCAGCGGGACTTGGTGATGGATCCACGCCCGAGATGGGGCGGCCCCGCTTTCGCGGAGGATGTATGGTGACGCGCATTTGGCCTTCGGTTGCTGAGGGAGGCTCTATGGTTGAGGTTATCAGCGAACAGGGGGTGGAGCGATGGTGGGCGGATCGGGTCATCTATGCGTTACCTAGCTTTTTGAAGCCGAGATTGTTGGCGCATTCTAAAGATACCTTCAGCCTCGATACCAGCGCTTGGATGGTCGCAAACATACATTTACATCGTCGACCAGCCTATATGGGAGCCGAAACCGCCTGGGATAATGTGATCTATGGAAGTGCCTCTCTTGGCTATGTGGTATCAACTCATCAGAGAGGACCTTATGCTGGCCCAACCACTTGGACATGGTACCTACCGCTGGTGGGGCCAGATCTTCGAAAGCAGCGCCGGTATCTCATGTCGCTGACGTGGAAGGAGGCGGTGGAAGTGGTCATGAGTGATCTCGAACCGGTTCATCCGGATATTCGCCAGTGTGTTCGCCGGATAGATGTTCGTCGCTGGGGGCATGCTATGCCGGTGCCGAAGCCGGGGGTACGAACCAGTGCAGCTCGAGTCCAGGCCGCTCAGCCCCAGGGGGTGGTACATTTTGCTCATACAGATCTGAGTGGGGTGGCCTTGTTTGAAGAGGCTTTTTTTCATGGGGTTCGTGCCGCTCGGGAGGTACTTGTGGCTCGGGCGGGTGCCCGTCCGGTGGAGTTGCGTTGATGGGAACCCATGGTGCGGGGTGGACGGACTCGCAGTGCAGGGGTGCTTGTCGGTCATCCAGAGCATGGCTCATTTCTCCTGGTGCTGATGTTTGTATCTTTGGCTTGCCGGCCGCGTGTGCCCTTTTTTTGGTGTTGATGGAGCCGGTGTGGGCCCCCACCGGCGAAACGTCTGGCCGGTGGTGGCTGGTCCTGATTGTAGGCGTAGATGTCGCCCATGTGTGGTCCACCTTGTATCCGACGTACTTGGATCCCAACGGTCGATGCGTTTGGCGAAGATGGTTATGGTTACTGCCCCTGATGGCTTGGGGCCTTGGTTCGGTGATTGCTTGGTGGTCTTTTGCCTTGTTTTGGCGCTGCCTTGCATACCTCGCGGTGTTTCATTTTGTACGACAACAAGCAGGTTGGGTGGCGTTGTATCAACGCAAAGAGCTTGGCCTTGCCCTCATAGATCGCCGGATTGATTGCGCGACCATCTATATAAGTATGCTCTACCCACTCTTATGGTGGCATGCCTATCTACCGAGAGAATATGACTGGTTTATCTCTGGAGATTTTGTTGGTGGATGGATATCTCTGTGGTGGGTAGAAGTATTGTGGCTGGTCTATGTGGGCACACTGGCTGGCTTTATCATCCGCCAAGGCTACCTCTACTACCGGGGCGCTACACCAGCGTGGGGTAAGGGGTTGGTGGTGATAAGCACCGCCGCATGTTGGTGGACGGGTATCATTGGCACTAATTCGGATTGGGCATTTACGGTGACCAATGTACTGATTCACGGAATTCCGTACCTCAGCTTCATATGGGTACTGAGACCGCAAGGGGTATGGTGGCAACCACCAGGTGTTTTCTATGGAGTGGTTGTGGGCTTGGCGGTTGCTGAGGAGTGGTTGTGGGATACATGGGTGTGGCACTCGATGTCACCAGGTATAACCCTGGGGCCGTTGCCCTTCGCATTGTTGGTGGGCTTGTTGGCTGTGCCGCAGATTACTCATTACCTGCTGGACGGCATTATTTGGCGGAAAGGCTCGCCGATGTATCGCTGGGGTCAGCCAGGTGTTTGAATGGCTCACCGACGTGGGCGGTCTCCCAGTCGAAGATCGCACCGAGTCCTGATTCGTTGACGATGATCTTGCCGTAGCGCACACCCGCGGGTTCAGATCAACTTTTGACCTGGCCGGGTAGAACACCCGTGGGGTCAGGTCAACTTTTGACCTGGCCGTAGCGCACACCCGCGGGTTCAGATCAACTTTTGACCTGGCCGGGTAGAACACCCGCGGTGTCAGATCAACTTTTGACCTGGCCGGGTAGAACACCCGCGGTGTCAGATCAACTTTTGACCTGGCCGGGTAGAACACCCGCGGTGTCAGATCAACTTTTGCCTATAAAAAGGTAGATAAAGAGAGGTGGAGTACAATCACCTAGTTCGATGGCCAATGGACTTCACAACGTCTGGCCCTTTGGGGGGGATCCCTGGTATTATGCCTGTTCGGAATTTTGAGTAAATCAAGCGATTTACGGCCATGTGCGGGGCAAGTATACCCTCTGATTTATATGCTGCGCTCGAAAAGCGGGCGGACTCCCCGGAACGGGTCCAAGAGCTTGGGGTGGTTCATGCCACGATTCAGTCGCTCGGACTGATTCAGGGTGGCGCGCCGCAGGAAGCAAGTCTGAACGCGGTCCGGCGTTTGAAGATACGCCCTAACTGAGGAGGGGCCCAGTTCAAAGGGGAGACACTTGCATCTTGACGAGCTGAGTTGAGCCCGGGACCTTGGCGAAGTGCTGATACGCGACAAGCTAAATAGCGGCGAGCTCCTATTTTCTTTCGAGTTTTTTCCTCCCAAAACGCAGGTCGGAGAAGAGAACTTGTGGTCGGTCCTTAAAGAGCTGGTGGAGCTACGACCATCTTATGTGTCGGTTACATATGGTGCAGGTGGTTCAACTCGCAATAAAACGGTGGACATAAGTCACCGTATTCAGTCGGAACTTAAGATTGATGCGATGACTCACCTGACCTGCGTGGGATCAACCCGGGACGAACTTGCTGAGATGGTGGATAGTTCGATGGCCAATGGACTTCACAACGTCCTGGCCCTCCGAGGGGATCCTCCTAAAGGCCAAAAGATATTCGCTAAGGCGGAGGGGGGCTTTGGATACGCGGATGAACTCACCGCATTTCTCAAGAATCGCTATGGCGATCGGGTGTGTCTGGGGGGGGCTTGTTATCCGGAAGGGCATATCGAAGCCCCCTCGCTCGAGAAAGACCTCGATTTTCTCAAGCGAAAGGTGGATGCCGGGGCCGAGTTTTTGATCACCCAACTCTTCTTTGATAACCGGGTGTATTTCGATTTTGTGGACCGAGCCCGAGGGGCAGGTATTCATGTGCCGATCATTCCTGGTATTATGCCCGTTCAGAATTTTGAGCAAATCAAACGATTTACGGCGATGTGCGGGGCAAGTATACCCTCTGATTTATATGCTGCGCTCGAAAAGCGGGCGGACTCCCCGGAACGGGTCCAAGAGCTTGGGGTGGTTCATGCCACGATTCAGTCGCTCGGACTGATTCAGGGTGGCGCGCCAGGGATTCATTTTTACACGCTCAATCGCTCAGCCGCTACGCGCGACATTTTGGGCGCCATTCGGGTCAATGGTCGGATATAGTCAAAGGTTGTGGGCTGCTCTGCCCACACTCATCGGTTGTGTGTTGTGGATGTCACCGGAGGTTGTCCAAGCCGAACCGGTAGCGAAATTGCGGCCGCAACGGGTCCGCCCTGGGGATATGTTTCGAGTATGGGTAGTGACTCCCAACCGGACAGGGACAACGGCTGAGGTTTCATTTATGGGCAACCGATTTGTCCTTACTGGTCTATCCCAATCCATGGCTAAAAAGGGCAAAGCCCGTCGTTTTGTTGGCTATGTGGCGGTACCGGTTGAGGCCGAGGCTGGTCAGCACCCAGTGCGGGTTCAGGTTGCGGGGCGGACTACGAAGGTGATGATGACCGTTAGTAGCCGCCGCTGGCAACAGTCTTCGCTCTCCGTGAAACCTAAATTTACCGCGCAAGACCGGCCTGCTGCGCTTCAAGCTCGCCTGGACAAAGAGCAGCAAGATATGGCTGCTTTGTGGACTTCAGCACCGACCTATCAACCGTTGCCGAGCCGGATGTGCCAGCCTCTGAGGCGCATGCGGGTGACTGGCTCTTTCGGTACGGAGCGAGTCTTTAATGGTCTTTTGCAGAGCAGGCACTATGGTACCGACTACCGAGGCAAGGTGGGGGTACCGGTGCGGGCGGTGATGGATGGCCGAGTGGTGCTCTCTGCGGAGCACTTTGTAACGGGGGGAACGGTGGTGGTGGATCACGGACGGGGCTTGTTTTCTCTCTACTTTCATTTGTCTAAGCGAGCAGTATCCGTGGGGCAACGAATCCGGTGCCGTCAGCAGCTTGGTCGCGTAGGGCAATCGGGCCGAGTCACTGGACCCCATTTACATCTGTCGGTGGTGGTAAGAGCACAAGCCAAAGAAGAAGGGGGTTTTTGGGGCATGTATGTTGAGCCAGAACAGGTTCTCCGAGGGCGTTGGGGACGATTGCGGGTAGAGCAGCCAAAGAAGTTGACCGCCGTTTCGCCCCAAGATCGAGCGGCGCTATAAGTGGCTGGAGGCAGCCAAACCCAACTATCAACGCCTCAGCCGCCGTCGCGGACATGGCTCGATCACTGGCGCGCCATACGGCGACGATGTTCAAGGGCAGAAGCACGGGAGCGGTTAGACCAGCTCAACCACTCACCGATGAGTAGGCAGGGAACGTCTCGAGTGAACTCGCCGGTTGTCTCTGTCATTATACCTGCCTATAATGAAGAGTTGTATATCACTGAGGCAATTCAAAGCATGCTGGCGCAGTCATATCGAGAACTTGACATTGTGGTTGTGGATGATGGCTCGTCAGATCGAACCCCGGAACTCTTGACCGCTTTAGCCGGTCAAGAACAACGCATTCGGGTTGTTCACCAAGATAACCAGGGGATAGTTGGGGCACTCAATCGAGCGTTGGCGGAAGCACATGGGGATTATATTGCGCGGATGGATGCTAACGATGTTTGTCCAACGCAGCGTATTGCGCGGCAGATGAACTATCTGCACGACTTTCCAGAAGTGGCTTTGGTCAGCGCTTGGATGGCCAGTACTACCCCTAAGGGGCATTTTCAGGGTTCCATATGGCGAACGCCGGCCCTGCCCGGAGAGGTGGCTTGGGCACTTCACTTTGGTAATGCCGTGGTACATGCCGCTTTTTTGGCGCGCAGGGAGGCGATAGATGCCGTGGGGGGCTATCGTCAAGAGGGGGTGGAGCATCTTGAAGACTATGACTTGATGCTGAGGTTAGTCGGGCAGTGGGTGATCGCGAACCTACCAGAGGTATTATACTTCCGCCGTGAACTGCCCACCGGCATTACCCGACGGCAAGCGACAACTCAGGCTGCTGGAGTAAAGCGCCGAATGGCGGATAGCTTATCCCAAAGAATGGGGGAGACGATAGATAGCCCGCTTGTGGACGCGCTCTTTCGGCTGCATCGGGGTTTGAGCGTGCCTTCGGATATGGCGGAGATGGTGCGGCATTGCCTCGTACAGCTTCATGAACGATTCCTTATAGATGTTCCGTTGACGCCGCTCGAACGAGAGAGGGTGGATTTTGATGTGGCTCGGAAGCTAACCCATTTGGCTAAGAGAGCGTTTAAGGAGCAGCAGATACGGCAGGGGTTGGGTTTGCTACGTCAGGCGTTGCTGACCAGTCCGATAGAGCTACCCATACGAGTGGCGCAGCGGGCCTTTCGGGGGACACAACGATAGGGTGAAGACGGCCCTGAGGGTATCCTTGAGGTTGGTGGCGAACTACCGCAAAATGCACTTTCACTCAGAATCAACAAGGAGTCGTGCAGCGGAGCATAGCCCGGCTGCTAGGGCGTGTCTTTCAACTCTGGCTGTGGAGATGACGCTGTAGCCCGCGTGTGTGAGGAGTCGACCCGGACGGCGGGTACGGGATTACTGGGCGGAGGAGCTCGAAAGGGTGGCGAAGCCACCGAACCCTCACAAACGCAGGATATAAGTCAGAACACGGTCCGGAGGTTAAGTACAAGCCCTGGGGAGTGTTTTGACTCGATGCTTGTTTGGGTGATCAGCGCATGTGGCGGCGGTTTGGCATTGCTGTTTCTCTTGTGTGTAATACCCGGACGTAGTTCCATTGATTTGTGTATCCAATAAAATGGAATAACGTACGGTGGTGATAGGTTTTTTGCCATTCATGCCCCCTGAGTGGGCCGTTTTTGAGCCCAAAAAGGTAGGTTGCTTGGAATGAGAAGCTTAAAATCTTGCGTCGATAACTTGAATCAGCAATGGTTAGCCCGTTGGTTTTTTGTGCGTACGTGGGATGGATTTATGCTGCTCACGGCAAAGACCACTAGAACTGAGTAATGAGGATTTTTCCGAGGGTTGCTAGGTGGTTACGATATAAATCAAAAGCTTTTGGATGCGGCAGAAGAGTAGAGTTTGGGTTAACCCAAACCGTTTCTACTGTTTTCGCAATGTGACTCATATGAGAACGCATCCTCCATCGCGCAGGTGGAGGGCAAGAAAGTCATCAGTCGTCTCAGAGCGGCTGGATATAGAAATAACTATAGATATGATGGTTAATCGACTGGATAGTATCATAATGAAATATCAACTTGTGTTGAGGCGAGGCCTGGTTATCGCAGGCTGTTTGGCTATTACTTCAACTGCATTTGCTGCCCCGAACTACGGAGAAGCCCTCCAGAAGTCTATTTACTTTTATGAGGCACAGCAAGCGGGTCCACTCCCGGATTGGAATCGAGTGGCGTGGCGAGGAGACGCCACTGTTGATGATGGCTCCGATGTTGGGCTAAATTTAGGCGGGGGCTGGTATGACGCTGGTGACCACGTCAAGTTTGGCTTCCCTATGGCTGCTTCGGCCACGCTGCTCGCGTGGGGAGTCGTTGATTATCCGAATGCTTACTCAGGCACTGACCAGCTCAATCATATGCGCCGGAACCTCCAATTTGTTGCTGACTATTTTGTGCGTGCCCATCCCCAGGCTAATGTCTTGTATGGCCAGATAGGTAATGGTACCGCTGATCACGCTTGGTGGGGCCCTGCAGAAGTTCTCTCCGAAGGGGTCGGGGCAGCCTCCACACGTCCCTCCTATGCGGTGAGAGATGGCTGTTATGGCTCTGATTTAGCTGGTGAAACGGCAGCAGCTCTCGCGGCCATTTCGATGGTCTTTAAAAGTGATAATCCTAGCTACTCACAAACCTTGCTTACCCACGCTGAGCAACTATATGACTTCGCATGGGGAGATGGTTCCGATAGTACTCGAGGGGTCTACAGTGACTGTATCACCGATGCTGCCAATTTCTATCGGTCGTGGAGTGGGTTTAATGACGAATTGGTGTGGGCGGCACTTTGGCTATATCGTGCAACCGGTGAAGGTAAATATCTTAGCCGAGCTGTGGCCGACTACCAATTCATAGGCAATGAGGGACAAACACCGTACAAAAAATATAAATGGACCCATGCTTGGGATGACAAAGCTTATGGTAGCTACGTGTTGCTGGCGATGCTCACTGGCGAAGAAGAATTTCGTCAGAGTGCTGAACGATGGTTGGACTACTGGACCAGCGGATTCAACGGTGAGCGAGTCACCTATACGCCTGGCGGTTTAGCTCAGCTTGACCAATGGGGGGCCAATAGATACTCGTCCAATACCGCTTATATCGCATTGGTATATTCTGACTATCTGAAAGCTAATTTTCCGGAGGATAGCAAAGCTGATAAATACTATGATTTTGCGGTATCACAGCTCGAATACATCCTCGGCGATAATCCGAATAACATGTCTTATCAGATTGGTGTTGGAGAAAACCATCCGAAGAATCCTCATCATCGAACCGCCCATGGTTCATGGTCCAATAATATCCAATCACCGACTGATAATCGGCATCTTCTTGTGGGTGCTTTGGTGGGTGGCCCAAGCAGCGGTGATGCATATGCCGACGACCGCAGCGACTACGTAATGAACGAAGTGGCCACCGATTATAATGCCGGCTTCACTTCGGCGGTGGCTCGACTCTGGTTAGATTTTGGGGGAAACCCAATTTCCGAGAGCCAATTCCCTGTTCCTGAACAACGGGACCAAGAGTTTTTTATAGAAGCTAAGACGAATGCATCTTCGTCACGTTTCATCGAAATTGCCGCTTTTGTACACAACCGGACCGCTTGGCCAGCACGAGCGGCAGACAACTTAAAGCTTCGCTACTTTGTAGATTTGACTGATGAGTTTGATCTAGGTTACTCACTCAGTGATATTTCGGTCACCGGACGTCCGGGAAATCTATTGATAAGTTCACTCCAAGCATGGGATCAAAGTAGAAATATATACTATGTGGAGGTGTCTTTTGAAGGCGAAAATCTTTTCCCTGGAGGAGTGATTGAAGCCCGGCGGGAGGTACAATTTAGAATTTCTCTTCCCACGAATAGTGATGCGGCACACTGGATCAATCCTGGTGATCCATCATGGGAAGGCTACGGGAGCGGATTCGTAAATGCTCCCAAGATTACTCTTTATACCGGAAACGACCTCGTTTGGGGAAGTGAGCCCTCTGGTGGGGCAGAGCCAGAGCCTCAACCAGAGCCAGAGCCTCAACCAGAGCCAGAGCCAGAGCCGGAGCCTCAACCAGAGCCGGAGCCTCAACCAGAGCCGGAGCCTCAACCAGAGCCGGAGCCTCAGCCAGAGCCGGAGCCTCAGCCTCAACCAGAACCGGAGCCAGGAGTTGGTGGGCTGCAATGTGAATTTGTTCTGTCCAGTGAGTGGAACACCGGGTTCGTGGGAGTGGTCAGGCTTACGAACGCTGGTGATAGCTCTATCAATGGATGGAGTGTAGACTTTCAACTTCCGGATGGGTGGATGATTACATCCAGTTGGAACGGTACCTTAGTTGGCGATAATCCCATTAACGTACAACCCATATCTTGGAATTCGGTCATTGCTGTTGGGCAGAGCCGTGAGGTTGGAATACAAGTTTCGCGTCCCGCAGCCGATGCTCCTACGCCAGTCATCAGCGTAACCGGCGTCCAATGTGAATAAGTGGTTTCTGTAACCAGTCCGCACTAGCAGGCCATCGGCAAAGTGGGCTGATCCGCGAAGTATCTTTTCCGTGGAACGCTCTGGATGAAGAGGGCGCATACCGGGCGTATGCAACCGATGAAAGGCGAAGCCGGTCCAGACGTTCCCCGGAAAAAGGACGAGCGAAGCGCCTAACAGCCTGTTGATTTGATGAGGGGCAGGGTTAAGTTAGCCCAAGGATCGACGACGGCCCCCCGATATGGCAGCTTGTGTAAGCGATGTCGATGGGGCGGAAGAAGCCAAAACAGTCCGAGTTGTTCGTGCCGCATACGGCGACGCAGGCGCCCGGACATCGCTTCTACGAG